>JAWXTQ010000001.1:0-44384 GCA_044433405.1 Rikenellaceae bacterium
ACAATTGGCACCACACCTCTCCCTGTGTTGACTGCACTAGTATCGACCCAACAATAGGCCCAGTACATGAGAACGAAACAAGAACTAATGTTAATGCCATAAAGAAAGTTCCAATAAAACCACCTTTATCCGACTTTTCGTCGCTCTTGTTGACCAACCACGATGGTAAGACAATCTCGAATGCTCCAAAAAATGAGATAGCAAACACCATAAACACCAAAAAGAACAAAATATTTGGCAACCAATGGGTAGAAAGCCAGTTGAATATATCAGCCGTAACAGCATCGCCTCCAAGCAGGTAGGTGATTAATATAATCGCTGCAATAGGCAGTGTGTAAAGAGCTATAATCGACAGACCATACATAGAAGCTAATGCTCTACCTTTGGTTTTAGACTCGCTACTTTTCATAAAAAACGAAACAGTCATAGGCACCATAGGAAAAACACAAGGCGTTAAAAGTGCTGCAAATCCCCAAATTATCGCCTCAATAATCACCGACCAAAGCGACTTTTGCGGCACGTTGGCAACCTCAAAAGAGTCACTTGCGGCTGAAACTACTTTGGTGCTTGTAGATGCCTCCTTAGTGTCTGCCTCCACTGCTGCCGACGCTTCGCCCAGCTTAAATGTGAAATCAAAATCGTCTGGTGCAATACAAGACTCATTATTACACGATTGCCACATTACGGATGCCTCTACCTGGCCTTCTCCACTAACATTTACAATCTGCTCGAAAACAGCCTTCTTGTAGAGTTTGTCAATATCCATTGCGAACATCTCATCATAGATTGTTTTCACCTCTGACACAGTAGATAAAGAGCCCTCTAGTGTGATATTATCTGGAAGTGTGATTTGAATTTGTGTTCCCATAGGACCATCTTCATAATCTTTATTTCCATATATATACCAACCCTCATCAATATCGGCTATAAATATAAGCTTATATTGATTTTCTGCTATTTTTTCGCTCTTCGAACTCCACTGCACAGGCTCAACAATTTGAGCAACAACGGAAGTAGTTAGCAAAAGTAAAACAATCGTAAGATAATGTTTGAATCTCATAATTTTTGTTATTGTTTGTGTGTTAATCTTTTAATTCCCAGTCAAAACCATCTTTTCGGTCTTTCACCACAACACCTACATCCGAAAGTCTATCTCTAATTTTATCTGATATCTCCCATTGTTTGGCCTCTTTAGCCTCCTGACGAATAGATAGTATCATATTCACCACACCATCTAGCACATCTTTGTTATCGCTAGATTGCGCTACATCTAATCCCAACAAGTCTATCAATATAAAGCTCATATCGCTCTGTAATTTTGTTAAATCGGCAGCCGAGATATTCTCTTTTTTGTCATATATTTGATTAATCACCCTAACTGCATCAAAAAGATGAGATATAGCAATTGGTGTATTCAAATCATCACATATAGCCTCTAGTACTTTTTCGCGTAACGATGATAGATCCACAGTAGATTTGTCACTAGGAGTTATCTTAGACAGAGTTTCAAACGCTTTAACCATACGTTCAAAACCCTTAGATGCAGCAGTTAACGCCTCGTTAGAAAAGTCTAGAGTGCTTCGATAAGATGCTTGAAGCACAAAGAAACGGATAGTCATTGCCGAATAAGCACTCTCTAAAAGAGGGTGTGAACCTCCAAACAACTGTTCAAGAGTTATAAAATTACCTAACGACTTACCCATCTTTTGACCATTAATGGTAATCATGTTGTTATGCACCCAATAGCGTGCTCCTTTATCGCAATGTGCAACAGTGCTTTGAGCAATCTCACACTCGTGGTGAGGGAAAAGTAGATCCATTCCACCTCCGTGGATATCAAAACTTTTACCAAGGTATTTTGTACTCATAGCTGAACACTCCATATGCCAACCAGGAAAACCCACACTCCAAGGTGAGTTCCAACGCATAATATGTTGTGCTGAAGCCTTTTTCCATAGAGCAAAATCAAAAGGCGAATGCTTGTCGCTCTGACCATCAAGTGTTCGTGTTGCAGCATTCATATCTTCCAACACCCTGCCTGACAAGACTCCATATTTAAACTCTTTGTCGTACTTCTCAACATCAAAATAGATAGAGCCATTGCTCTCATAAGCAAAACCTTTGTCTATGATAGTTCCAATCATCTCAATCTGCTCCATCATGTGGCCTGAAGCCTGTGGCTCAATCGAAGGGGGAAGAACATTTAACATCTTCATTGCATCTCTATAGCGATTTGTGTAGTAGGTTGCAACCTCCATTGGCTCAACCTGATCTAGGCGCGCCTTTTTGGCAATTTTATCCTCACCCTCGTCAGCATCATTTTCAAGATGGCCAACATCGGTTATGTTTCTCACATATCGCACTTTATAATCGAGAGCTTTTAGCACCCTAAAAAGCGTATCAAAAGTAATAGCTGGCCTAGCATGACCTAAATGTGGATCACCATACACTGTTGGACCACACACATACATTCCCACAAAAGGAGGGGTTATTGGTTTAAAAAGCTCCTTTTTTCTACTTAAAGTATTATAAAGATATAGTTCCATTTTTGTTTTTTGTTGTTACAATAAACTACAAAGGTAACTATTTATTTTGAACAAAACACGAAATACAATTTTTTATAATCCTCAGAACCCTCTCTAAACAATCTAAGAGAGATTATATTTGTTTTTTTATTGAACTTTGTAGCTAACTTATTATTTTTTTGATTATTTTTGCAAAGTTAACCTATTTACAAACGCTAAAAAACATATAAAATTCATGAATATACATCACAAATTCATTTTGTTGTTAATATCAACATTTATTGTCTCTTGCAACAACGAAAATAGCGGTGAATACTCGATATACACGCTACTGACTGAAATTGAAACCACCAATTATGAAAGCAACGAAATTTCGATTTACGAGCTAAGCTATTGTGGATACAACGAGAATGGGGAAAAAGTTCCTATCGTAATTGGCGAAACAAACGACTACGGAGAGCCTATTTTATCGAAGATTAACGCAATAAATGGCTCATTTAGCTCTGTAGAATACACATACATCAATAGCAAAAGCTATCTAGACATATCAATAGTAGGAAACAAGGGCAGCAATATTGAGGAGAGCTACAAACTTAGCAGAACATATATGGCTGAATACGAACTTGTTGGTGACGATTATGAGATAATGGCAGATATTAGATATAATGATGGCGGTTATCGTACTGAGTGGTATGGATACGAACTTAGCCCAAATGATGGGATCTACAATAGTGCTGAATATGGTGAGCTAATTTCAGTAAACTATCACTACTCATTAAAATACAACACTTTGCAATTTCAACAAACAGGTATCATAGGTGCTCCATTCTACCAAAATATCACTGGTAATTTTGGCAAACAGAGCCAATATTTACTTTCCTATTTTGAGCTAACAGAGAATGGCACTACCACAACATACGCCTTTGAGTATGAGACTGACTATTTTGGCAACATAACTCAAGAGAAGATTACACGTGACGGAGAAAACTATATTCGAAACATATATAGCTACTCTTCAACATTAGCACAATAATAAAATCAACAATAGAATAATGCAATTTACAGCAGAGATTATCGCTTCGTTTTTAGAGGGCGAAGTTGTCGGAGATAAAAACGCAACTGTTACTACAGTGGCTAAAATAGAAGAGGGAACAGCTGACACGCTCTCTTTCTTATCGAATCCTAAATATGAGCACTTTATTTATACTACACAATCATCAATAGTGATTGTAAAGAGTGATTTTGCCCCAACTGCACAGATCAGCGCAACTCTTATAAAGGTAGAAGATCCATACGCATCATTTGCCAAACTTCTTGAACTATACGCTGCATCTAAACCACAAAAAGAGGGAGTAAGCTACCATTGTGTTGTTGCTGAAGGGGTAGTATTACCAGACGATATATACATTGGTGAATACGCCTCAATTGGCACAGGGGTGTTGTTGGGTGAGAATGTAAAAATTTACCCTCATGTGGTTATTGGTGACAAGGTGGTTATTGGTGATAACACAACTATATTTCCGCACGTTACAATATACGAAGAGTGTAAAATTGGCAATAGAACAACAATACATAGTGGCACGGTGATTGGCTCTGACGGCTTTGGATTTGCTCCTGAGGGCGACAAATACAATAAAATCCCTCAAATAGGCAATGTTATAATCGAAGATGATGTAGAGATAGGCTCAAACTGTTCAATTGATAGAGCAACTATGGGTTCTACTATTATCAAGAAAGGAACAAAGCTTGACAATCTAATTCAAGTCGCACACAATGTAGTTATTGGAGAGAATTGCGTTGCAGCATCTCAAGTGGGCATTGCTGGTTCAACAACTATAGGTCACAACTCAATTTTTGGAGGGCAAGTTGGTATCAGCGGGCATCTAAAGATTGCTCCACGCACAACAATCTCATCTCAGTCAGGAATATCAAACAGTGTTAAGAACGATGGTTCTATATTGATGGGAACTCCTGCCTTTGATGCGGGCAAATATCGAAGATCAGCTGCAATATTCAAATCCCTACCTACTCTATCTCAAAAAGTATACGCGTTAGAGAAAGAGCTACAGGAGTTAAAAGAGCTCCTAAACAGGCAATAATACCCAATAAATGAGAATAGTAGGCATAGACCCTGGCACTAACAAAATGGGGTACGGAGTAATCGAAACCTCTGGTAATAAGGCAGAGGTTGTAGCGATAGGGTATATAGATTTAACAAAATTTAGCGATCCATACGCCAAATTGGCTCACATATTCAAACGTGTTAGTGGCATCATTGAGGAGTATTCACCTGAAGAGATGGCACTAGAAGCTCCATTCTACGACAAGAACGTCCAAAGCATGCTAAAACTAGGGCGCGCACAAGGCGTAGCAATGGCAGCTGCACTCAACAAGAACGTAGATGTGTTTGAATATGCTCCACGAAAGATAAAGATCGCAATTACTGGCAATGGAGCAGCCTCAAAAGAGCAAGTAGCAACTATGCTACAAAAGATTTTAAAGATAAAAGAGATGCCAAAAAACCTAGATGCAAGTGATGGTTTAGCAGTAGCCCTCTGTCACCACTACCGTCGCAACAACCCATTAGCAAGTGCCGAAAGCAACTCATGGGCCGACTTTATCTCTAAAAATCCCAATAAAATCATCAAAAGATAGTATGCAAAGCCACCCTATTAATTTGGAAAAACAAATTATTTTACATACTTTTGCACTACGTTAATCGCCCAGGTGGTGAAATTGGTAGACACGCTACCTTGAGGGGGTAGTGCTGGTTCCAGCGTGCAAGTTCGAGTCTTGTTCTGGGCACTACAATAGCATTTTAGATTTTATATCTAGGATGCTATTTTGCTTTTGGGGCGGCTTAGGGAGTTCTAGGATGGTTTAGAGCGGCTTCGAGGTTTTAACAGTGACAGGTTTTACAGGGTCTTTCAACTACATCTTTTTACTAGTTTTACACTGCCAATATAATACATTATTTTGACTTAACTGCACTAATTTCGATTTTTTACACATCTAAACTGCACTAAATTGCATTTTTTGACTTTACAAACTGCACTAAAACGGGATTCTTAGCGAGAATCATTATTCCTATGCTCGACTATCGCGAAGCTATACATCACCTACAGGAGAATCCCCAGCGAACGCAAGTGAGCTTTTTTTCTAAACAAAGCCGCCAGGTACTCCAGCGGCTTTCTCTGATTAATTTATCGACCTCCTGTCGCTAGTCAGCTAACAATATCTCCATGATCTTGTTTGCAGCAGTGGTGACTGATGTACCAGGACCAAAAATTGCCGCTGCACCTGATTGGTATAGGTAGTCGTAGTCTTGTGCTGGGATTACACCACCAACTATAACTACTATATCCTCACGGCCTAATTTTTTAAGCTCGCCAACAATCTGAGGCACTAAGGTTTTGTGACCTGCCGCTAGAGATGAGACACCCACTACGTGAACATCATTCTCAACAGCTTGTTTTGCAGCCTCTTCTGGAGTTTGGAATAGTGGTCCCATATCTACATCGAAACCTATGTCGGCATAGCCTGTAGCTACTACTTTAGCTCCACGGTCGTGACCATCTTGACCCAATTTTGCAATCATGATACGAGGTTGACGACCCTCTTTTTTAGCAAACTCTTCACATTGAGTTTGTGCTTTTTGGAAATCTGAATTATCTTTCACAACTGACGAATATACTCCTGAAATTGAACGAATAACCGCTTTGTAGCGACCTACGATACACTCACATGCATCTGATATCTCACCTAATGAAGCGCGTAATTTTGCTGCCTCAACAGCTAACTCTAAAAGGTTGCCTCCGCCACCTTCGACGCACTTAGTGATAGCCTCTAGAGCTGCTTTAACCTTAGCCTCATCACGATTTGCACGAAGCTCATTTAGGCGTTCGATTTGTGATATACGCACTGCGGTGTTGTCAACATCAAGAATATCAATTGGATCTTCTTTCTCTAAACGATATTTGTTTAGACCAACAATAACGTCGATATTTGAGTCGATACGAGCCTGTTTACGTGCAGCAGCCTCTTCGATACGCATTTTTGGAATACCAGTTTCGATAGCTTTAGCCATACCGCCAAGCTCCTCTACCTCTTCGATTAGTTTCCACGCTTTTTGCGCAATCTCTTGAGTCAAACTCTCAACATAGTATGAACCTGCCCAAGGGTCAACAGCACGACAGATGTTAGTCTCCTCTTGTAGGTATATTTGAGTGTTACGTGCAATACGAGCAGAGAAATCGGTTGGAAGAGCAATCGCCTCATCAAGTGCATTTGTGTGAAGTGATTGAGTGTGACCAAGTGCTGATGCCATTGCCTCAATAGCTGTACGAGCTACATTGTTAAATGGATCTTGCTCAGTTAACGACCATCCTGATGTTTGGCTATGAGTACGTAACGCTAGAGATTTTTTGTTTTTAGGCTCAAATTTGTTAACTATCTTAGCCCAAAGCAGACGAGCAGCGCGCATCTTAGCAATCTCCATAAAGTGATTAGTGCCAATTGCCCAGAAGAACGATAGACGTGGTGCAAAAGCATCAATACTCATACCAGCGTTTACTCCAGTACGAAGATACTCTAAACCGTCAGCCAATGTGTAGGCTAACTCGATATCAGCTGTAGCACCTGCCTCCTGCATGTGATAACCTGAAATTGATATAGAGTTAAACTTAGGCATATTCTTAGAGGTGTACTCAAAGATATCTGCAATTATTTTCATTGAGAATTTAGGTGGGTATATATATGTATTACGCACCATAAACTCTTTAAGGATGTCGTTTTGGATAGTTCCGCTAAGTTGATCTAAAGTGCAACCTTGCTCTAAACCTGCAACGATATAGAATGCAAGCACTGGAAGTACAGCACCATTCATTGTCATCGAAACCGACATTTTGTCAAGAGGAATACCATTGAAAAGAACCTTCATATCCTCTACCGAGCAGATAGAAACCCCTGCCTTACCAACATCACCAACCACACGTGGGTGGTCAGCATCGTAACCACGGTGAGTTGCAAGGTCAAAAGCTACCGACAAACCTTTCTGCCCAGAGGCAAGGTTACGGCGATAGAACGCATTCGACTCTTCAGCGGTAGAAAAACCTGCATATTGACGAATAGTCCAAGGGCGCATAACATACATTGTACTGTAAGGACCACGCAGATATGGCGCAATACCAGCAGCATAATTTAGGTGCTCCATCCCTTCAAGATCACTCTCGCTATACTCTCCTTTAACTTCGATTTGCTCAGCGGTCAACCAAGGTTGAACAGTAGAGCCTTCGCTATTTTTTGTGCAACACTCTCTTGTTGCATTTACATTTATATCTGAAAAATTTGCTCTCATTGTAATAAGTTTTTAGATGCCTAATTCATTAACGTAACCTTTAAGTGTCTCTAACACGTTAGATTTCACACTAATGAAGTTGTTTATGCCTTTTTCTTGCAACTCAGCTTTGCAACTAGGCTCGCCTGCTACAACAAATATAGCTTTATCTTTTAACATTTCATACGCTTGTGGTGCTAGGGTTGTATACTCATCGTCAGACGAACAGATAACCACAATATCAGCATTTGCTTTAATTGCAGCCTCAACACCCTGCTCTACAGAGTCAAAATGCACATTATCCATAGGCTCTATACCTGCACAACCAAAGAAGTTAGATGCAAACTGAGCGCGCGCACGACAGAAAGCCAAACTTCCAAGAGTCAACATAAACGCTTTTACGCTCTTACCGCTACGATCAACTCTCAAACGAAGCTGTTCGAATGGCATTCCCACGCGATAAGGCTTGATAGTCTCTAGAGTTGCCTGCTTAGCACAACAGCACGAAGTGCACTCCTTAGGTTTAATGCTATCCTCAGTGATTGCATCTTCAGCTTTTTCAGTGAAGTTAGGATATTGATTTGTTCCAAGTAGAATCTCTCTACGAGTTGCAATATTAAGATCACGTTTTGCAGCCGACTCAGCAATTTTAGATTGAATAATTCCTTGTTTAGAAGCCTCAATATAACCTCCAACCTCTTCAATCTCTTTAAATAGAGCCCAAGCAGCATCTGCAATTGATTGAGTTAATGTTTCGATATAATATGAACCACCAGCCGCATCAGTTACTTGCTCAAAATGAGACTCATCTTTAAGTAGAAGTTGAGTATTACGCGCAATACGTGATGAGAACTCGGAACTTGCGGTATAAGCTGCATCAAAAGGAAGAACCTCTATTGATGAAACACCTGCAATTGCAGCACTCATAGCCTCAGTAGTTCCACGAAGCATATTCACATAAGGGTCATAAACACTCATGTTAAATTTCGAGGTTATGGCATGAACTTTCATCTTTGTAGCACAAGGCTTATCAGGATTATAACCACCTACGATATTAGCCCAAAGCATACGTGCAGCTCTGAATTTTGCAATCTCCATAAAGTAGTTTGCTCCAACTGCCATATTAAATTTGATGTTACGTGCAGCTCTAACTACAGGAACACCTGCCTCGATAAAGGTTACTAAATATTCATGAGCAGCCGAGAGAGCAAATGCCAACTCTTGAACAATTGTTGCTCCTGCTGAATTGAACACTTGACCATTTACGGTTGTAAAACGAATACGACGATACTTGTCAGCTCTCTCAATTAGAGCGACAATTTTATCCAATTTCAACCCCTCTTCGATATTAAGTCGACCTTTAACAGAGATTTTATTTATTATTTTGTCAATATTGAACGAAACATTTACATCCTCAGAAGTGAGAGCTGTTTTTTCGATTTTGTCAAGAAATATTTGTGCCGTTCTTTCAACCTTGCACCCCTCGAAGTTAAGCTCTACAGCTGATATAACCACACCCTCTAATAGCGTGTCCATATCCTCCTCAGAGAAATCCTTGTTTGAAATCACAAAACAAAGCGACTCAACACCTCTAGAGAGAATATCTAAAGCTTTGGTATTTGCCTCTTTAGGATTGTTAACGACAATTGTTTGACGCACTAACCAATTGTTGTCATTTTTGACGCCACGCACATAAGGAAATTCTCCAGGTTTGCTGCCTAGATGGCGTACATTTGTCAAATCCTCTGCCCTATAGTAGGGACGTACCGAAAAGCCTTCGATAGTTCTCCATACGAGTTTCTTGTTGTAATCTGCACCTTTTAGGTCGGTGTTTATCACCTCTTCCCATTTAGATGTCTCAACAGGTGGAAACTCAGCAAATAATTTTGCCATAATCTAAAAATTTAAGTTTATATTTCTATGTTGTTATTTTACTGCAAACTTGCACAATGCAAATGTATAAAAAGTTTTTGTAATAATGATAAGAATTTACATAAAATAGACTATTTTTTGCTTTTTTCTTTTAATTTTTCATATAATGATGCAACTAATTGCTCTGCAATCACCCTTGCACCCTTATTATTTATGTGAGTGTAATCTTTCGCTGCCCAACCACGTTCAACAAATCCTTTAATCCCTCCATAATTCTGCATCGCATCATAGGTGCTCCAAAAAAGCACTCCACAACGCTCTGCTATTTGGCGTTGGTGTCTCTCCATCGCTTCAATTTCACTCATAGGTTGGTAGACACCGTTTTGTTTTATCATCCTATCACTCACACCCATCACTAGGAGTGTGGCGTTGGGATAATACTCTCTTAAATCATCTACTATTTTAACCATTCGATTCTCGTAAGCTGTATAGTTTTGCTGCCCTGCATACATTACATTCAAGCCATACTGCACCACAATCAAGGAGTATCCGCCACTAAGGGTATCAAACATCATGCATTGCTCTTTGGATAACTTGGTCAGCTGCATCCCTGAACTACCTCTATCAGAAAAGTTGTCGACATAGATGCCGCTACCACCCTCAAAACTCACACCATAAGAGTAAAAATCCTTTTGAGAAGGGATTGTAATCTTAACCCTCTCAATATAACAGCTATCAAGCGATAGTTCTACACTCTGCATCAAAGTGCTAGCCTCAGTGGTGAGGCTTCTAGAAATAGAGTCGTTTATCAAGAGCTCTATTTTGCTCGCTCTTTCACTTATAAAGAAGTAGCGCAAACTAGTCACCTTGTCTAGATTGTTGCGCGAATGGGTAATCTCATACTCCATTTGAGCATTGACATTTTGAGCTTTACTATAAAATGAACAGATAATAAACTTTTCGTCTATAGCTTCACTGCTTTTTTTCTTTATGTTAAAGCTCTCCCAACCGCTATATTTGTGTTTTATAGTTCCACGGAATGAGGCAGCTACAGAGGTTGTTGGAACAAACCCTACTCCATTACCACCAAACATCTCTTGCATCATCTCCCTAACATCACAGCTTAGTATGTCGCCCTCAATAAACGAATCTCCAATAAACCCAACTCTTGAGATTGAGTTTTGAATGTTTTCGAGTGATTTTTCGAATTTCTCTATCTCGTCATTTTCGACACTGAAATCTTCAATCTCTGGCAGCTTTCCTTCTCCCTCAAAACCAGGAAACTCAAATGATTGTCGTCTCTTATGCTGCTTAAACATCAAATCGTGATTGGCAAAAATGGCCTTTACATCTACACTAGCATAGAGGTGATCCAACATTGAGCTAAAATCAATCTCTGGAGTCTCTGTCTTAACAAGCAGCGAATCCATCACCACCTTTTGGGAGCTATTTCTTTTCGAGACATTTATTAATCGAGAGTGAATAAGCGTGGCTGACTGCAACGATAATACAAAGAGTGATAGGGCAAAAATTGAGGTAAAATGCTTTAGGCGGTTCATTTAATTCGTTAAATTGTTAAATATAAAGAGACAAAAATAGCTATTTTTTTAAAAATATTGTATCTTTGTCGATATTAATATTTAAAAGTATGATTGATATTCTTTTGTTACCGAAAAATTTTACTGACGGCAAGTTAAATGCTGCTACTCTAAAAGCCGCAAACGACATTATCAAGCGTTATGGTGACGTTTCTATCTCCGTTTTGCCCAATAATGTGGATGAGATTGGTGTTACATTCTTGGATAAGGAGTGCACATTAGGCTCTATATCAAGCTTTGCACCAAACACTTACCCTGAAGTTACAGCGCTTGAAGTGGCAATGGCAATAGAGAATGGGGCTGATTTTGTTGAAATACCTTTTGACGTTGAAAAATATCACGCCAACCCCGACCAAACTCTCTCTTTTATTAAGTTTGTTGCAGAGGAGATAGGCGATGATGCTGAGCTTTGGGTAGAGCTTGAAAGTAACAATTTTGAAGATTTTGATTCTTATAGGGCAGCAATCAGCAGCGTAGCTGAGGCTGGTGTTGACGGAGTAGTATTAAATTCTAGCGCAACGGATCTTAATAATATCGCTCACTTCAAAAAGTGTATAGTAGAGTACGGCAACCCTTCCAATAGGCTAAAATTCAAGATATTAACAAACAACACTCCGCACATTCAAGACATTATATCTTATGCTAAACACATAATCCCTAGGATTATATTATAATTAATTACTAGTTAGTAGCAATTTTTCTCCGAAGTTTTTCGTTAATTATGGTAATTAATAATATTTTTACTACCTTTGCCGCGATTGTGCATCGCCATTGGGCATCCAATTTTTAGATAAGATTTTTAATATGACAAAATTAGCTAGGTTCCTCCTTTGTGGAATCGTAATTTCAGTAATGGTTTCTTGTGGTGGTTATAACCAACTCGTTAAAGGAAGAGACTACCAAGCAAAATATGAAGGTGCGATGCGTTATTACTACGAAAATAACAACAATCGCGCGATTACACTATTCAATCAGATTGCTAGCGTATACGAAGGTAGCGACAAAGCCGACACAATTAGATTCTTTCTAGCTAAGGCAATGTATAACAACTATGAGTACGAAGAGTGCGCTGTGCTTTTTGACAATTTTAGAAAAAGTTATGGCCGTAGTCCTTTCTTAGAAGAGGCTGAATTTTTGTATGCAATGAGCCACTATAATGTTGCTCCTAAATATGAGCTAGATCAAACGCCAACAAATACTGCTATTTCATCTCTGTCAGAGTACAAATCACGTTATCCTAGAGGGCCTAGAACTGACACTGTTAACTATATGCTTGAGGACCTGAGACGTCGTTTGCACAATAAGTCTTTCCAACTAGGCGAGACTTACTACAATGTGACCTACTATAACTCAGCAATTACAACATTTAACAACACTCTACGCGAGTACCCAGCACACCCTAGACGTGAAGATATTCTGTTTTTAATTGTTAAATCGCACTACCTATTTGCTCGTGGCTCTGTAGTCGATAAACAACGCGAAAGATATATAAACACTGTTGATGCAGCGTTGAATTTCATTACTGAATACCCTAATAGCAAGTACTTTAAAGAGGTGTTGTCGATAAAAGAGAATGCCGATAAACTATCTAAAAACAGAGAGCTACTAGAGAATGCAGATAAGAGCCTACGACTTACAGAGAAGGAGATAATCAAAATTTCTAGATACGCTGAGAAAAAAAGGAAGAGAGTAGAAAAAGGGAAACTTCTTCCTGAAGAGGCTGAAAAGTTAATTTCAGACAAAAGCAAGAAGATAGAAAAGCGCGCACAACGCAGATATGAGCGTATTAAGCGAAACTACACAATGGTAGAATCTTTCGAGGAGAAAAACCCTTCACAAGAGGAGGTAGCAGAGAGAGCGAAAGAGGAACAGGCTCAAGGTAGAGGCAAGAAATAGCATAAACTGCCTACTTTAACCATTTTGAAATAGAAATAAAGTTATAATTTTTAAGAATATACAACATTATGGAGTTTAAAAAAACAACAATTCCAACTAACACAACAACCCGCACACTAAGCGATTTTGATGAGCAAACTGGCAATTTATATCAATCGGTTATTGCGATTTCTAAACGTGCAAACACTATCAGCACTGAGATTAAAGAGGAGTTAGTTAAAAAGTTGAGTGAATTTCACACAGCTAGCGATACTCTTGAAGAGACTTTCGAAAATCGTGAGCAAATTGAAGTATCACGCTACTATGAGCGTCTACCTAAATCTACTCTAATTGCAATCGAAGAGTATCTTGATGGTGATTTTGAAATTGTTAGAAAGTAAGTAGCTTATTAAAAGGCAAGTTTATGCTTAATGGCAAAAAAATATTGCTAGGAATAACTGGAGGTATAGCAGCTTATAAAGCTGCTATTCTTGTCAGACTACTAAAAAAAGAGGGATGCGAAGTTAAAGTTATTATGAGTGAAAATGCAAAGCAATTTATCACTCCTTTAACGCTTGCTACGCTCTCTGGAAACCCGATTTCTGTTGAGTTTTTCAACCCTGAAAATGGAGAGTGGAATTCACACGTGAAGTTGGGATTATGGGCTGATGCCTATTTGATAGCTCCTGCAACTGCCTCAACAATGGCTAAAATGGCTAGTGGCGTTGCTGATAATCTGCTAGTGACTAGTTATTTGTCAGCAAGATGTCAATGTTTTGTTGCTCCAACCATGGATCTTGACATGTTCTCTCACCCAACCACAACGCGTAATATCAACACCCTTAAAAATGATGGTGTTAAGATTATTGATGCCGATAGCGGCTTTTTGGCTAGTGGATTAGAGGGTAAAGGGAGAATGGCTGAACCTGAAGTTATAGTAGAGAGCCTAAGAGAGCACTTCTGCGTAGCTAAAGATTTGAGTGGTAAAAAAGCGCTTGTAACTACAGGTGGCACTATCGAGGCTATAGATTCTGTACGATTTATTAGCAACTACTCCTCTGGCAAGATGGGTTATGCAATAGCCTCTGCACTAGCAAAGCGTGGTGCTGAAGTTACGATTGTAAGAGCAGGTGTTGATGCACGATTAAAAGGCTCAATTAAGGGAGTTCACGAAATAGAGGCGATGAGTGCAAAGCAGATGTATGATACGGTAATTCCTATCTCACAGCAGAGCGACATTATAGTAATGGCTGCCGCGGTAGCCGACTATACTCCTGAGGTAACTGCAAACAAGAAGCTAAAAAAAGATGATTTTTGCGGTGAGTTATCAATCAAGCTAAAGCAAACATGCGATATAGCAGCCAAAATTGGTGAAATAAAAGGAGATGATCAACTCTTCTTGGGGTTTGCACTTGAAACCGACAATGAGATAGACAATGCCGTAAAAAAGATTAAATCAAAAAATTTAGACTATATAATCCTCAACTCGCTAAAAGACAAAGGGGCTGGATTTGGTGTTGACACCAACAAAGTCACTATAATATCAAGCGAGGGAACAGCTACCTCGATTGAACTCAAATCAAAAAAAGAGCTAGGAGTAGATATTGCTAGCTTAATAGCTAATCACCTCAATAAAGTATGATACAACTGAGCGAAATAAGTAAATGGTATGGAGATTTTCTGTTATATGAAAATCTCTCTTTGTATATAACAGAAGGTAGTCGTATTGCGCTAGTTGCGCGAAATGGAACTGGTAAAACGACTCTCCTAAATATCATTGCAGGCGTAGAGAGCAGCGATGGTGGCGAGGTAACTTTTCGTCGCGACATAAGGGTTGGCTATTTAAGTCAATCTCCTGCATTCAATCCTGACGACAATGTAATTGATGCCATTTATGGCTTTGTATCTCAAACAAAAGAGGTTATAGATTCATACTATAAAGCTCTTGAGAGTGGTGATGCCGACAATATCGCGACACTAACCACAAAGATGGAGGCTCTAGGAGCGTGGGATTTAGAGGTGAGAGCAAAGAGCATTCTCACTAAACTAAATATCACCAACCTTAATCAAAAGATGGGCACTCTCTCTGGGGGTGAAAGACGACGTGTTGCACTTGCAAGCGTACTAGTTGAGAACCCAGATGTGCTGATTCTTGATGAGCCCACAAACCACCTCGACTTAGAGATGTCCGCTTGGCTAGAGGAGTATCTATTAAAATGGGGCAAAACGCTATTAATGGTGACTCACGACCGCTACTTCTTAGATCGAGTATGCACTGACATCTACGAATTAGATCAAAAACAACTCTACTCTTACAAGGGTGGTTATAGCGATTATATTAAATATAGAGCTGAGCGCATTGAGCTATTCGGCCTGCAGAGAGAAAAGGCGCAAAATCTTTACAAGAAAGAGCTAGAGTGGATGAGGCGAATGCCTCAAGCACGTGGAACAAAAGCAAAGTATCGTAAGGATGCTTTCTATGATATCAAAGAGAAGGCTTTTGCTGGTCGCGACGATAGCAATCTAAAGATAAATATTGCCCACTCTCGCCTAGGCACAAAGATATTTGAAGCACACTCTTTATCGAAAAGTTTCGCCGACAAACAGGTGATAAAAGATTTTAGTTACACCTTCTCACGAGGTGAGAAACTAGGAATAATTGGCAAAAATGGCAGTGGCAAGAGCACACTTCTTAAGATGCTAACACTCTCACTTGAGCCCGACAGTGGCGAAGTAGAGGTGGGAAGTAGCGTAAACTTTGGCTACTACACTCAGGAGGGAATAACCTTTGATGAGAATGCAAAAGTGATAGATGTTGTTCGCGACATAGCTGAAGTTGTGACTCTTGGCGATGGCACAACCATAGGAGTCTCTCAGTTTCTAACTCAATTCCTCTTTGAACCTGCTGTGCAGCACTCATTTGTTGCAAAACTCTCAGGGGGTGAACGCCGTAGACTATATCTACTGACAATCTTGATGCGCTCACCAAACTTCTTGGTGCTTGACGAACCTACCAACGATTTAGATATAGCTACTCTTAACGTCTTAGAGCAATATTTAGAAAACTTCGGAGGGTGTTTAATTGTCGTATCGCACGACCGCTACTTTATGGATAAGGTAGTTGATCATCTCTTAGTATTTGAGGATGATGGTTCTACTCGTCTTTTCGAAGGCAACTACACCCAGTATCGCAACTCTGTAGAAGAGGAGGCAGATCTAGCTAAACCAATTGAGAAGGCAAAAACAGAACAAACTCCATCTCAACAAAACCGCAATAACAATCGCACCGTAAAGCTAAGCTACAAAGAGCAGCGCGAATTAGAGTCGATAGTTGCAGAGGTTGAAAACCTAGAGCAAGAGATAGCCACTATAGAGCAAAAGTTGTCACAAGGTACGCTTGCCGAATCCGAACTGCTAGAGATGTCAACCAAATATGGCGAACTAAAAGAGCTTCTAGACGAAAAAACCATGCGCTGGCTTGAGCTAGAGGGTTAGAATAATACAAAATCTATATCAAGTTGATTTTTTTGTTGGTTTACACCTTTTAGCGGTTTTCACCGCATATGCTGCGCATATGCGGTGAAAACCGCTAAGCAAAATCGCTAAACACTCCATCGACTTTAATTCTCTATTTTGGCTCTTGCCAATATATTACCCCTTGGAAATCTAAGCGCATCTTATCTATCTCAAGACGCTTTAAAAAATCGTCATAAGAGCATTGATTTTCATTAGTCCAACCAATCTCAGCTATTGCGCACAGACGTGGGAATGTTTGAATATCATTAAGCTCTTGCGTATTTGTGAATATAGTCCATAGATTGCCCTGCAAACCCATCACTAATCCCTCATTACCTTGATTAGTTAACACTTGCGGTACTGGATTGAAATTATAAACTACATCAATTGGAACATAACCTGGCCAATGAGTTGGGTGGAGAGGACTCTTGCTTTGCCCTCTATCAAGATATAGGTATTGCTCTGGCGACATAACAATTTTTTTGCCTTGCTGGGCAGCTTTTACACCTCCATCAACTCCTCGCCACGACATAACAGCTGATTGTTCAGGAAGTCCACCTTCGAGTATCTCATCCCAACCAATTAATTTGCGACCATATTTAGATAATATCTTCTCTGCACGTTTGATAAAGTAGCTCTGCAGCTCCTCTAGCGATTCTAATCCCTCCTCTTCCATTCTTTTCTGACACTCTGGACAATTTGCCCACTGCGACTTTGCAACCTCATCACCTCCAATATGTATATACTCCGAAGGGAACAACTCACATGTCTCACCAATGATGTTATCTATAAACTGAAATGTCGACTCTTTTCCTGCACACATCACATCAGCACCACCAGGAGGGAAACGCTGCTCAGTGGCTGGATAGCTATAGAAGTGAGCAACCTCTACCTTTTCGACATTCGAGCAAGCCAATAAATCGGGATATGAAGCAAGTGCAGCTGACGAATGGCCAGGCATCTCTATTTCTGGAACTACAGTAATAAAACGCTCCTTAGCATAATCAACAAGCAGGAGAATCTCCTCTTGAGTGTAATAGCCTCCATATCTATTTGTTTCACCCTCCGTTGGGTAACCAGGCTGCATTCTCCAAGCACCAATCTCTGTAAGGTTAGGATACAGAGCACTCTCCATTCGCCAACCATGGCCATCAACTAGATGCCAATGAAAGATATTCATCTTGTAGTGTGACATTAAGTCAATCATCCTAAGAAGCTCTAAAAGGGGCTGAAAATGGCGTGACGAATCAACCATTAAACCTCTCCACTCAAAGCGGGGCGCATCACTAATCTCAACACACGGAATAGACCACTCTACACTCTCTTGTTTAGTTGTTGCATACGCCTCTACTGGCATCAATTGGCGCAATGTTTGCAATCCCCTAAACACTCCCTCTACTGTCGAAGCCTCAATCTCTATTCTCTGCTCTGTTACCTCTATTTTATACTCCTCTTGCTCCATCCCTTTAATTAAGGATAGTTCTATTATCTGTGACTTAGAGGAAGAGGCTCTTCGTGCCACCGAAAGAGGCTTACCAAAAGGTGCTATGAACAACTCCGAGAAGTAACACGCTACTGGTTCTAGATCTTTAGGTGCGACTATTACTGCTGATGGTGAAAATGTAAAACTTCCACTATTAACCACTACACTGTTTGGTTTGGGAATAAGGTTTAACTCCTCTGCCTGTGCATTACAGATTAATAGGAGTGCCGTAATAAACATTATTAAAGATTTTGTTCTCATTACTACTATTTTTTTTGATTATCTACATTAAGGTTATTTCACATCGTATCGCTTTGCTGACTCATCTATGATGCAGCTATTTTGCAGCTGTGCACTTAGGCGAGCAGCATAATTTTCTATCTGTTCGCGATTGCGCTCACACATCACCAATTCGCTCTCTATATCACCTCGCGGTGTCTCTTTTAGGCGTTTCTTGCCAATCTCTATAAGCTCTATTGCACGCTCATATCGCTCCTTGTCATCTCTAATTTTATCTAAGCACGGACTTTCGCTAGGTCTGTCAAACGACACTTGAGCACTCATATTGCGATACCACGCATTTAGCGACCAGAAGTTGAGCTCTACCAACTCACCTAGCTCTTTTATCTCTTCGTTAGTCAATGGTGAACGCCCAGAAAGCACATTATCAAATGCCGATTCATACACTGGATAGTATACCCCATTGATATCCATCCACGTGTATAGTATCTTCTTCTCGCTATCTTTTAACTTAACTCCATGGTGATTAGAGTCGATAATTTGGGTGAGTCGACTCTTATGTGAACCCCAAGAGTAGGGCTCTTGAAGTGCTGCTGGCCCACCACCAATTAGGGTTACAACCTTTTTAACATATAGATTTACATAGGCAGCATTAAAAAAAGGATTTTTATCTTTTGCTAAAACCAATTTATCCCTATCATTTTTATCAAAGTCGTGACAACTAACACAACGTTTATCTAGTATTGGTTGCACCTGCTCCATAAATGAGAAGTTTTGAGGCTCTTTATCCATCCACTCCTCCATTTTACGACTCGGCTGTTTAAGTGCTATTGGCGTTTTAGCTAGAGGTAGAGGCACACTGAGCCTATCTTCGTGACAACCGATACATCCATTTACTTCGCCTGGCATTAAGGATACTCCACTTCGCATTGTCTGTATCATCTTCATATCCTCATCTAGCAATTGAAAGTAGAGATGTTTGCCAGCAGGAGCTTCAAAACTTGCCGAACCATCCTCCTCTACTGGCACAACGCCCAACACTCTCTTAACCTCAAAACTGTGCCAATTGACTCCTGGAGCTTGCTCTCCCTCGCCACCCCAGCCACCAACTGTCCAACTCTTTTTAGCAGGCGACTCTACGACCCTTAAATACTTCACACTTCCCCTATCTACCGACTCCATGTGAGTACCTTCGTAGACATTCTGCACATAAAATTGCCCCTGCTCATCTGAATAGTTTCGCATTGATGGAATCTCAGTTGGCTTAAAACGAGGCTCAATAGGCATAGGGTCAAAGAGACTTAAACTACCCTCAAACAGCAACTCCTCAGTTCCGTCAATTCCGACAAGATAGATACCCATTTTTTGATCTATAATATTCCAACCTCCATCTTTAACCCATATAGATTTTGACACCAAGAAGTAACCATTACCTAGAGGATATGGATCTTCATAAAAGGCTGTTAACTCCTTAAATGAGTCTAGATTACCATTACCAACCCATGCAGCACTGCTTTTAGGCCAAATATGCACTACTGGTTCTGCTCCATCAACACCTTTATTTCTATCAATTATAGCCATCGCACCCCAAGGTCGATCGTGACATGAGCCAAATATACACACCACCTGATCACTATCAGGTATTGCACGCGCATCAATCACACCACCTGGTGAAGCTGTATTGTTACCATAATATATGGCGTGCTTAGTTCCATCTGGATTAACACTCCATAAACCCTGTGCATCGCCAAAATTTCGATCAACATACTCCCATCTATCATACAATATACGTCCATCATTTAAAAGCGCAGAATGCCCCTCAAATAGCGTACTTACTCCAATTTGCGAAATGTTTGCACCATCTCCATCCATACGATAGAGATTGGCCATGATATGACGATTGCACATGCAATATTTGGGCTCTCTAGTAGAGCTAAAGACAATACCCCCATCGGGCAGATATAGCGGATCAATATCAGAGATTCCCTCTGCAAATGTAAGTTGGTTTAGGTTATCGCCATTAATGTCAATTTCATAAATATGATACCCATCCTTTAACTCTTTGCGCATCGAGAATATTATTTTCTCACCATCAAACGAAAGCTCTGGATCACGTATCACACCGCTCTGAGTCTCTAGAAGTGTTGTAACACTCCGCGTATCAACATCAAAGACTCTCAATGCCCCACCAGGAGCAAAGCTGTTTTGATTAATCTCTCCATACTCAAACAGGGTTGCAGTGTTGTGATGATCATTTGCATACTGCTCTCTTTCAACGAATAAGATTTTCTTACCTTTAAGAACTTCGGCACTTCGCTGCAAAATAATAGACCTAGGAGCTAACTGTCCGTGAGACAATGCTGCCGAAAATAGCAAAATCAATGTCAATGTCAAGGTTTTTGGTATCATATCTTCATAATTTTGTTGCTTACAAAGATAGTTTAAAATTTTCAAAAACAAAACCTTTGACAAAGTATCTAAGAATTAACGCTGCCTAGCAACAAAACTATTTTTTGTTTTTCTTAAAATAAATTCGTAAGTTTGTAGTGCATTTCATATCAGCAAAGGTGGGGAAACCTGCCTAATAGCAAGGCGGGCATTTTTTATGCCTTGCCTCCCTATTATACCTGCACGTGGTTTCACCCCCGTGTGGTGTATTAATGTACCCACTGCCTTTGCTGGTGAAATGCAACGGGTCAGTGAAATCACTTTTTATATCTTTCACGGCCTCATTGTTTAAC
The DNA here is from genome assembly GCA_044433405.1 of Rikenellaceae bacterium. Classification (GTDB taxonomy): domain Bacteria; phylum Bacteroidota; class Bacteroidia; order Bacteroidales; family Rikenellaceae; genus CAMQVM01. The sequence continues at coordinate 21,186 of JAWXTQ010000001.1, forward strand.
ACTAAGACTTATTTAAGGCCATGGAACAAAAAAACAGAGTGCAGTTTACAACTTCTCAAATCTTCATTTTAGAGCATGAAGAACAAAAAAGGCTCTACACCTATCTATCACTATTTCAGTATTGCTACCTACGTTATCCTAGCTACAATGAACTTCAATTGTTCAGAACACTAGAGAAAGACTTCAAGTTATTCTCGCAAGAGATGCAGAGTCAATATGTTAAAGACCCCAACAATTTAACTTTAAGTAGGATAAATAAATTTTTCGCAGCTCACTACAGTAATATTAAACATCTTCGCGAAGAGATGGAAAACACTACTAACAGTAGTGTTGATAATGATTGATATTTTTTTCGGTAAAGTCAATAGCTACAAGCACAATAAACCAAAGAGAAGTGAACACCCCAAAGCACCTTTAGGTTTAGCGTTAAGAAATTTTTGAAAAATTGGATAGAGGAAATTGAATGTTTGAAGCTCTCTCTAACCTATACTTCATAGGCAAGAGCAACACCAAACATCGCAGAGGAGAGCAAGTCTCAATTTCCCCAATTTTTCAAAAATTTTAGCGTTAAAAACCTAAGAAGTGCAAGTTCTTTGTTTCTTTCTTCAAAGAAAGGAAATCAAAAGAAATGAAATTAAAAATCATATAGATGCAAAACCAAACCTCACCAATAGCAAACCTATTGTTCTACCTTAAAAAACTCAACCTGTCGCTAAAGGTTGAGTTTTTTAACACCACGCCACCCTGCACTTTTTGCTACGCAAAAAGTGCTTTTAACGGGCGGTGGCGAGGTTGAGATCTGGACTGTCCTTGCGGACGGCAGGGGTCAGAGACCCCTTTGGGAGAAACTGCGTTTCTCCTGTGCATAGGCTCGGTGAATAGGGGCAACATCAGCACAAAAACCACCTAAACACTAATTCGTCACATAAAAAATAGAGCTGCCTAATAATATTAGGCAGCTCTATTTTTTATTTCTTGTCTAAAGGATAAGACTAGATTTCGAAGTTGATAAATTCTACTTCTTCTTTTGCTTTAGCTTCAAATGATGAATCTTTAGCGATTGCATCTTCTAGGTTTGAAGTTACACCTGATTGGTTACCTTCGCGAGCTGCGATGATAGCTTTCAAGTAAGATGCAGAAGCTGAATCTTCTTTGCTAAGAATTGATTTAGCTTGAGATATGTTACCATTACAGAACTCAGCAACAGCTAGGTTGTAACCGTTAAGAACTTTAACAGCTGCATCATAGTTACCTTCTTGTAGGTTTACTAGACCCATGTTGTATTTAGAATCGCTAGTAGAGATAGAAGATAAGTATTTTTTAGCTTCAGCAGTGTTTCCTTCGAATAGAGCAACAGCACCTAAGTTGTTGATAACTTCGTTAGAAGAAGAGTTCAATTGAGCAGCTTTAGCGAATGAGCCTTTAGCTTCGTTGATTTCGCCCTCTCTTGCTAAGATAACACCAAGGTTGTTCCATCCACGGAAATCGCTAGCGAATTGTTTAGTTGCAGTTGCATAAACTTTAGCTTTTGTAGCGTTGTCAGTGAAAAGAGTTGCGCTATAAAGTAACTCTTCAAGTTTAAGAGAGTTGATATCACCATTAACTTTAGCTTTAATCTCATCATCAGAAAGACCTTCGATGTCTACGTTAACTTGTAGTTTAGAACGACGAAGTTCTGGAAGAATTTTCTCAGCTAACACTTTGAATACAGCAGAAAGATTTTTGATTTCAGCATCACGTTTTTGAGGATCTGAAGTCATAGCAAGGATTTGAAGAATCAAATCTTTTTGATCGATATCAGAAGCTTGAACTAATGCTTTGAAACCTTCCCAGTCCTCACCAAGAGCGTCAATTTCTAGACCTTTGTAAGGAGTGTCATCTTTCTTAAATTTGCTAGTAATTGCTTTATCAGTAGATTTACCACGGTTTACAGAAAGCTCATCGTTGAAGTTTAGAGGACCATCAGGAGAAGCGTAAGCTTTAGCAGTTACGTTGCTTACAGTTCTACGATATGCACCTTCGTTCTCTTTGATGAAGTTTTGAAGTGTAGCAAGTTCTTCAGTAGAAAGAGCTTGGTTACGAACCACAGCAGAGTTGATAGTGTACATAATGTGAGCCTCTTCAGTAACAGTTGTGATACGTTTGAAGTTATCTGGAGCGATTGCTAATTTAGCAAAATCGTCAGCTAACAACTGAACTGTGCTAATGCCTTCAGCAACGAAGATATCGTCTGGAAGAGCAACAAATTCTTCTGAAGTATCAGCAGTACCCTCTTTAGAACACATAGCTTCAACTTTTAAGAATAAAGTAGAACGCTTAGCAGCAGGGATGTAATCGAAAGATACTGATTGAGTAACTTTGCTAGGAGTGCTCCATGCAACAACTTGGTAGTTATCGCTAACTTTTTCTCCTTGAAGGAATTTAGGAGTTCCTACTATTTCACCATCTGCATACTTAAGAACAGGAGTGATTTTTAGGATAGCCGTTTTTGCAAATACTTTTGCAGGGATATCCAAAGTGTAAGTTGCATCTACAGTAGAGCCTTTAAGAGACAAAATAGCTGGAGAGCTTGATACACCTACAGTGTCAATTTTGTTTGAAACCTTTTTGAAACAGTTACAGCTGTTCAACGCAAGAACAGACATTACTGCAACAACGCCAACTTTCAAAAACTTTTTCATGTGAAAACTTGTTTAAGTAAATTAATTATATTAGTTATTATTTTTATCACAAATACAAATTTGCTAGATAGCGCAAAGATAAGTTATTTTTTTGATAAATAATAATCAATTACTAACAAAAGTCGTATTGATTTTAGGTTCATTTATTAAAAGAATCTCAAACTTTGGGCTAATTAGCTTATTTATAAGATGTTGTTAATCTACTTTAATAAATAATATCTAGTAATAAATTACGTAAAACATTACTTATTAAAGTAAATTTTCAATATTTATCAGCAGATTGACAACTATTGACGTGGTTTTCTGTCGCGTGAGCCACCATTAAACCCACCTCTAGGACGCGAATCTCTAGGTGGACGTACTGGCTCAACCCAACCTTCTGGTTTAGGAAGTAACGCTTTACGAGAAAGTTTTAACTTACCTGTTTTTGAGTCAACATCAATTAGTTTCACCTCTACAGTGTCACCCTCTTTAATAGGTGTCTCTTCCATTGTCTCGAAACGTTTGTAGTCGATTTCAGAGATGTGAAGTAATCCATCTTTTCCTGGAAGAATTTCGATAAATGCACCAAATGACATTATTGATTTAACAGTTCCAGTGTAAACTTCACCAACTTCTGGTACAGTTACGATAGCTTTGATACGAGCAACCGCTGCATCAAGGGCTGTTTTATCAACTGCAAAAATGTCGATTACGCCCTCTTTCTCAACCTCTGTGATTGTGATAGTTGCACCTGTTTGTTTTTGCATCTCTTGGATAACTTTACCGCCTGGGCCGATTACAGCACCTATAAACTCACCTGGGATTCTCATTTGAACAACTCTAGGAACGTTAGGTTTGTAATCCTCACGTGGCGCGCTAATAGTCTCTAAAATTTTACCTAAGATATGAAGTCTACCCTCACGAGCTTGCTCTAATGCTTGAGTAAGAATTTCGTATGAAAGACCCTCGACTTTGATATCCATTTGAGTAGCAGTAATACCATTTTCAGTACCTGTCACTTTGAAGTCCATATCACCTAAGTGATCCTCATCACCTAAGATATCTGAAAGAACTGCAAATTTACCAGTTGTTGTGTCGGTGATAAGACCCATCGCAATTCCCGAAACTGGACGTTTGATTGGCACACCTGCATCCATCAATGCTAATGTTCCAGCACAAACTGTTGCCATTGACGACGAACCGTTTGACTCTAAAATATCTGAAACCACACGAATAGCGTATGGATTAGCCTCACCTGTAGGAATCATAGGTTTTAAAGCACGGAAAGCTAAGTTACCGTGACCAATCTCTCTTCTTGAAAGCGAACGTGCTGGACGAGCCTCACCAGTAGAGAATGGAGGGAAGTTATAGTGAAGAACAAACTTCTCACTACCTTGGTTCAACACCTCATCAATCTGTTTTTCGTCAAGTTTTGTGCCTAAAGTAACAGTTGTAAGAGATTGAGTTTCACCACGTGTAAACACAGCTGAACCGTGTGCACCTGGAAGATATGAAATCTCTGACCAGATTGGACGAATTTGATTAGTTTTACGACCATCAAGGCGTTTTCCTTGATCAAGAATCATGTTACGCATTGCTTTTTTAAGCACTTCATCGTGGAAGTAACGCTTAATCATAGAGCCTTTTTCAGCAAGCTCTTCTTCGCTAAATTGCGCTAGGAACTCATGCTCTACCTCTTCGAATTTCTCACTACGCTCATGTTTTGCAGAGTCGCTCATTGCAATTTCAAAAACTTTATCATAAGTCTCCTTAATTACGCGCTCTTTTAACTCCTCGTCGTTCTTTTCGTGACAATATGTGCGCTTAACATCTTTACCTAGCTCTTTAGATAATTCGATTTGAGCTAGACAGTGTTTTTTAATCTCGTCATGTGCAACTTTGATTGCCTCTAGCATTTCAGCCTCAGACACCTCTTTCATCTCACCCTCAACCATCAAGATATTGTCATAAGTAGCACCTACCATGATATCAATATCAGCATCTGGCATCTGAGAGAATGTTGGGTTGATAACCCACTCACCTGAAATTCTTGCAACACGAACCTCTGAGATAGGCGCAGCAAAAGGTATATCTGAAACAGCAAGAGCAGCACTAGCTGCCAAACCTGCTAAAGCGTCTGGTTGAATATCTTTATCAGCAGAGATAAGATTCACAGTCACAAATACATCAGCATGATAATCAGCTGGGAAAAGTGGACGAATTGCTCTGTCGATAAGACGAGAAGTCAAAATCTCTGAATCAGTTGGACGAGCTTCGCGTTTAAGGAAACCTCCTGGAAAACGGCCAATTGAGGCGTATTTCTCTTTGTACTCTACTTGAAGAGGCATAAAATCGCAATCCTCTTTAGCATCTTTAGCTGCAACTACAGTTGCTAGCAACATAGTATCGCCTTGGCGTACTACTACAGAACCGTCAGCCTGCTTGGCTAACTTTCCTGTCTCGATCACTATCTGGCGTGAACCAGGTAGGTCGATAACTTTTTGTGTAAGATTATACATACAAATCTTAAAAATTTATTTATACTCTGTGTAATTTGCGACAAATATACGTAAAGTTTTGTAATTCACCGCATAAATTTCCATTTTTTTTAATTATTTAGGCAAAAACCACATTTTTTCGTAGATTTTGTCGAGTTTGATGTCGATGACTCTGCGATTTTGACAACAAAAATACCTTGACAGGGATGGATATTGCAGCGACTAAACTGCGTCGGTAGCAAGTCCTTGAAAGACCCATCCCAGCAGAAACCGCGAAGCCACACACTTTCCTACAAGAGAATCCCCAGCGAACGCTAGTGAGCCCGAGGAGCGGCAGCGACGAAGGTTTTTTTACCAGTGGTAGGCTGCTAGGAGTCTTTTTTAGCGAATTGGCTTAAAGCCAAGAAGCTAAAAATGGCTCATAGTAGTCTAGCACGTGGTTTTTTTTCTAAAATAACTCTTAATTCGCTTATTCGTAATATTTAAAAACACCACACACATTGCAATTTGGATTATCGTTGCCGCAGGGGTAGCCAAGCCAATTCGGAACAGCGATACTGGCTCTATCAGGCTCAACACGTAGGTTAATGTTAAGCGCACTATTACCGCACCGACAACACCTTGAATCATAACATACATTGTTGCACCACTACCAGTAAGATATCCTGTTAAACAGAACAGGAATGCTACCAGAACAACATCAATCACATAGGCGTTTAGATATGATTTTGCAGCTGCTAATACTTGTGGGTCTTGATTAAATATACTTATTATTATCTCTCCATGGAATATCGAGAGATAAGCCATCAACAAGCTAGTGGAGACTGAAATTATCATTCCAACCTTTACGCCTTGTTTCATTCGGTTAAAGTTTCTAGCTCCATAATTTTGGGCTACAAAAACTGAAATTGATTGCATAAATGATAGAGGTATTAACATCATTGAGCCTATTAGCTTCTCAATCACTCCAACTGCTGCCGAGAATATCACACCAAACTTATTCACTATCAACATTACAAACAGAAAAGAAATTGATGTAAGTACACTTTGAAGTGCAATAGGAACACCAAGTACGATTATACGTTTTATATACTCCATATTTAGAGCAAAGGTACTACGATTCATCTTGTAGGTAAAGAGTGATTTTTTTCGAATAATGTATATCGAAACAACGACACTTATAGTTTGAGCTAAGATTGTTGCTATAGCTGCGCCTGGCGCACCCATGCCACAATATGCAACTAATATTAAGTCACCGATAACGTTTACCGCACACGCAATGGCTACAGCCATAAGAGGGGTTTTAGAGTCTCCCAATCCCCTAAAGATACTACCTAGAATATTGTAGGCAAAAATCATTGGAATTCCGAGCGAGCTATAAAATATGTAGCCTCTAGTTTTGATTACCGCTGTATCTGGGGTATTCATCATATCAACGATTGCATGGTTGAATATCAACATCAATGTCATTATAACTATCGACATTGCCATAAATAGCATAATTGAGTTAGAGATAACACTGCCTATTTCACTATCCTTTCGCTCTCCTCTTTTTTGACCTATAAGAATTGTAGTACCCATAGATAGGCCTATGCATAGAGATGTTAGTGTGTTGATAAATTGACTACCAGTCGAGACACCTGATACATCGTTGATTTGGGCAAAGTTACCCACAATAAACATATCTATTGCACCATACATTATCTGTAAGAATAGTGCAAATAGAATTGGGATTGTGAATGATACTAATGATTTTGTAACCTTACCAGATATTAGGGCATCGCCCTTTTCTAACTTCATTATTTTTTATTTAACGTTATTTTTTAATTGCGCCGCCAAAGTTATGTTTAATGACTCAATAATCAAAATTCTTCACATCATTTATCTACTCATCACCCACTACTCTAACAATTAATACTTGTTTAAATGGTAGAATTATTTGTTATAATAGATGAAAGTCAGTACTTTTGCACCATTCATGCACTTAGTATTAAGTAAATTAAAAATTTATAGATGAAAAATTTATTAACCTGGTATACCACCATTACTCTTCTAGCTATTGCCATCGTTTTTGCATCATGTGACAAATCACACGACGAAACTATCGATATCGACCAGACCGACTATGCAGATCACACCATTATTATGTATGGTTGCGGCGGTGGCGATCTTGACGACTTCCTCCTACTAAACCTATGTGAGATTGAATATTTTGGTTATACAGAAAATGTAAATTTTACAGCTTTGGTAAAATTCTCAGAGAGCTACCAAGACCAATACCCTGGCACACGACAGATTACTTTGGAGCAGTCAGGATTTACAGATGTTCTCTATAGTGATGTAGCCTTTGAACTAAACGATCCTAGCAACATTGCCCAGTTCATTTTGGAGGCAAAAGAGAGAATGCCAGCAAAAAAATACACCCTGATCTTATGGAATCACGGCGGTGCTATAAGTGCATACGATCTCCCTTATAGCACGACAAAAGCTATCTGCTTTGACGACTACTATGAAAATACGGCTATATCTATTTTGGATCTTGAAGATGCTCTTGAAATAGCAGGAGGTGTTGACCTTGTCTATTTTGATGCCTGCTCGATGAATATGATTGAGAATGTGTATCAACTTAGAGACCAAACAAACTATGTACTTGGATCGGCACATGTAACACCAGCATTTGGAGGAAACTATATTGAACTATTAGACGCACTAAACAACAATGAAGATATTGTAGATGCTATTGAAGTGTACATTCCTAAAGCTTTGAACCTTTGGAAAACTCTATCTGGGGAGAGTGAAGGGTTGGATTTGACACTTATTGATGTAACCTGCCTAGAAGAGCTTGTAGATTATATAGCAATATATATTGACATGTTGATTGAACTTAGAGGGTCGTACCTAAACGGCAGTGAACAAGATGAGCTAGAGTTTTATTACTATAATGGCGACTCATCTGACTATGCTAGAGAATACTTCGAATCACAAGATGAAGATAGTTATCATTATTATTATAGTGAGGGTGGAATATTAAACACCTTCCCATACTCTCGCTACAGCGTTGACTTGGCTTACGCGTTTGAACAATTCTCCTACCTTAATGAATATAACGTTGTGTCTACATCAATTATGGTAACATATTTAATGAATAAAGCAATAAAAGCACAATCTTATGTTATTGAACCCAGCGCTACTATGTGTAACGTTAGCCTAGGGATCTGCTGGAGTTCTAACGAAGATTACTATACCGAGAAACCAAATGGAGCTAGACTAGCCGACGTCTACCCTCTTCTCGATTTCGAAAAAGCAACTCAATGGAGCAGATTTATTGAAGGCAACTACATGCGACCTGTCGGAATAAGAGAAGAGCTAGATATCGAAACTGGCGAATACTATAATGTATATTACGAGCTATAGTATATTATCGGATTAAGCTTAGTAATTAAACTAAGCTTAATCCGAAACATTATTTGTTTGCTTGGATGTATTTCATAACGGCATTTGCAACCAACGTGCCGAGGGACATCCCTAAATTAAAATCTAACGTCTCAATATCCTGCATTGAGCTACTCGCTGAACGCCAAGACAATGGAAGCACAAAAGCGTTACATACCAAGTAGCTCGCAGAGTCGATTATATTGCGCCTCGGTGATAGGATCTACTTTCAAACCCAGTACTAACCATAGTCCACTTTGGCAGATCTTCTCGATGGGTGAGTGGTTGCCGAGCCAATTGGATGATGGAGGGCAGCTCGATTTAATAGTGGCTATAATAGCCGTCTCTAACTCCAAACGCTCCTCTTTGGTCTCGACAGGGAATACAACAAAGGTGAAATGACCCTGCATATACTCTGTAACCTCCTTCTCTATTAATTCTTGGCGCTGTGCGTCTATCAAAGATCCATATCGCTCTTTGTTTTTTCGAGAGGTCAGGTCGTAGTTCCACTTTGTGAGGTAATCATCGTTTTGTCCATTGAGGATTGCACGCCCTATGTTTTTGCGAAATATACTGCGATCCTTATTTTTTGCGAGAAGATGTTGTTTGATTCGCGAACAGAGTTGATTATTGCCCGTATGCGTTCCGACACGCACAATACGATCAAGTTCCCCAAACTTCTCACCCTCCTCGAAGAAGATGTAGATTCCATTCTTGGGAATGTCGTTAGGGTCAAAGGTGTGGTTGTAGCGAGGTAGATTGTTGAAGAGCTTATGTAGCTCAAGTGCATAATCTTTCATTGCGTTAGTTTTTAGGGGTTAAAAATGATAGCTGCCTGCCGATAGACATTCGCTCCATCGGCACATCGCAGTGTTTGAGTTTGGCAAAGATAAACTCTCGGTATTTCATACCTGCTAAGACTGTGAAGTGGTCATTGTCAAGGTCGCACTCCTCACGCAGGTCGTTCAGCACCCCTTGCGCCCAGAGACGACGATCGTTGACCCCTATCTTGTTTAGTGTCTTGTTGTATGGCGCAATGACCCGATCAAGGGGCAACAGACCATGCTCCGCCGATAGGATAAAAATCCTGTCTAGATTTAACGACTTTGCATACGCCAGAGCCTTTTTAAATAGAGGGCTGACGTATAGCTCTTCGGCAGGATGTGGTGTGTCGAGTTTCTTGCTTACGCAGAATATTAAGATAATCTTCTTCATACTATAATTAATATATACTTTGTGACACAGAGCAGGTATCAGCTGTTCTGTGTCTAAATGTTTGGTATTATACGCGTTTCCACTTACCATCTTCCCAGGCATGTTTTAATACCTTTGCGTTGCAGTGTTTGCATCTGCAAGCTCCAATTAATGGGTCTTTAGCACAACTTTCGCATATTGTTCCACAATTAGAACAGATGTATTTGTACCACTTGTCAAATGGGTTAAGTTTTGAAGCCAAAGACTCGCTTACTACGCCACAGTGTGCGCATTCAAAATCTGATTTTGCCAGAATTTTTAGTTTTTAGTTAAACATTGGTTTATAATCCTAATTTTTTCTTGATATCCTCTTGCGGTTGGTTACTGAGTTCGACACTTTTACGATCACCACCTGGTGTATTTACGACTATAGGCTTTACAAACTTAAGCAACTGAGTTGCGAACTCTTTATTGTTGAAAATTTCTAAATAGGTAATGAATTGTTCGAGTAGAGAGTTATATTTTGTTGCCTCTGTGTTATATTTTTCATTATCAGAATAAGAATAAACGGAACTTTCTGTCAAATCGGGCGCATTGGCAAACTCCACCTTTGTGAGAAATTGAAGAGTCTTTGTTTTACCTTGACTCTCATATATATCTGACAGTTTTGGCATAAATAACTCAGTAAAGATATTGGCGCATTCCTCCTCTTGAGCGAGGCTATACGCTTGGTCTATACTTCCTGAATTAAGCAAGAAGGCTATTTGAGCACGGTTAATCTTTTCGTATGCACTATCGTTATATTTCATATTTGCAGCACAGGCTCTAGCCTCTGTAAAATCACCTTTGCCAATAGCTTGTTGCATCTTAGACTCCCATTCTGCGCTATTATCGCAAGAGGAGAGTATAGTAGCACATAAGATAACCTGCGCAATCATTAAAATGTTTAATAATCTTTTTTTCATTTTATTTGTAGGGTATTAATTGTTGAATTTAGAAACTCCCGACCCATCAAATGGATCCCAATCGCCAAAGTGTACCACCTTGCGAATCCAAGGCAGGCGCTCATAGGCAGCATCTTTTTTGTATTTGTTGAGCAATTCTTTGGCTTGACTCGCTAATCATTTGCAAGATGTTGCTGTCCGAAATAGAGATTGACGAAATAGCGTTTTGAAGTGCCAACTCTGCGCTGTCACCCACACCCATAACCTCTATCGTTGTTGAGCCATATGCATCGCCTGTGATGATATTAGCGACATAAAGCGTTACCGAATATTTTAACATCGTTTTGGGCGGCACAGTTGCGGTGACACTCTCCGAAAGGAGGGCAAAGATTGGAGCTATAACAATAGTTGGCGAGCCTCCCACGCCGCTTATTCCGCCGCGGGATACTACCTGTAATAGCTTGCTTTGAACAAGAGATTGATTTGCTTGGGTGAAATCAGTTGGCACCATAACAGAAATTTTCACACCTGTCGATAAAGTATTCTGCTCTTGTGTTGTTGTAGGTCGATAATCAACTTTTGTTTCGCTCTTTTGTGGAGCAAAGGTTATAGGTGCGCTACTGCTATTGCTGCTGGGCGAGCCTCCGCAACCCACCATAGAGGAGAAAAGGAGTGCGTGTAAAATCCTCTTCATATTTCAATTATTTGATTACTATATGTGATGTAGCCAATCCCTGTGAGTTATTAACCACTTGAATTTGGAATATGCTATAGAACTCCTTACGGAATTTATCAGCAAAGTCGTATGCGTTGAACTGCTGTCCATCCTCTTGTAGGTTCTCGATACGTACATCCACGAAGTGCATCTCGCTAGTGGTATTTCGTTGCATTGTAGCGGCACCCATCTTTGCGTTTTGACGTACCCAGTTACGAATCCAATCGCCATAGCTATCGCCATCGGTGTTATACATATCTTGGAGGTTGATAGCTGCTCCATTTTGTAGTGACACTGTAAATGTAATCTCTCGACCATTAGTTAAGATGTCAGAGAAGTAGCTCTTAATCTGCGTAGAGAGTTGCGAGAGATTGTTTTTAATCTCTTGGTTGAGTAACACCGATACATTATTAATATTGTTACTCTCGATTGCTACACCAGGGTTATTGATCGAACCGATTGATTTATTAGAGAAAGCGTCAAGCAATACAATATTATAGCTTAGTTGCGTATTACTCTCCTCGCGTGATACCATCTTTGTTGAAATATCATAATCGAATTCGATGATGATGTCAGGACGAGCGGTGGTCAATAAGAGTGTCTTAGCATCTTTAGCCAATCCATCGGCTGCATCGAGTGCACTTTGATTTTCAAGAGACTTTAGGCTTTGCTCCAAATCAACGAGTGGATAGCCTGAGTCGCTAAAACTACGCTGAATAGTTGTTATTACCTGCTTGTGATAATCACCAGACAACATAAATGCTTGATAATCACGAGAATAAAGCGTCTTTCCCATGGACTGAGAGGTCTTGAGAGCACCATTCTTCTGTAACATATTGTCGCTCGGAATCACCATAATCGTCTGCTTAGTTTGATTTAGTGTGTTTATCATGGCACCATTGCCAATCTCACGAAATGAAACATTGGTCAATGAATGACCTCCATTAAATATCTGATTCTTAAACATAATGCCACCTACAATAATGACAACTGCACCTATAAGGTACTTTAACCATCCACCTTTAAGTGAATGATTCGATGAACGAGTTTTGTGTTTAACAATGTCGGTCGGTTTTGGTATTACCTTGCGAAGCCTACCGACCTTTTTCTTGGGTGTTGTTACCATGGTTTATTTTTTTTACAATTCATATCCCTCACCTCGCTTACGCATATGGCTCAGATCTAATCCTTTGGGTTTGCTATTTTCAAAGTTGCGGTTAAACGATTCGGTAAAATTGTATGCGCCTAATGCTGTACGATTTTGTGCCTTTCCAAACACTTTAATTTTAGTTGCCATAATTTAAAATTTTGTACGAGAAGCCTCCCCAATAGTCATACTGTTTGGAACGAGCTTCTTGCCTGTTATGTCTTTTATTTGAACGGTTAGTCCGTAATGTTTTTCAAACTCTTTCTCGGCATCGCCTACCTTCATACTTGCTTTAATCCTGAGTCCGTTACCCGAAGTTTTGATGTCTGCTGAAACCATTTTGTTTAATTGATTGATAGTTAGGGAGTCATCCGCAAGATGCTTACCTTTGTAGATAAATAGTGACACCCCGAAGTTTGCTTTGAAATCGGTCGAAATTGTCTTTAATTTCTTGTTTGGCGCAACCGTAAAGTCAGCAGCTTTGAAGTTGTCCATGATTTTGTTTAGTAGACCCATAGTCGTTGATATTTTTAATTGTAAACGATTCCTATACTTTACGATTGTCGCATAATAGCATCTATAACTTTTGCTCCAGTTTGACGAGTGGTCCAATTATCATACTACAATAGAGCATTAGACTCAATATTAGGTGATATAAAAACATCATCGCTATATCTCAATGCCAAGCGCAACATCACCTCACATAACAGCGAACTATTCACAGCAATGCGCAACAGCTTCCCTGCGATGTTCTGGATTCACACGGAGAATCTCTATCGCTCAGCAACCGACCCGTTAGCCGATTCACTCCAACACCTAGCTGCTCCTGAGCTCCCCCTAAACTACACAGAACTAAGCTATATGGAGCAACAAGCTGAAAATAACCGTTATCAAGCAGCAATTAAGGAGTACAAAAAATCAACCCTTGAAGTGTGGGCTATAGCCTATCGCAAGCATCACAATCTCTCTCCACTCACAGCTGAACTTCTCGAATATTTTTCTTCGAAGTAATGGATTAAGGTGAATTCTTTGCGGTTTGTAACTGGAACGGGAGTTACGGAGTCTTACAAGACCCGCCTTAGTTAAAAGCAACCTAACCAAAGTCGCTCAAAATAGGCTATTTCATCAATTTTTTGAATAAATTTAGGTAATATTTGTATGTTTATAAAATAGTTATTATATTTGCCGAGTAATAACAGAAGATAATGACAACTTTTATTTTAAATAACTATTGGTGGCGTGGCTTACAAATTGATGAATTCGTAAGTTAGTGCAGCTGTGTATATTTAAGTGAAAGTTTTATATAGTACAAAGAGGTCTGTCGCGCTTGCGGTAGACCTCTTTTTTCGTTTGATTTTTTAAAAATATAATAAATAAATATAATGAGTAAATTTAATGTTGATGACCAAGGGTACTATGGTGAGTTTGGAGGTGCTTATATACCCGAAATACTCTATGCTACAGTAGAGAATTTAAAAAACAACTACCTGCAAATAATTGAGAGCGAGAGCTTTCAACAAGAGTATCACTCTCTGCTTAGAGATTATGTTGGGCGACCTTCACCTCTATACCATGCTAAACACCTTAGTGAGCTTTATGGTGCAAAGATATATCTTAAACGTGAGGATTTAAACCACACTGGAGCACACAAAATCAATAATACTGTTGGGCAGATATTGATTGCTCAGAAGATGGGGAAAACCAAAATTATTGCCGAAACTGGAGCAGGGCAACACGGTGTTGCAACAGCTACTGTATGTGCCTTAATGGGGTTAGAATGCATGGTGTTTATGGGTAAAACCGACATCGAACGCCAGATGCCAAATGTTAAGAAGATGGAGATGCTTGGGGCTACGGTTGTGTCAGTAACTTCAGGAAATATGACATTGAAAGATGCTACTAATGATGCTATTAGATATTGGTGTTCACACCCTAGCGACACTTTTTATATTATTGGCTCTACGGTTGGACCTCACCCTTATCCCGACATGGTAGCTAGACTTCAATCGGTGATAAGTAGCGAAATTAAGAGTCAAATGATGGAGAAAGAGGGAAGAGAGTATCCTGATAGATTGATTGCATGTGTTGGTGGTGGCAGCAATGCTGCTGGTACAATATTTCACTTTCTAGATAATGAGAAGGTTAAAATTAGTCTAGTTGAGGCTGATGGATTAGGATATAAAGATAAGAGTGCTGCTACAATGAAATTTGGAACTCAAGGCATTATTCATGGAGCAAAAACAATGTTGATGCAGGATGAAGATGGACAAATCACTGAGCCGTATTCTATCTCGGCAGGGCTTGATTATCCAGGTGTTGGGCCTATACATGCTCACCTAGCTACAACTCACCGCTCAGAGGTTCTCTCTGTAACCGATGATGAGGCTCTAAAGGCTGCATTCTTGCTCACTAGAATTGAGGGTATAATACCTGCACTTGAGAGTTCGCATGCGCTTGGAGCACTGCCTAAAATCGAGTTTAAAGAGGGAGAAATAGTGGTTTTAACTCTATCAGGGCGAGGAGATAAAGATATGGATACGTATATCAGAGAATCAGATAGGATTAATTCGTTAGCTTAAAACAATAATATTCATCATTAAAACAGTATAGTTATGGTAAAGAAAAAATATAATATCGTAGAGAGGGAGTTTGAGGGCGATTTGCACACTCCTGTGAGTGCATACCTTAAGTTGCGCGACCTTTATCAACAATCTGCGCTTCTAGAGAGTTCGGACTACCACTCAGCAGAGAATAGTCGTTCGTTTATTGCAATAGCACCAATAGCGCAAATTGCTATCAATAACGCAAAGGCAAAAATGAGCCTTGAATCTAAGGAGTTTGCCTCTAAAAATATCACCTCTGATTATAGTGTAGGCGATTCAATAAAAGAGTTTATGGGTAACTTTGAGATTGAGGGCGACTACAATATTTATGGTTATACTGCCTATGATACGGTTAAATATCTTGAAGAAATAGACGTTGATAGCCATTCGCTAAAGGAGAATGATGCTGCCGATATGTTATATATTCTTTTCCGTTTTACTATTGTTTTTGACCACTTCCGCCACACCCTTACAATTAGAGAGTTGGTAGAGGAGGGAGCTGAGAGCGAGATTAATAGCATTATTTCAGTAATTGAAAGCCGTAATTTTGCCTCGTATGGTTTCAAAAAGTGCGGAGAGCCCTACTCTACTATCACCGACCAACAATACATAGATATGGTAAAAGAGGGTGTACGCCACTGCCATAGAGGTGACGTGTTTCAGATTGTGCTAAGCAGACGTTTTATCCAGAAATATAGCGGTGATGATTTTGCTCTTTATCGTAGATTGCGACGTATAAATCCATCTCCATATCTATTCTATTTTGATATGGGTGGAGTTAGAATATTTGGTTCATCGCCTGAGACTCATTGCAAAATCGAGGATGGTAAGGCCACTATCGACCCAATTGCAGGAACGGCCTTTCGTTGTGGCGAAATTAACGAGGATAATAGGCGAGCAGAGGAGCTTTTGCGCGATCCCAAAGAGAATGCAGAACATGTGATGCTCGTAGATTTAGCACGCAATGATTTGAGCCGAAATTGCAGCAATGTTGGGGTTGACTTTTATAAGCAGGTGCAATTTTATAGCCATGTTATTCATCTTGTATCGCGCGTTTCAGGCACGCTTAAAGAGGGGGTTAATCCAATAAAAGCCTATACTGATACTTTCCCTGCTGGAACGCTAAGTGGCGCACCAAAAGTGAGAGCAATGCAGTTAATAAATGAGCTTGAACCTCATAACAGAGGTATATATGGTGGCGCTATAGGTGTTATCAACTTTAATGGAAACTCTAATCATGCAATAACCATTCGCACATTTGTGTCACGTAATGGCCAGTTAGAGTATCAAGCAGGAGCAGGAATTGTGGCTCTAAGCTCTCCAGAGAGAGAGTTGCAGGAGGTAAATAGTAAATTAGGTGCTCTCTCTAGAGCTATTAACGAGGATTCTAAATAATAAGAAAGCATGCAGAAAATTTTAATTTTAGATAACTACGACTCTTTTACCCATAATATAGCACACATGGTTGAGTCATTAGGTTTTGAGTGTGACATCTTTCGCAACGACAAGATAGAGCTTGACGATATTGAGAAGTATGACAAAATCATCCTCTCACCAGGCCCTGGGATTCCATCCGAAGCGGGAATATTGTGTAGCCTTATCGAGCGATATGGTGCAACTAAGAGCATCTTCGGCGTGTGTTTAGGAGAGCAAGCTATAGGTGAGGTGTATGGTGCTAAGCTTATTAATTTATCAACCGTATTTCACGGCATTGAGAGCGATATTGAGATTACCGAGCCAAGCGAAGCTATCTTTGACTCCCTTGAAGGGGAATTCAAAGCGGGTAGATACCATTCGTGGGTAGTAAGTGGTGATGAGCTTCCTAGCGATATTGAGGTGACAGCTATCGAGAAAACAACAGGTCAGATAATGGCAATTCGTCACAAAAAATATGATGTTAGAGGGGTGCAATTTCACCCAGAATCGGTGTTAACACCTCAAGGTGCAACTATCTTAAGCAATTGGTTGACATCAACTAAGTAACCCAATTAAATATGAGCAAATGAAAAAAATATTAGATCAACTTTTTGACTACGAGCCGCTAACTACAGAGCAGGCACGTGAGCTATTTTTAGGTATAGCTGAAGGTAAATACAATCACGCACAATTGTCGAGTTTAATAACTGTGTTCTTGATGCGAAACATCTCACTTCAAGAGCTTAGTGGCTTTCGTTCAGGCCTTTTGGCTCTTGCCAAACCTATAGATTTTGGCACGCATGACTATATTGACATTGTTGGTACGGGAGGCGATGGCAAAGATACATTTAACGTTAGTAGCTGTGCTGCCGTGGTTGTTGCAGCATCAAACTACAAGGTTGTAAAGCATGGTAATTATGGGGCATCGTCAGTGAGTGGAGCTTCAAATGTTATGGAGAACCACGGTGTGAAATTTACTGATAGCAATGATATTCTTAACCGTTCGCTAGAGCAGACAAACCTAGCCTATCTCCACGCTCCAATGTTTAACTCTGCAATGAAGGCTGTTGCGCCAGTGCGTAAGGATTTAGGTATTCGTAGCTTCTTTAATATGCTAGGCCCACTTATTAACCCTGCAACACCAAAATATCAACTTTTAGGTGTTTATAATCTTGCGATGCAACGACTATATTGCTATATGTTCCAACAAAATAAGAGCGATTTTGCAGTAGTTCATTCATTAGATGGGTATGATGAAATATCGTTGACATCTCAATTTAGTGTGAGCTCAACAAATGGCGAAAAAATATACTCTCCAGAGGATTTAGGTTTCGAGAGAGCGGCTCAAAGCGCACTGTATGGCGGAGAGACACCACAAGAGGCGGCTAAGATATTCAGTTCGGTATTGGATGGCACTTCTACCAAGGCTCAAAAAGATTGTGTTATTGCCAATGCAGCATTTGCAATAAATGTTATAGAGAGTCAAAAAGATATTAAAGAGTGCATTGCTATAGCCACTGAGGCTATTGATAGTGGCAAGGCGCTTTCGACATTCAAAAAATTTATTGAGATTAATTCATAATTTAAATGGAAGATATACTACATAAAATAGTCGAAAATAAGCGAGTAGAACTCTCTAAAACCAATTTTGATGGCATTGAGCAGAGAGCTCGAGAGTGCAAGCGTGTGCCTATCTCGATGGCTAATGCTCTTCGCACAAAAAAAGGGGGTATAATAGCTGAGTTTAAGCGCAAAAGCCCTTCGAAAGGGTGGATTAATCAGGATGGCAATCCAATCGAGGTGGTTAAAGGGTATAGCCAAGCTGGCGCGGCTGCCTGTTCTATTTTGACAGACAAAGATTTTTTTGGTGGCGATATCAACGATTTGATAGCTGCACGAAGTGTAGCAGGTGATACACCGCTGCTTCGCAAGGAGTTTATTATCGACCCTAGGCAGATTTATCAAGCGCGTGTTGCAGGTGCTGATGCCGTGTTGTTGATTGCAGCATGTCTCACAAAAGAGGAGTGTGCAGAGCTAGCCTCAGTAGCTCACAGTGTGGGTTTAGAGGTGCTCTTAGAGGTGCATGCAGAGAGCGAATTGGAGTATGTGAGTGATGATATAGATATGCTTGGGGTTAACAATCGCAATCTAGGAAGCTTTAAAACCGACATAAACAACTCCTTTATGATGGCCTCAAAGATGAGAGCTACAAATGCTAATGTTGTCCTTGTTTCGGAGAGTGGAATTGACGGGGTAGGCACTATCAAAGAGTTACAGAATGCAGGTTTTGAGGGATTTTTGATAGGTGAGAGTTTTATGAAAAGAAGCAACCCTGCACAGGTAGTTAACCAGGTAATAAACGAGCTATGATAGTTAAGGTTTGCGGCATGAGAGACAAGGCGAATATATCCGCTCTAGCTCAACTAAAACCAACAATGATTGGCTTTATATTTTATGAAAAATCACCTCGCTATGTGGGTTCAACAGCGATGGAGACACCTAGTGAAATTTCGCGTGTGGGTGTGTTTGTCAACGCATCATTTGATGAGATTATCTCAAAAGCTCAAAGTTTTAAGTTGTCGCATGTTCAATTGCACGGCTCAGAAAGCGCAGAGCTATGCCGTAAGCTGCAAGGTAGTGGATTAAAAGTTATTAAAGCTATCTCGGTAGAGGGTGAAAGCGATCTCGAAGCGTGTAAAAAATATGACTCGGTGGTAGATTTTATTCTATTAGACACAAAATGTAGCCAATATGGTGGTTCGGGCCGACGATTTGATTGGAATATTTTGTCAAGCTACCATGCAGAAGCTCCATTTCTGTTAAGTGGTGGCATTGATGAAGATATGGCAGAGGAGATAACCCTAATTTGCCACCCTAAATTTAAGGGCGTTGACCTTAATAGTAGATTTGAGATATCGCCAGGGGTTAAAAACATAGAGAAACTAACTAATTTTATATCAACAATAAAGAACATAACACAATAATGAACAGAATAGATAAACTTTTTGCAGAGAAGGATAGTAATATTTTATCGGTATACTATCCTGCTGGATTTCCAAAGCTTGATGATACTATGGCAATCCTAACAGAGCTTCAAACACAAGGAGTAGACATGGTAGAGCTAGGAATTCCTTTTTCTGATCCTATGGCCGATGGCGTAGTGATTCAGGAGGCTGCTACTCAGGCTCTAACCAATGGAATATCGCTAAAACTTCTTTTTGAGCAGATTGCCTCAATGCGTTCAACTATAGACATTCCCGTGATTTTAATGGGCTATCTAAACCCTATAATGCAGTATGGTTTCGAGCAATTTTGCGCTGATTGCCGCAAGGTGGGTGTTGATGGGGTGATTATTCCTGATCTTCCATTTAAGGATTATATCGAGAATTATAAAGAGATTTCAGAAAAATATGATATTAAGACGATCATGTTTATAACCTCCGAAACCTCTGCTGAGCGTATCAAACTAATTGATAAACACTCTTCAGGCTTTATATATATGGTCTCTAGTGCTGGTACAACAGGAGCGCAAAGCTCATTCGAAGAGTCTAAGGTAGCCTATTTCAACGAGATAGATAGCATGCAGCTTCAAAATCCTCGTTTGATTGGGTTTGGTGTCTCCAACAAACAAACGTTTGACTCTGCTTGCAAAAATGCAAAAGGTGCAATTATAGGGAGTCACTTCGTGAAGCTCCTAAAATCGCAACCAACAATCAGGGAATCAGTTTCAACATTAATTAATGACCTAAAAAAATAGTGTCAATCAATAATTTTTTTATTGATGTTTTTTGTATTACATTTGTGGATTATAAACTAAATAATATTTAAATTTCATATCCTATGAAAACAACAGCATTTACTAATTACCATATTGCATCTGGTGCAAAGATGGCTGAATTTGCAGGTTACAATATGCCTATAGAGTTTACTGGCATCAACGACGAACATAAAACAGTACGTGAAGGCGTAGGTGTTTTTGATGTGAGCCATATGGGTGAAATATGGGTTAAAGGTGAAAAAGCTGAGGCGTTTTTGCAAAAAGTTACAACCAACAATGTTGCTCTACTTTACGACGGAAAAGTGCAATACTCTTGCTTCCCTAATGGTGAGGGTGGTATTGTTGATGATTTATTAGTTTACAGAATTGACTCTGTAACATATCTTCTTGTTGTTAACGCTTCAAATATAGAGAAAGATTGGGATTTCCTTTGCAAACATGCAGAAGCAGAAGGACTAGAGATTGGCAAAGAGCTATATAACGCTTCAGACGAGATTGCTCAACTTGCAGTTCAAGGGCCACTAGCCATGAAACTAGTTCAAAAACTTTGCAGCGAAGAGGTTGAAAATAACGAGTATTACACTTTCACAAAAACTACAGTTGCTGGGTGTAGTGCTATATTATCTATCACAGGTTACACTGGTTCAGGTGGTTGTGAGATATATGTTGCTAATGAAGATGCAGCTAAACTTTGGGAAGAGCTTTGGAAAGAAGGCGAAGAGTTTGGTTTGAAAAATATCGGACTTGGAGCGCGTGATACACTTCGTTTAGAGTCAGGTTTCTGCCTATACGGAAACGACATTGACGACACAACATCACCAATCGAAGCAGGTCTAGGCTGGATTACTAAATTTGTAGATGGCAAAAACTTTATTGATAGAGACAAAATGGAGGCATTAAAAGCTAACGGCGTTAGCCGCAAGCTAGTAGGTTTTGTTATGACTGAGCGCGGAATTCCACGCCACGGATACGCTATCGTTAATAAAGAGGGCGAAGAGATTGGTCATGTAACCTCAGGAACAATGTCACCATCATACAAGGTAGGCTTTGGAATGGGTTATGTTGCAACTGAACACTCTAAACTTGAAAGCGAAATCTACATCTCAATCAGAGATAAGAAAATCGCAGCTAAAGTAACAAAATTACCTGCTGGATTAAAATAGATAATGATTAATGTGGCTGCTCACCAAACATAAGCAATAGAGAAACACAAGTTTCTTAGAAGAGGCGTTAACGGGTTAATCTGAAAAGTCGGTGGAGTGGTTAGCGGTTTTGGTTGATTTGTGCGGCTTTCACCGCATATGCTGCGCATATACTTGTAGTAATAGCTTTTAATTTCTTATACTCATACCTTTAGGTATGAGTATAAGAAATTAAAAGCTATTACTACAGGGCGTGAGCTTTAGCTCATGCGGTGAAAACCGCTAAAGGAGTGAAAACCACTAAGAATACATTTTGATACATATTGATCAATTTTCACCCCATTTTAGGCATAAAAAAAGAGCTACATTTCTGTAACTCTTTTTAACAGTGGTGCCACCAAGAATCGAACTAGGGACACAAGGATTTTCAGTCCTTTGCTCTACCAACTGAGCTATGGCACCGTTGTATTTCGTGTGCAAAGGTAATAAAAATTTTTATGTATCCAAATTTTTAGAGTAAAAAACTTTTTATTTTTTGATTTCGAGAGGGCTATTTTTATGTAGTTTGTTGATAATCTGTTTTTTGAGCAAGTTAATATTTTTTAAGATATATTTGTGAAATTTGCATTTCCAGATTTGTTTTGTAAATTTGTGGTTGTTCGTGTGATTGTTAATTGTAAAGTTAAAAGTAATCAAAATGAAGAAAAATTTATCATTAGTTGTGACATTGTTGGTGTCACTAGTTTGTTTTGGTCAAACAAATCAACAAATCAGTGTAGCCTATCCAAATCATGAGGTTGTGAGAGTTATATCCTATAATATTTGGAATGGCTTTGAGAACCAAAGTGATGTGTATCGTATGGAGGAGTGCGCATCATGGATAAAAGAGATAGATCCTGAGATAGTTGCATTGCAAGAGTTGTGTGGATTTACTGAAGAAAAGCTAGCAAAATTTGCTAAAATGTATGGTCATGATTATGTGGCGATACAGAAAGAGAATGGTTATCCTATTGGAGTTACCTCTAAACGTCCGATTGAGAAGATTCATGTCAATACAAAAGATATGGGGCATGGTTTTATCCATGTCAAAACTTACGGAATAGATATAATTGCCACCCATTTAACCCCTTTTAATTGCAATAATAGATTGGCTGAGGCAAGGTTAGTAACAAGCTATATTAGTGATAATAAACTAGAAAAGTTTCTAGTTATGGGTGACTTGAATTCCCATTCTCCATTTGATGCTGAGCAGATAGAGACTCACACTGAGCTTGTGCGCAATTATGCAGTGTATGGGCAGAATTACCCTGATAAAGACAACATCAGAGGTGATTTGCTTGACTACTCAGTTATATCGCATTTTATTTCTCACCCTATGGAGGATGTTATAAGGCTATATGTTCCTGTAAAAGAGCGAATGACCTATCCTGCATTTTTCTTGCATGCTGACAACTACAAGGGCAAAGAGCATTTGTTACAGCGTGGTGAGCGAATAGATTATATATTCTCATCATATTCACTGATTAACAGCTGTATTAATGGACATGTATGGAATGGAGAGGATACAAAATATTTGTCTGATCATTTTCCAGTAGGGATAGACATGTTATTAAAAATGGATTAAGCTGAATTCTTAGCGGTTTTATTGGGCGACTTTATTGGGCGGC
>JAWXTQ010000002.1:0-37467 GCA_044433405.1 Rikenellaceae bacterium
GTCGTAATATGTAGCGTATCGCCCACAATATCGGAGCGTTTGAGGTTCTGCACATCGGAGTACCTCAACGAAGTGAAACAGCAGAAACAAAAGACATCTCGCACCCTTTGTAGGTACTCTTTATGTGAGGGTATCGGATAGCTGTACATCGTCATAAGTTCGTCCCACGTAAGGAATATAACTCGTTTGTCGCTGCTCTTTAGCTTAGGGCGGAACGCCTCGAAGTCGGTGTTGGTGCTGAACCCATTAGCCACCGACCACCGCAAGAACCACCGCAAAAATGTGAGGTTCTTTGTAACGGTTGTATTTCGTAGCTCCTTAGCCCCCTGCAAGAAATTGACATAGGAGATTAGCCCCAATCTATCGAAGCTCTCATAAGTGGGGTTAGTTGTAAAATCTGTAATGTGTTTGCGTATGTAGCCGAATCGCTTAACTGTTGAGGTCGCCCAACTGTTTGCCCTGCTCTGCTCCTTAACGAAGTCGTCGTAATGGTCGAGTAGGGTTTTGCTCTTGGTGGTAGCCTCTGTTCTTTGAGCTGATTTCTTACCGCCCTTGAAGTTCTGCACCCATAGAACCGATAACGCCTCTTTTGTTGTCGGGGTGTTGCGTAGCTTGGCTTCATCTTCGTAACGCAAGAAATAGGCGGTTATCTCGCTGATACGTGCGTTGATGGTTGTGTATGTAGTTCCCTTGAAGTTGCTACACCCTTGTTTGACCTTTTGGCGGTTGCTGTCCCACTTGGAGGGGTTGATATTGTAGCCGATAGAGGTAACGAGCCTTGCACCCTGTACTGAGATACTAACTCGAATAGGTGCATCACCGCTCTTGTCGGTTCGCTTCTCTAAATAGTAATTTGTTGCCATATTTGCACTGTGTTTTGTCGGGTGGGTTGTGTCCGTGTTATTCTCCCAATTCCTAATTACGCACAAATTTACGCACAATTATTGGTAAATCAAAATGAATTATAACATATCTTACTATTACATTTACATCTGAATGATAATGAGTTACTAAGGTTTATAAACTCCGCTAAATTCTAAAGGGTTCGGGGTTGCGCTTCCCCTCTCTCCGCCAAAGAGCTATGCAAATAGCGGCAAAGCACTGTAAATAACGAATTTACGGTGCTTTTTTCATCTCCTCATTCTGCCGATTCACGAAAAGTAAAGTACTGTTTTGGAATTTACACACTTTTTGGAACAGTATCTCTTTTGGAACAGTATCATTAATTTGTATAACTGCAAATTTTTCACTATCTTTACGATAGAATAAATTAGCAACTGAGTATAAAAAACGATGGAAAACAACGAGATAAATTTTGATGAGTATATACGACAAGGCGAGCCTGAACTACGTGAGAGGGGTATTGCTTGGCGTACTGCTATTGGTTTGCAGAGAGTCGATGGACTTACTACGTCGGAGTATCTTCGTAAATTTGAATACTCTTAGAATTAGCCACAGAAACGACTAAAATTGAATAAAAAACAGAGAAATTAACAATACAAACAATCATAAACCAGGTACATAGGCATCAAATTAAAGCAAAGCAGTGCAAGTGGATATGTAGTTATCTGCTAACAAATAGAAAATCAGGATATAATTAACTGATTATCAATAGCAATAATACGTAATCGGCCAGGAGCGGAAATCACCACAGAGCTGCAAAAATACAACTTACAGCTCTTTTTTATACTCCTCCACATTTTGTACTTAATTAACAGGGACGAGACATTGCAGTGTCCTACAGAGACTTGCAGGGACTCGGCTGGATCAAGCTGAATAATTTATAACTATTACGGCGACTTTACCATCAAAAAACGCATCTGTGTAACATTTAATCCGTTAGCGTAGATGTTTTTATCCGATGATGCCTCTAATTCAGCTATTTGCTCAGCGAATTTAGGATTGTTACATCCAACGATACGTCCACTCTCAATAAGTAGAATGACCCTATTCATCAGAAATTGGTCACCGATAAATTGATCGTAAGCACACAGGCAATGCCCGATAACACGAGCAAGGTCAGTAAAGGAGTCGCTACAAAGAGATATTATCAATTCATCATAATAATCTTCATCGACCTCTATAATGGAGCGGTTTCTATCTAATATGCGTAAGCCACTTTCCGACTTCGACCACTTCTCTCGCCACATAATCTCATTCTCTCTTTTGACCTCTTTGGGTAGAATCTTAAACCTATCTTTTAACACCCTTAATTGCTCTGGTCTCATCACACATACGCTATGTGGATATTTTGAATGATAGGCATCTTTATCTAATTCAAATATCTCATTAACATCAATATAGTATATCTCTCTATCGAACTGAGCACAAACCATACTCAATAATATTATATCATCGACACTATCGCCATACCATACAATGATTTTATCATAAGAAGAGAAGTCAAAATTAAAATATGTGCTAATATCAATACTACGATTAGGATAAAGAGCATTTAAAAAATCATTGCGCTTTTCAATCTGCTCAGCACTAAAATCTTTAAATATAGCTCCATAATTAAATGCTGCCTCAAGAGCAACTATATCATCATCGAAATTACACGTCTCTAAGCAATGCGATAGACATTTTTTTGAGGTTGAGGATGATACGATATGTATATTTTTCATAGCTATTATTTTTAAAAACTATTCCCACAAGCGTGAACTTTAGCTCATAAAAAACAAACTAAACCCTAACCGCTTTCTTAACACCTTTAATTTTCAAGAGGCGATGGATTATCGTATCTAGAAAACCATTAGATGTTACCTCGATGGTAATTACACCTTTTATCAGGTCTCTATCATAATTCATACTCATGCCACGTAGATTTATTTTTAGCTCTTTCAGTGCATCGCGAATGCTGTTTTCTAGGCCAATTACATCTTCGCTCACTATTGATAGTTTTGCAATAAATGCACCCTCTTTCTGCTCCTCATTCCAACGTGCAGGTAAGATTCTATACTCATACTTTTCGCGCAACCTGGGAGCATTAACACAATCTTGTCGGTGGATTGTAAAGCCATTAGTAACACTTACGAACGAGAAAATATCATCACCATAAATTGGATTACAACACTTCGCGAATTTATAATCCATCCCTTTTTGCTGAGCATCAATAATAAGGTAATCGCCCTTTTTCTCTCGCGATTTTTTCTCTTTCACTAGCAGAGTTTTTTCGTCAGTGGTACGGAGAATATTCTCTCCTGACTGGTGACGAATGAGCAACTCTTTAATATCTAAAATAGCGATTTTATTATCCACCACCATCTCTAAAAACTCCTTACCATTACGCTTTTTATAGTAACGTGTAAGCAACGATATAGCCTCATCGGAAGTGATATTAATTTTCCAATTCTTGATTTTACGCTCTAACTCCTCTTTGCCAAGTTTTGATAATTTAGCCTCATTTTCGCGCAAGAAGGCTTTAATGCGGTTGTGTGCTTTAGTGGTTATTGCAATATTCAACCAACCCTGCTTTGGATTTTGATTTTTTGAGGTTTTCACCTCAACTAAATCGCCATTTTTAAGCTTCTGTCTAATGGTTACATTTTTGTGGTTAACCCTACCACCCACACAATGGTTGCCTAAATCAGAGTGAATTTCATAGGCAAAGTCAAGCATCGTCGCCCCCAGTTGGAGTTTACGAAGATCACCGTTAGGAGTAAACACCAATATCTCTTTATCGTCACCTTGATATGTTGTACTTAGATTTGGAGAGGAGCTAGTAAGATTTATCTGCTCAATTGTTGAACGTAGCATATTTAGGTAATCACCCTTGCTACTCTCACTTCCTCCCTTATATCGCCAATGCGCAGCAATACCCTGCTCTGCCTCGATATCCATTCTCTTTGAGCGGATTTGCACCTCAACCCATCGACCAGTGTCGGTTACAACAGTTGCATGCAGAGACTCATAGCCATTAGATTTTGCTACAGATATCCAATCACGCATACGCTTAGGATTTGGTATATTGTACTCGGTAACTACCGAATATATATGCCAACAAACGCTTTTTTCTTGCTCTTTAAGACAATCGACAACTATACGAATAGCAAATACATCATACACCTCTTCAAAGCTAACCTTCTGCTTCTGCATCTTGCGCCATATTGAGTATATTGACTTAGTGCGACCTTTTACCTTAAAGTTGTAGCCATCTTTGTTGAGTTGCTCCTTTATTGGCAACATAAACTCTTCGATAAATTTCTCACGCTCTTGCGCACTCTCTTTTAACTTATCAGATATATGACTATAATCCTCTGGCTCTAGAAAACTTAGAGAGATATCCTCAAATTCCGATTTTATATTATACAAACCTAGTTTATGAGCTATTGGAGCATAAATATTTATAGATTCCCACGATTTCTTTATTCGCTTTCTCTCAGGGAATATATGCAGTGCGCGCATCACCTCCAATCTATCTGCTAGTTTCAGCAGAATGATTCGCGGATTTACCGAATAGGAGACTATCAACTCCTGAAAATGCTCTTTCTGCTCAAGTTGTGGTTTGGTTTCGATTGCCGAGATATCATTCATAGCCTTTAAGACCTGAACACACTCCTCTCCAAACAGCTCCTCAACTCTCTCTAGAGACATCGCACCAACCCTGACAATCTCATGCAGCAGTGCAGAGGTTGTAGTTATTGAACCCAATCCAATCTCTCGTGACACTATAAGTGCAACACCAATCGAATGATCGGCAAATGAGCTACCATCATATCGCTTAGCCGAACCTGTAAGACGTATCAGCTCTTTAGTGGCAAGCTTGATTGTTTGATAAGATTTTTCACTAAATCTACTTTTTGAAAAACTTATAAATTCTTTTAATAATCTCATAGCTAAACAATTAAAAATCATGAGTGAATATCCACTCTTACAATATTTAAACAGTTATACTCTTGTTTTTTTTAAGAGTATGGTGGTATAATTTAAAACCTACAAAGGCGGTAAACAACCCAAGTAACGTTCCATACAACACATCTAAAGGATAGTGCACCCCTAGATAAATTCGGCTGTAACATATTGCTAAGCAAAACAAGACAGAGGCTATAGTATACCACATTTTCCGAACTAAAAGCAGGCAAAAGCCGAGCACAGCAAAGCTATTTGCAGCATGTGCTGAAACCGTGCCATACAAACCGCCACGATAATCATTAACTGTGTGAATCAACCCCTCAAGAAGTGGTTCGTGTGTTGGGCGCAATCGCGAAAGGTTATTCTTGAAAAAGCCTGACACCTGATCAGCAAAAAGAATCATCAAGCCGATTATCACTAGCGCAACAACCATATTTCGCCATCCTCCACGCCTATAAACTACATAGAGAGCAAAAAGTGCAAGTGGCACAATTGCAACTTTTGAGGATGCACACCAAAAAAACTTATCGGCAAATTCGCCCATATAGCCATTTAATGAGAGCATCAAAGAGTGATCAAGCGTAGGTGAAACAGTCATAGTGTATATTCTTTTTTTTAAAATACGTGAAAAACATTAAAATTATTATCTCTAAACATTTTAAGAGCAATAATAGACAAATATACAAAAATTATTTTACTTTTGTACCTATACTTAAATTTTACACCTATTATGAGACACCTTTTTATACTTGTAATGCTTGTTATGGCACTTACCAACAACGCTACGGCACAAAGGGAGGCGATGTTAATACCTCAACCTCAAAGTATTGATCTACTCTCTAACAAAAAAACAAAAATCGAATCTACCTCTTTGATTATTGACCCTCAAGCTGGAATGGCTGCCGAGGGGTACACTTTAGAGATTAAGAAAAAAAAGGCAACTATAGTGGCTGCGGATGAGCAGGGCGCATATTGGGCTAAAAAGAGTCTCGAACAACTAAAAGATGGAAATGGAGAGTATCCAGAGGTAAAGATCGCAGATTACCCTGAATTTCCAATCAGAGGATTTATGTATGATGCAGGCCGCAACTTTATGGAGGTAAGCATGATAATGCAATACATAGACATCATTAGCAGCTATAAGCTCAACGTATTTCACTGGCACTTAACCGACAATCCTGCTTGGCGCATTGAATGTAAAGTTTACCCAGAGCTAAACGATGCTCAATTCCAACGGCAAACACGCGACCCAGGCCGCTACTACACCTACGATCAAATAAGAGATGTCATAAAATATGCAAAAGAACGTGGCGTGACAGTAATCCCTGAAATTGACATGCCAGGACATAGCGCATACTTCAACACCACATTCAACACCTCAATGGCTAGCGAAGAGGGAATGAAAATATTAGAAAAATGCTTAGACGAGTTCTTCACTGAGATACCTAAAGAGCTATGCCCCTACTTCCACATCGGCTCTGACGAGGTGCACATCAACAACCCTGAAGAGTTTATGAAGTGGAGTGAAGATATATGTAAAAAATACGAGCGCACAGCTATCGCTTGGGATCCAGGACTCCCAGCATCCGAAACCACAATTCGCCAAATTTGGAATGAGGCTAGCGGAAGCAACTCCGCAGCTGCCGAAAGTGGAGGCAGATATATCGACTCATTTATGGGCTACCTAAACTACTTTGACCCTATAATTTTCACTAATCGCAACATCTTACATAATCCTTGCGCCACTGGCCGCAAAACAAACCTAGCTCAGGGAGGTATATTGTGTCTCTGGAACGACGTAAGAGTTATTGACAATAACAATATCGCCACACACAACGGCTTTATCTCTGCACTTCTTCCATTCTCAGAAAAATTCTGGAGTGGTGGCGACATTGGCCATGAGGGCAACAACAACATCCTACCTAACCCAAATTCAGAGGTTGGCAAAAAGCTGCAAGCATTTGAGAAGAAAATGGTATTCCACCGCGATAATATCCTAAAAACACCAATCTTCCGCTATGTAGCCAGTAGCACCATTGAGTGGACAATAGAGATACCTGAAGCTAGCGAAACAATCACAGCATGGGGAGGGGCTATTGACATGGATGCTTTATGTCAAAGCTTAAAATTCAAATCTAGCGACACAACGCTAGCTATAGCAACAACAAAGCTCTATGCTCATAAAGACACAATAATCACCGCATGGGTAGGTTTCGAGGCAGTAGCACGCTCTAACCGACTAGGTAATGGCATAGGAGAGCAGGGTAAATGGGAAACGGGATCTCAAATTTTCGTTAATGAAACAGAAGTCACCCCACCACAAGAGTGGATTGAACCAGGCCAATACTATTTTAATTATGCCACATGGCACAAACCTGCCGAGGAGCTCCCATTAACTAACGAACAATTCTACTGGGTAAGAACTCCTGCATTAATCCCATTAAAAAAGGGAGAAAACGACATCAAACTAATATCACGCAAAAGCTTCAAATCACAACGTTGGAGCTTCGCATTTATACCAATAACCGTAACATTAGATGGTCAAGTGAGCGAAGCTGATTCTAATATCAAAACTTTATAAGGCTATAATTTCGGATCAAGATAAATAGAATCAATCCGAAAAAGTCGGTGGAGATGTGAACTCTCCTAACAAAAGATAGGGGTCGTAAACGACCCCTATCAAAAAACTATATTTCTCTCCTTGCTCTTGCTAGGAGTCCTAGGCTTTGTGCTTGTGATTTTACATCATGCCGCCCATACCGCCTGGCATTGCAGGAGCAGCAGGAGCTTCGCTCTTTTCCTCAACCAAAACACATTCGGTAGTTAGGAACATAGATGCTACTGAAGCAGCATTTTCTAACGCTACACGAGTAACTTTAGTTGGGTCGATAATACCAGCAGCTAACATATTTTCGTATCTGTCGTGGCGTGCATTGTAGCCGAAATCGTCATTGCCTTCGCGAACTTTCTGAACAACAACTGAACCTTCACCGCCAGCATTTGCAACGATTTGGCGAAGTGGCTCTTCGATTGCGCGCTTAACAATTGAGATACCTGTTGTTTCGTCGTCGTTATCGCCTTTAAGATCTTCTAAAAGCGCAGTTGCACGAATATATGCAACTCCACCACCTGCAACAATGCCCTCTTCAACAGCTGCACGAGTAGCAGCTAAAGCATCATCTACGCGGTCTTTTTTCTCTTTCATCTCAACCTCAGTTGTTGCACCAACATAAAGTACGGCAACACCACCCGAAAGTTTAGCTAAACGCTCTTGAAGTTTTTCGCGATCGTAGTCAGAAGTTGTATTTTCGATAAGTTCTCTGATTTGTTTAACTCTTGCATCAATAGCTTCAACATCACCCGCACCATCAACAATTGTTGTAGTCTCTTTGTTAAGAACTATTTTATCAGCTGTACCTAGAAGCTCGATAGTAGCTGTTGCTAGTTGCAAGCCTGTCTCTTCGCTGATTACTGTACCACCTGTTAAGATTGCGATATCTTGTAGCATCTCTTTGCGACGATCGCCAAAACCTGGAGCTTTTACTGCTGCAATTTTAAGAGTTCCACGAAGTTTGTTAACCACTAGAGTTGTTAATGCCTCACCCTCAATATCTTCAGATATAATAACAAGTGCACGTCCTGATTGAGCAACTGGTTCAAGCACTGGAAGCAACTCTTTCATTGTTGAAATTTTCTTGTCAGTGATAAGGATATATGGTTGCTCTAATACAGCCTCCATTTTCTCAGAGTCAGTAACAAAATATGGTGATAAGTAACCTCTGTCAAATTGCATACCTTCAACAACATCAACATGAGTCTCTGTGCCTTTTGCCTCTTCAACTGTGATTACACCCTCTTTTTTAACTTTACCCATCGCCTCAGCAATCAATTTGCCAATTGCAGAATCGTTGTTTGCTGAAACTGTAGCTACCTGCTCAACCTTGTTGATATCATCACCAACCTCTTGGCTTTGTGAGCGTAGTGATTCAACCACTTTAGAGACAGCTTTGTCAATACCGCGTTTCAAATCCATTGGATTTGCACCAGCAGTTACGTTTTTGATACCTACAGAGATGATAGCTTGAGCTAAAACAGTAGCTGTAGTTGTACCATCACCTGCATCATCAGCAGTTTTAGATGCAACCTCTTTTACCATTTGAGCACCAACATTTGCAAATGTATCTTCAAGTTCAATCTCTTTTGCTACACTAACACCATCTTTAGTGATTTGTGGTCCACCAAATTTTTTCTCAATTACTACATTGCGACCTTTAGGTCCAAGCGTTACTTTCACTGCATCTGCAAGGATATCAACGCCTTTTTTTAGCTCTTCGCGAGCCTCTATGTTAAATTTAATCTCTTTTGCCATTTTATTTTTGCTTTATAATTATAGAATTGCTAATAAATCATTTTGACGCATAATCAAATATTCACCGCCTTCGATAGTGATTTCAGTACCTGCGTATTTACCGTAAAGAACTTTGTCACCAACGGCAACCTCCATCTTTACATCGGCAGTTCCATTTCCTACTGCTACTACTACTCCCTCTAAAGGTTTCTCTTTTGCGCTATCAGGGATAATTAATCCGCCTGCTGTCTTTAATTCTGCTGCCTTTGGCTCAATTAGAACTCTGTCGGCTAATGGTTTAATATTCATATTTTTTTAATTTAAGTTGTAAAATCAATTTCTTTATTACTATAGAGGTTTTATCAATTTCTTTGCCAAAGCATATTTTACGACATTTTGCCTATAGATGTGGCATAAAAAAATAGAATTGTGCCATTTTGGCACAATTCTATTGATATTGTTGTTATTTACGATCTCTCTTGCTTGATTTTCTAAACTCAAAGCCATCGCGGTTTCTCGAACCGCTTCCGCCACCGCTGCGACGTGGTTTAGAGTCTCCAAATCTTTTGCCGCCACCGCCATCACGACGATCACCGTCGCGTCTGCCGCCATCGCGTCTTTCACCAGAGCGTGAACCTCTACCGCCGCCGTCACGACGTCTGTCGCCACCGCCCGATCTTGAGCCGCCACCGCCTTTTTTGCTCTCTTTAGCAATTTCAGCAATTGGACGCTCGCCACCATCTGATTTATTTAAAGCTCTTGTAACTCTCTCTGCCTCCTCGAAAGGAACAGTTACAAATGAGAACTCATTTAATACCTTAACGTCATTGATACATCCGTTAGATAATCCACTCTCTTTGCGAACAAAGTCAACTAAACTTCTAGCATCCATTCCGTCAAGACGGCCTTTAGCTATGAAGATACGTGCTGTACCTTTTCTGTCAACCGAGAATTTGCGAATCTCTGGGTAGTTGTTGATATCTAGGTCATTTTTAAAAGCAATCTTTAAAACTGCTGCTAGAGCTGTTTTTGCTTCACTTGACTCTAGAATCTCAGTAGCCATTGTTTCGTAATCTTCGAACAATTGAGAATCAATCGTTGAAGTAACCTCGTCGATAATGTTTTTGCGTTTTTGTGCAATAATATCTGTTCCACTTGGAACTTCCTCTTTGCGGATATCAGCTTTTACTTCGCGCTTAAGCGATGTAAATTGACGATAGTCCGCATTTGAGATAAATGTAATAGCTGTTCCTTGGTTACCTGCTCTACCTGTACGACCAATACGGTGAACATACGACTCAGAATCTTGTGGAAGTGAGTAGTTGATAACGTGGGTAAGGTTGTTAACATCAATACCACGCGCTGCAACATCGGTAGCAACTAGGATATTTGTATTACGACGTTTGAAACGACGTAGCACCTTTTCGCGTTGAGCTTGTGAGATGTCTCCATGCAAACCGTCAGCTGCATAGCCACGGTCAATCAATTTGATAACAATCTCATCAACTTGTAGTTTCGTACGGCAAAAAATAATTGCGTAGAAATCATTCTCGATATCTATAATACGAGTTAATGCGTCAAACTTATCGCTCTCACGCACCTCAAAATAGATTTGCTCTGTAAGTTCGGTTGTTAACTGACGTGCTTCAACTTTAAGATGTTGCACGTTGCTCATATATTTTCTTGATAGATCAGCTATGCGATTAGGCATAGTTGCTGAAAATAACAAAACTCTACGATCGTCACTAGCATAACTTAAAATCTCATCAACATCGTCAATGAAACCCATATTTAACATCTCATCAGCCTCATCTAAAACCAACCACTCTAATTGTGATAGATCTAGAGTTCCTCTGCGTAGGTGGTCTTGAATACGACCAGGAGTTCCTACAACAATGTCAATTCCTTTTTTTAGACGACGAAGTTGTTCGTCCATTGAAGCACCACCATAAATGGCACTAATCGAAATTCTCTCGCTGTTTAACGATTGAAGTTCGTCGGTAACTTGCAATGCAAGTTCGCGCGTTGGCACTAATACTAATGCTTGTGGTAATTTTTGTGCTTTGACTACATTCTCTAATATAGGCAATCCGTAAGCTGCGGTTTTTCCTGTTCCAGTTTGCGCTTGGGCAATAATGTCATCTTGGCTTTCAAGAAGTACAGGGATGGTTAAACGTTGAATTGGCGAGGGTGTTTCAAACCCTTTTACGCGGATAGCATCTAAAGCCTTTTCTGATAGGCCTAATGCTTTAAAATCTTCTAATTCTGTCATTAAATAATTTAAATAAGATGCGCCACCCGATTCAGCCATTTAACCTTTTGGCGCAACACAATAGTTCGGCAAAGGTAATATATATTTCTTAGATTGCAAAATTTGAGTGATTTATAGGGTGTTTGGTTGGTTCGTTTATTATGCGACTTTCACTACGTGAGCTGAAGCTCACGCCTTGTAGCAATAGTATTTAATTTACCTTTGCTCATACCTGCGGTATGGCAGTTAAATTAAATACTATTCCTATTTTTGGCACAGCCAAAAATAGGGGTAGCTTTTCATTTCGTTACCATACCTTTAGGTATGTGTATAAGAAATCAAAAATTACCCCTACTAGCGTGAGCTTTAGCTCATGCGGTGAAAACCGCTAACAAAAATCGCTAACCAAAGCCGCTAACCAAAATCTGTCTACAAAGCGTGCGAAAGTTGATTTTTGTCGACTTGTTTTAGACTTGTTTGAGCAGGCGATTGGATATAAAACGTGTGGCTTGACCATACATTTGGCCATCCGCCAACTACTGAGTTGTTCATTACTAATTTGAAATGATGTTTTCCTTTTGCTAGTGCCATTGTTGATGGGCGAGCTTGGAAACGACTAACTTGGTTGTTGTTGTCTACGATTAATCTGCCATCAACATAAAGCTCTGCATTGTCAGTTGCTAAAACGTAAACTCCATCGCTATCTACTTCGAAATAGCCTTCAGTTACAACTATTGATGGTTCTTTGTAAGCTTCGCTACCAAATCTCACGAAATAATCGGTTTGTTTTTCATCTTCAAATTTCGCATCAGCATAATCTTTGCTCTCTAGGTAGTGACCTTTAGCTGTAGATGATACAACACCTGGTTTTGTCTCACCCTCAAATGCTGGAGATAACTCCTCTTTAGTTACTTTGATTTGGCGAACCTTGCTTGTTTTGCCAGATGGCAACAGTGTTGCAATGTTGATTGTTGCATCTTTTGTTAATACGATAGTTGAGCTGTATTGAGTTGATTTGCTATTAGGAGTACTACCGTCAGTTGTGTAAACCATTGGGTAGTTACGACTATTTGTGAACTCTAGTTTTGCACTATCTAAATATGCAATGTAATCAGCTGAAGGGCCTTCAGGAAGTGGAATGTGGTAGTTAACATCTAGTGCATCCATGCGAACATACGCATTTGATAATCTGCGGTTAAAATCTTCAAAATCTTTCTTGTCTAGAGGACTCCAACCTATCTCAGCAACAGCCAGCATACGAGGATATGCCATATACTCTCTAAGTGAGTGGCTATACATGTATTCTGTCCACACATTACCTTGTACACCAATTACGAAATGTTTTTTATCATCGTCGATATTTTTAGGAATTGGATCGTAAGAGTAGGTACGTGAAAGAAGTGTGTTTCCACCAATAGTTACTGACTCTACATTTGTAGCACCCTGATAATGATCTAGATAGATGTGGCTATTAGGAGTCATAACAACGTTATGTCCGCTATTAGCCGCAGCAATTCCGCCATCTTCTCCACGCCATGACATTACTGCCGCATTTGGAGCAAGACCACCTTCTAGTATTTCATCCCAACCGATAAGTTTTTTACCTTTAGAGTTGATAAATTTCTCCATTCTGGTAATAAAATAGCTTTGAAGCTCGTGAGAGTCTTTTAATCCCTCTTTTTTCATGCGCGCCAAACATCTTGGACACTCATCCCAACGATCTTTTGGACACTCATCACCACCAACATGAATATATTCACCTGGGAATATAGGGATTAGCTCCTCTAAAACATCTTCTAAAAATTCAAAAGTGCTCTCTAGGCCAGCGCAATAAACGTCTGCCTCAACACCCCACACATTACGAATTTGGAAAGGACCACCTGCACAAGAAAACTCAGGATAAGCAGTAAGTGCAGCCAAAGCGTGTCCTGGCATCTCTATTTCAGGAACTATAGTGATAAATCTATCGCTAGCATACTTAACAACTTCTTTTAGTTGTTCTTGAGTGTAGAAGCCAGAGTGGTAGTTTCCCTCACCCTCTAAGCGATTTGAACCTAGCTCTGTAAGTTTAGGATATTTCTTTATTTCAACAGTCCAAAGTTGATCTTCAGTTAAGTGCCAGTGAAGAGTGTTGATTTTAAACATTGATAAGATGTCAATGTGGCGTTTTACCTCCTCTACAGTTGAGAAGTGACGACAAACATCCAACATCATACCGCGATATTCAAAACGAGGAGCATCATTTATATCTAGAGCTTGTGCGCTCCACTCAATGCCGCTAACTTTTGTTAAGCTCTCAATTTCGGCAGGAAGAAGCTGCATAAACGACTGCATACCATAAAATAGACCTTGCGCAGTAGATGCAATAACCTCAACTCTCTCAGGTGTTACTCTTAGGCTATAACCCTCTTTTTCTATTTCACTACCTGCATCAATTGTGAGAATAATTATGTTGCCAGCAGTCATTTCACCTGCAACTACCTTAATATCAAAGCCTGTAGATTTTGACATTTTAGCGGCAAAAAAGGTAGCAACGCTCTCGATGTCTCCACCTGTAGCTGTTACTACAATTGTTGATTGTTTATTAAGAGTGAATCGACCCTCAGTTAAGGTCATCTCTTTTGGAATAGGAAGGATGTTAACCCCTTCATTATAACTCTTTGTTTGGTCTGAGCAACAAGAGTTAAACAATATTAGCGCAGAAAGCGACAGCAGAAGCGCGGAAAATTTGTTCATAGAAATATTTTTTATTAATTTTATGTAATCTATCACTATAATTATCGATTAATGAAAAAGTTTATTTATATTTGCAATCTAGTTTTTTTCGAGAATAGAATTTTTCACTATGATTCATTTTAAAATTAGTTGAAAATGCAAAGATAATAAAAACTTTTTTTATTTTTAATGAAAATTTACGCACTGACATGGAATATACATTCAAAACTATAGTATTATCTGATATTCACATCGGTTCGCGCTGGTCACATACAGCTGAGGCGATTGATTTTTTACGCAATTCAAAGTGCGAAAAGCTAATTTTGAATGGTGATATTATTGATGGATGGCACCTTATGCGTGATAAGAATAAGTGGAAGCAGCTCTATAATGAGTTTATGAAACTGATGATTGATAAAGCAAACGAGTGTGAGATTATATACATAAGGGGTAACCATGACGATTTTCTCGACAATGTTGTTCCTTTTCAATATAAAAATGTATCGGTGCTAAGAGATTGTATTCATGAAAGTAATGGTCGTAAATTTTATGTTTTTCATGGCGATTTATTTGATACAGTTACCACCAAAATCAAATGGATGAGCAAATTAGGCGATAAGTTATACTCTATGATGTTGCAGATCAATCGTATATACAACGACTATCGTCGTCGCAATGGGAAAGATTATTTTTCAATATCTAAACCTCTTAAAGATTGGGTTAAACGACACGTCTCGTCATTAAGCAATTTCGATCGAAATATTCTCCGCGTAGCTAAACGCAACAACTGCACAGGTGTGATATGTGGACATATTCACCATGCAGAAATTAGAACAATACAAGAGGTGTTGTATCTAAATTCTGGCGACTGGATAGAGAGCTTAACAGCACTAGCCGAGGATTACGATGGAAATTGGAGTATTCTTAATATTGATAGAAACTTAGACTAACACACAAAAAATAGATCAAGCTGAATTCTTTGTTGACGCTTCTTTCACAAGAAGCTCGCCAGTGACATCCCTGAACCATTTTTAAAAGCTTAGCTTTTCGCTAACCATTCAAAAATGCTCCATGAATGCCCCTTGCTGGCAAGAACTCCTCGTCGCTTTCGCTCCTCGGGCTCACTAGCGTTCGCTGGGGATACTCATGTAGGTAGTGGATGGCTTCGCAGTTTTAACAGGAACGGGTCTTGCAGGTCATTAATAATTAAATCCTCCAACAAAGAATTCATGTTGATTCCAAAAAATAGTTTTGTATATTAAAAATTAAACAGATACTTTTGCGCAAAATGAATACTATATCAGATGAATAAACGCAAAGTTATAGAGGTGTGTGGTGATAAGACTCGATTAAAACATCATAAAATCGAGAATATCTCAGGCCTAACAATATATGAAGGAGAGAGGATTGCTATTGTCGGAGCAAATGGTTCGGGCAAGAGCACATTAAGCGGAATTTTAACAGGAGTATACCCACTTGTAGGTGATGGTGTTAAGTATGATTTTGGTGGTGCTAATAATCGAATGGTATATGAGAATATTAAGTTTATTGCTTTTCGTGACTCTTATGGTGCTGATGACTCAGACTATTACTATCAACAACGATGGAATTCTAATGACATTATAGGTCGAAAAAGGGTAATGGACGAGCTGCCAGAAATCGACAATTCGCCTCTTAAGGAGAGACTTTTTGAGCTTTTTGGAATAAACGACATATTAGACAAGCAACTTTTGCTTCTCTCTAGTGGAGAGATGAGAAAGTTTCAACTCACAAAAACTCTGCTGTCAAATCCGCAAATCATAATTATCGACAATCCATTTATTGGCTTAGACGAGACAACGCGTAATCAGTTGCAATTGCTATTAAGTCAGCTCTATGAGTTGTCAAAGATACAAGTAATCATTATTCTATCTCAAGATAGTGAGATTCCTCAATTTATAACGCATGTAATATCGCTTGAGAAGCAGCATTGTTGTGGCAAACTACCCCTTAGCGAGTATATAGCGCAGAGAGGCGAGGTTGACATGTCTGCTCAGATAAAAAAGAGCATAAAGTTAATAAAAGGTATTAAGCCCAAACCACTTAACTCAAGCTACACAACTGCGGTTGAGCTGCGTGATGTTACAATTAAATATGGAGATAGAACCATATTATCTCAAATTAATTGGAGGATTAAAAGAGGTGAGAAATGGGCACTAAGCGGAAATAATGGCTCTGGCAAATCAACGCTTCTAAGCTTGTTGTGTGCCGACAATCCTCAAAGCTATGCTTGCGATATTACTCTATTTGGTCGCAAAAGAGGTAGCGGAGAGAGTATTTGGGATATTAAACGCCATATTGGTTACTCTAGCCCTGAGCTGCATCGCTCCTACTTAAAAAGCATACCGTCGATAAATATTGTTGCTAGTGGGTTATTCGACACACTGGGAATTTATCAACATTTAGATGAACAGGAGGTTGAAACGTGTACTCTTTGGATGCAAATATTTGGAATAGAGGATTTAGCACAGCGCAATTTTATGCAATTATCTAGTGGCGAACAGAGAATGATACTTTTAGCAAGAGCATTTGTGAAAGATCCTGAGCTTCTGATTCTTGACGAGCCTCTTCATGGTCTTGATAGCAGCAATCGCAAATTAGTATTAGAAGTTATCAACACATTTATGAACAGGGGTGACAAAACTGGTATTTTCGTAACTCATTACATTAACGAATTACCATCAACAATCACTAATCACATAAAACTGCGACCACCAGAGAGAGAGTGTGATGGTGTATAGAGTTGTATTAATAAAAAAATAGATTAATTATTTGGTTCTCTAACAATTATTGCATACCTTTGTGGCCGAATTAATAAATACAAAAAAATGAGCTACATTTCTTCAGAGAAAAAGCAGGAGCTATTTAGCACCTACGGAACGTCTAATACCGACACAGGTTCACCTGAGAGCCAAATCGCGTTATTTTCATACCGTATCAGCCATTTAACGCAACACCTTAAAGTGCACAAGCACGATTATGGCACACAACGTTCGTTGTTACGCCTAGTAGGTAAGCGTCGCAGCCTTTTAAACTATCTAAAAGCGGTTGATATTGAAAGATACAGAGCAGTATTGAAAGCTCTTAATCTTAGAAAATAATATAAGGTATTACGTACAAAAAAAGCTATCCTGGTTTAGAATCAAGATAGCTTTTTTTATGAATAAGCGCGCGATGGACATCCCTGAATCATTGCGTCACCCTATCGCTCACTAACCTTGCAACGCGCGTAGCAAACATATGCAGCGACTGCTCCTACTGCCCATGAGATTGGGGCTGACAGCCATATTCCGATCTCTTCGAGGGGTGTTTCAGATAGGATTTTTGCTAGTG
Source organism: Rikenellaceae bacterium (assembly GCA_044433405.1). Lineage (GTDB taxonomy): Bacteria > Bacteroidota > Bacteroidia > Bacteroidales > Rikenellaceae > CAMQVM01. The sequence goes on from JAWXTQ010000002.1 coordinate 17,541, forward strand.
GTACTTTTATTAGCCATAGCGATAAGAGTGTTATAAACATGGGGGCTATAGTGTTGCCTATGCCTCTTAGAACGCCCATATATGTAAACATAAAACACGATATAAAGTATGTTATTCCTAATATATAGAGGTATTCGACACCGCAATTTATCACACTTTCTTCGACTGAAAACATCTTCATTAGCGGCATCGCAAGCGCAGAGAGTAGAATTAAAATTGTAAAACTTGCGACAAATGAGACTTTAAGAGTAAAGCGTATTGCTTTTTTTATTCTCTCCATGTTGCGTGCTCCATAGTTTTGAGCAGTGAAGCTTGTTAGTGCTACCGACATGTTTATAGGGAATACAAACACAAAGTACTCTATTCGAATAGCAGCAGAGTAGCCAGCTATAATGTCTACACCAAACTGATTGACTATTGAGACAATCGTTAATCCGCCCATTGATGCAAATAGCTGTTGAAAACCTGCTGGAATTCCAATTTTTATTCCTTTAAAAAACACATCCTTGTCAAACTTTAATTTGAATAGATTTGTAGGGATTGCTTTATGTCTTTTTGATGTGTAGTAGAAGGCAAAGACAACGGCTAGTGCTTGCGAAACTACAGTTGCCCACGCTGCACCTTTAATACCCCACTCTAGGATTATTACAAATATCAAGTCTAAAATTATATTAATAATTGCAGATATTGCTAAAAATATCAGTGGCGATTTTGAGTCGCCCACACCTCTAAGTATCGCTGCCAATGAGTTAAATATAAACAAGAACAGAAGTCCTACCATGTAGATATTTAAATAATCCACTGCTAGCGGTATAATCTCTTGGGGTAGTTGTATAAGCTCCATTATTTGGCGATTAAACACCGATCCGAGTACCATTAAGACTAAAGCTGAGATAATAAGAAAAATGTACAACGAGTCGGCAGCCTTTCGGATATTTACAAAATCCTTCTTTCCATAATATTGAGCTATTATTATGCTACTACCCATACTAATACCTATAATCAACGATATCAACATATAGACAAATGGAGAAGAGGCACCTACTGCTGCAAGTGCCTCTTTACCTAAATATTTACCTAATATCACCGAGTCAATATAGTTGTATAGCTGCATTAATAGATTACCCACAATAATAGGGATAGCAAAACGAATAAGCTGCTGCTCTACATTGCCTTTAGTGAAGTCGTTGTTGTATTGCATTTATCTGTTCAAGATTTGCCTCTATAAAGAATTTATCTCTTGGATTATGCTAACATCGTCATACATTGGCTCTAATGTCTGGTTACCACCATGCAAGAAACCATACACCAACACAATAATTGTTAAAATAACAGCTATAATAGCAATCCACAAAACAATGTCATTGCCCTTTTGCTTTTTGCGTACAACTTTCTGAGTTGGGCGCTTCAATGGTGCACGTTTTGTTTGTGGCGATGTTGGGGCAGTAGCTGCTCTCTCTCTATTTGGAATAGATGGTCGCTGCTGAGAGGTTGAGGAAGTTGAGCCATAAATATTATTTATGCGACTCTGCTCTCTACTACGCGCAAACACTGAATTTACGTCAGCTCGTTGCGATGAAGCATACTCTGCATTTGGACTTATTCGCTTCTCTCTCTGGAAAACAGATGTCAACTCATCCTCTTTAGTATCTATCGAGTTGTCGCGTTTTGGCGAAAAATAACGCGCACCCATATCTATTGAGTGTTGTCTCTTATGTTCGAAATTTTGGTTATGTCTATTTAATACAGGGCTATCCGCTTGTTGAGGCTCTACATTTTGAGGCTCGATAACTGGGGGTGTAGCCACGCTCTGTGGCGCTACTTCTGTAGCCATTGGTGCACTTACTGGTGGTTGAAACTCACTTACAGGCTCAACTCTCTCGACACTAGCAACTACTGGCTCTTGTTGGAGTTGTGGTTGTGGTTGCTGAATCACTACACTCTCACTCGCTGGTGCAACCATCTCTGGCTGTATGGTGTTCTGAGCTACTGGTGCTACTGGCTGCTCGACAACAGGTAAAGATTGCTCTTGCGGCTTCTCTTCTGGCTCTTTCTCAAGGCATATAATATGGTTAACATCATATTTTAACACTCCAACACCCTCTATCAAATACTGACCTCTTGTATCTAAAGACTCTTTTATTGCAGCTATATATTCATCCATGATTTGTTTCGCCTCCTCATCCTCAACTCCTGCCCAACTTTTTATTGCTGAGAACAATATTCCATCATCATTTTTCAAGAATGGCACAAATACTAAAACTACTCCTAATCCATCAATGTTTTTTCCGATAAAAGCTCCGAGTGTAGGCAGCACTAGGCGTTTATTTCGATGGAGGCACGTTGTTAATAACTTGTTAATCATTGTATTAAAAATTTTATATTAAACTAGAGACATACCCTTTCAAGTAAAAGGATTTTCAAAGTTAGGTTTTTTTTCTTTAAAATGAAAGCGATTTAAACTAATTTTTTATCAATAATGTAATTTTAACCATTAATTGCTACTCCGAATACACCATCAATATCAAATAGGTTGGTCGAAACTAAGACTGAGTTTACTCTTACATTGAACTTTTTTATTACATTAATGATATTCAAAAAACTTTCTGTATATTTGCACATATTTTAGATATGTAAATACAGAAGATGAAAAACAAATACATTGATTTAATAGAGCAGACATTTGAGTTTCCGCAAGAGGAGTTTAATGTTAATAATTATGAGTTAAATTTTCATGATGTGCCATTAATGGATATAATCAAGCAGTATGGAACACCCCTAAAGGTAACATACCTGCCTAAAATATCGTCTCAGATACAGCGTGCGAAGCGTCTATTTAATGTTGCTATGGCAAAGGTGGACTACAAAGGCAAGTACAACTATTGCTACTGCACCAAAAGTTCACATTTCTCATTTATTTTAGAGGAGGCATTACGTAATGATATTAATCTTGAGACCTCTTCTGCCTATGATATATTTTTAGTTAATGCGCTATATGAAAATGGCGTAATTGACAAAGATATATATATTGTTTGCAATGGGTTTAAGCGTCCATTATATGTAGAGAATATTGCCAAACTTGCAAACGATGGTTTTACAAATGCTGTTGCAGTGCTTGACAACAAAGAGGAGTTAGACGAACTGAACGAGCTAGTAAAAGATGGTCGCAAATTAAAACTAGGCATTAGGATTGCATCAGAGGAGGAGCCAAAATTTGACTTCTACACCTCACGATTGGGTATTAGATATAATGACATCATTGACTACTACACTGAGAAAATCAAGAAAAACCCTAAGTTTGAGCTTAAAATGCTACACTTCTTTATTAATACAGGTATTCGTGATACAGCCTACTATTGGAGTGAGCTAAATAAGTGTATTAATATCTACTGTAAATTAAAGCAGGTGTGTCCAGAGTTGGATTCGCTTAATATTGGTGGTGGTTTTCCAATTAAAACATCGCTGAGCTTTAACTATGAGTATGAATATATGACAGAGGAGATTATTGCTCAAATAAAGAATATTTGTGAGCAAAGTAATGTTCAAGAGCCTAATATTTTTACAGAATTTGGATCATTTACTGTTGGAGAGAGCGGCGCAACACTCTACTCTGTATTAAGACAAAAGCAGCAGAATGATAGAGAGCTGTGGTATATGATGGATAGTTCGTTTATCACAACTTTGCCCGATATTTGGGGTATAAACCAGAGATACATCCTACTTGCAATAAACAATTGGGATAAAGAGTATCAAAGGGTGTTCCTAGGAGGGTTAACTTGCGATAGTGAGGATTACTACAATGCAGAGTCACACTCAAATGCTGTATACCTACCAAAATTTGAGACTGGCAACAATCAATACATAGGATTTTTCCATACTGGAGCGTATCAAGAGTCGTTAGGAGGCTATGGAGGAATTCAGCACTGTTTGATTCCTGCACCTAAGCATATTATTATTGACAAAGACAAAGATAATAACGACTATTACACACGCCTCTTTGCCAAAGAGCAGAGCTACCGCTCAATGCTTAGAATATTAGGATACTAAAGAATAAATAAAACATACAATAAAGAACTAAATTTATTAAAAGATGAGTGATTTCAAATACCAAGAGCCATTCGAGCAGTCAAAAGATACGACTACAGAGTATCGTCTATTGACTAAAGATTATGTAAAAGTAGTTGATTGCGATGGTCGTAAAATTTTAAAAGTTGATCCTAAAGGATTGGAGTTATTATCAAAAGAGGCGTTCTCAGATGTTTCGTTCTATCTTCGTGCGGCGCATTTACAAAAGCTTTCAAATATCTTAAGCGATGATGAGGCAACTGACAATGATAGATTTGTAGCCTACTCAATGATATGCAATCAAGTTGTTGCTGCCGAAGGCGAACTTCCAACTTGTCAAGATACAGGTACTGCGATCGTAGTGGCTAAAAAAGGTGAAGATGTTTATACTGGTGCAGTTGACGCAGAACATCTTTCTAAAGGTGTTTATGACACATATCAATCTCGCAATCTTCGTTTCTCACAAGTAGTTGCAACAACTATGACTGAAGAGAAGAACAGCGGAAACAACCTTCCTGCACAAATAGATATTTACGCAACACAAGGTAATAAATATGAGTTTTTGTTTATGACAAAAGGAGGTGGCTCTGCAAACAAAACTTTCTTATATCAACAAACAAAAGCGTTACTTAACGAAGAGTCGCTAAGTGCATTTGTAAAAGAAAAAATAAAAGACCTAGGAACATCAGCATGTCCTCCCTACCACCTTGCAGTGGTTATTGGTGGAACTTCAGCTGAAGCCAACCTAGCAACCGTAAAAAAAGCGTCAGCAGGATATTTAGATTATCTTCCAACATCAGGAAATGAGCTAGGTCGCGCATTCAGAGACTTAGAGTGGGAAGAAAAAATCACTAAAATATGCCAAGAAAGTGGCGTTGGTGCTCAATTTGGAGGAAAATATTTGGTTCATGACGTAAGAGTTATTCGCCTACCTCGCCATGCAGCATCATGTCCAGTAGGTATCGGTGTTAGCTGTAGTGCCGACCGTAACATCAAAGCTAAAATCACTGAGGATGGTATCTTCCTAGAGCAATTAGAGAAAAATCCAGGTCGTTTTATGCCTCAATCTGCTCCTTCACTTGCACCAGCCGTTGAGATTGACCTAGACGAGGGAATGGATAAAGTTCGCGAAAAACTTAGCCAATATCCAATCAAAACTCGCCTTAACATCAAAGGTACACTTATCGTTGCACGTGATATTGCACATGCTGAGATCAAGAAAATGGTTGATGCAGGCAAACCAATGCCAGATTATTTCAAAAACCACCCAGTATACTACGCAGGACCTGCAAAAACTCCTGCAGGAATGGCTTCAGGAAGTTTTGGTCCTACAACAGCAGGTCGTATGGACTCTTATGTTAATATATTCCAAAGTCTTGGTGGCTCGCTAGTAATGGTAGCTAAAGGCAACCGCTCAAAACAAGTTACAGACGCATGTAAAGAGCATGGTGGTTTCTACCTAGGTTCGATAGGTGGTCCAGCTGCAATTCTAGCTAAGAATAGCATTAAATCGGTAGAGGTTGTCGACTTCCCAGAATTAGGCATGGAAGCAGTAAGGAAAATTTATGTAGAAAATTTCCCTGCCTTTATCATCGTAGATGACAAAGGAAACGATTTCTTCGCTACAATCTAGGCGGTTTTGCTTAGTGTCTTTTAGGCGGCTTTCTAATCTTTAGCAGCTTTCACTTCTTTAGCGGCTTTCACCGCATGAGCTTCAGCTCATGCGGTGAAAGCCGCTTAGAAAACCAGTTAGGAAACAGCTTCGAAAACATCTTAATACAAAACACCAAACGAAGATTGCCCCCACTTTTTATTGCAACAAAAATAAATTTTAACTATATTTGTGCGGTTTTTGCCTCCTCATTAAAGAGTGAAGCATCATTGATTTGAATAGCATTAATATTATGATAATAAAGAAATTAGAAGAGCTTGGTAGATATATCATGCTAATGCAGAGAGTGTTTTCGCGTCCTGTTAAGAGGCCTATATTTTTCAGGCAGCTGCTAGATGAGATGGAGAAGCTTGGCCTGAACTCAATTCCTATTATAACAATTATATCTTTTTTTATAGGTGCTGTTGTTGTTATACAAATGGCCATAAACTTAGAGAGTCCTTTTATTCCTAAAAACTTGATTGGCTATGCAACTAGAGAGACTCTAATACTAGAGTTTAGCTCTACTATTGCAGCTCTAATTCTTGCTGGTAAGATAGGTTCAAATATAGCCTCTGAGATTGGTTCTATGCGAATCACTGAGCAGATAGACGCATTAGATGTTATGGGTATAAACTCTGCAAACTATCTTATCCTGCCTAAAATCACAGCAGCTCTTATTTTCTTTCCCGCATTAACTATCTTGAGTATGGCTGTTGGGGTGTTTGGTGGCTACGTTATAATGTTTACGTTAGAGTCTGTTACACCCAATGATTATCTAACTGGTATCGTGTACGACTTTAGGCCATACAGTGTTGTGTATGGTGTTACCAAGGCTGTAGTGTTTGCATTTATTATCACATCGGTAGCATCATTCTACGGATATTATGCTAAGGGAAGTTCACTAGAGGTTGGTCGTTCTAGCACAAAAGCGGTAGTTACCTCTATCATCTCAGTGCTAGTATTTAACCTAATATTAACCAAACTATTTTTCTCTTATTAATATGATAAAGGCAATTAATGTAAGCAAAAAATTCGAGGATGGTCATTTGGTTTTAAATGAAGTCTCGGCAAATTTCGAAAGTGGCAAAACAAACCTTATCATAGGACAGAGTGGCTCTGGTAAAACTGTGCTCTTAAAATCACTTATTGGACTTCACCCTATAAATTCAGGTGATATATATTATGATGATATATGCTTTTCATCACTCGGAATTGAAGAGATGAAACTTGTAAGACAAAAGATTGGTATGATTTTTCAAGGAGGCGCACTTTTTGATTCACTAACAGTGGAGGAGAATGTTAGATTCCCGCTAGATGTATTTACAGACATGTCGTTTTCAGAGAAGATGGATAAGGTACATCAATGTTTAAATAGAGTGAATCTATCAGCTGCGGCAAAGCTATTCCCATCTGAGATTAGTGGAGGTATGGTTAAAAGGACCTCAATTGCGCGCGCTATTGTGAACAACCCAAGATATCTGTTTTGCGATGAACCCAACTCTGGTCTCGACCCAAAAACATCTATCATCATTGATGATCTAATCAAAGAGATTACAGTAGAGAATAACATAACAACTATAATCAACACCCATGACATGAACTCTGTTATGCAGATTGGCGATAATGTGGTGTTTATTCATCAAGGCAGAAAATGGTGGGAGGGCGATCGCTCATCTATTCTATATAGTGACAACAAAGAACTTAACGAGTTTGTATTTGCCTCAGAGATGGCAAAACTTGCAAAAATCAGCATGAAATAATGAATACATTTGGACGAATATTTAAAATATCTATTTTTGGTGAATCACACGGTAAGAGTGTTGGTGTTGTAATTGATGCTCCTATTGCAGGACTCGAGATTAGCGAAGATGATTTTATGGCCGACCTTGCGCGTCGCAAGAGTGGAAGTGTAGGTACTACCCCAAGAAAGGAGGCTGATTTACCTCATATTATTAGCGGAGAATTTAACGGACATGCAACTGGCGCACCACTGACAGTAGTGTTTAATAATGAAAATACCATTAGTAAAGATTATAAAAACCTTGTCGAACACCCACGTCCAGGTCATAGTGATTTTGTTGCTTTCAAAAAATTTGATGGATTTAATGACTATCGTGGTGGCGGACATTTCTCTGCTCGCGTAACTCTAGGTGTGGTAGCTGCTGGTGTAGTAGCAAAAAAAGTGTTAGCTAGCCAAGGTATCACAATTTCAGCAAACCTAATCGAGATGGGTGGTGAGAAAGATCACTCTAAGCACGAACAGATGCTTAAAGAGGCGATGAAACAGCGCGACTCTTTAGGTGGTATAGTTGAATGTACAACCACAAGTTTACCTATAGGATTAGGAGAGCCATTTTTTGATTCAGTTGAGAGTTTATTAAGTCATGCGATATTCTCAATTCCAGGAGTTAGGGCAATTGAGTTTGGAGAGGGATTTGAGTCGGCACGAAAATCAGGCTCACAACACAACGACATGATTATGTCAATGTCGGGAGAGACACAAAGCAATAATGCAGGAGGTGTTAACGGAGGTATCTCAAATGGCAATCCAATAATTTTCAGAGTGGCATTCAAACCAACATCAAGCATTGCACGTTCACAGATGACTTTGAACACATCTTCACAAAATATTGAAGAATTATGCATAAAAGGAAGACACGATGCATGCATCGCTTTGCGTGCTCCAGTCATAGTTGAAGCTATGTGCGCGATTGTTTTGTGCGATTTTTTATTCTCCTCAAAAAAATTCAATTTCTAACAAAAATAGGCCTATAAACTATCACAATATCAGCGAATTGAGCACAAAATAACGGTCTTATAGATTGGTAACGTTCCCAAAGAAAGATTCTTTTATTGTAATAAATTCATAAAAAAAACAAATAAATTGTTACTTATTGATTTTTTTTATATCTTTGTACAGAATTTAATTTATTACAGTATGGCAAAGTACATTATTGATTTGATTGATCAAAAGATCTTACAGCACCTAATTAGCAATGCTCGTACACCTTTCCTTGAAATTGCGAGAGAGTGTGGAATTTCTGGTGCAGCTATTCACCAACGTATTAAAAAACTAGAGGAGTCTGGAGTTATCACAGGATCTCGTCTAGAGATTGATCCTAAAGCTTTAGGAAATGACGTTTGTGTCTATGTAGGCATCCAAATCTCACAATCTAATTTCTATGAAGACGTAATCAAAGCATTGAAAAGTGTTCCTGAAGTTGTGGAGTGCCACTTCATTACAGGAAAGTATTCATTGTTGATTAAAATGTTCTGTAAAAACAATGAGCACCTTATGGCTACCATGGTAAACATTATCAAGGAAATCCCAGGTATTTCTCAAACAGAAACATTTATGTCGCTAGAACAATCTTTTGAGCGTCAAGTTCAAGTTGAAAAAATCACAAAACCTAGAAAATAACATGACCTTCATGCACCACGACAAAGCAAGAATTCTCTCCATCGAAACTGGTGGCGATATATGCTCTGTTGCTCTATCACATGGTGATGAGTTACTCTCTCTCAGAGAGAGTAATACCTCTAGAAACCATGCACGTGATTTAGCTCTGTTTATTGAAGAAATATTCAGAGAAAACGATATTGATGGTGGGGATTTAGATGCGGTAGCTGTTAGTAAAGGGCCAGGCTCCTACACAGGGCTTAGAATTGGCGTTTCCGTAGCCAAAGGATTATGCTACGGTTCAAACATTAAACTCATAGCTATACCATCTTTAGAGGTGCTAGTACAATCTGTTATTGAGGATTTTGAAGCAGGTATCTTAGGAATAGACTCATTGAAAAATGCAGTGCTATCTCCTATGATAGATGCAAGGCGAATGGAGGTGTATCAACAATTATTCTCTCATGAGGGTAATCCCATTAGTGAATTACAACCCCATATTATCACTCCAGAAAGTTTTGAAGAGTATCGCGATTGCGAGAAGTTTCTAATCTTTGGCTCAGGAGCTAAAAAATGTGAGGAGGTATTACAAATCAAAGGTTTAGAGTTTGTCGAAGCTACACAGTCGGCAAGAGCTATGGTTGAATTAGCGAATAGAAGATTCGTTAATGGTCAATTTGAAGATGTAGCATATTTTGAACCGCTCTACTTGAAAGAGTTTGTTGCAGCACCTGCAAAAAAACTACTTTAAAACTAGCCATCCAAAAATTAGTAGCATAGGCTAGGTTTTTGTTCTACTCTAGACGACTTATAGCACCTCTATATATGTCGTATTGATTTGTATGGCCATTTTGAACGATGGTTATACAGCTATAAAATTAAATAACAACCATATAGACCATATGAAAAAGATACTTTTATTTTTAGCATGTAGCATTATCTCAATGCCACTATTTGCACAATATCAAGAAGCTATATTTGGCGCAAAATTTGGTGCCAACATGACAAATATACAGGCCGAAAACGGAAGTCCTGTAGTGACTAGATTATCTATTGGCATCACAACAGAGTATAAAATCAACACTTTCATAGCATTTGGAGCTGAGCTTAATTATGGTGGAATCGGTTATGCAACCTACGAAACTGTAGGCACAAGCCAAGGCTCTCCTGTAACTGATCTTGTAACATACAATTATAACACACTATCATTACCTCTTTTAGTAAAGGTGTATCTATTTGAAAAAATCTCTTTAGAGGGTGGAATTCAAGTAGGTGCAGTACTTTATGCCAAACGCAACGAAAGAGGAGATAAAGAGAAACTCGATAGGTCAGAATACAATAGCCTTGAATTTGGCATACCAGTAGGGATTGCATACAATGCAAAAAGCGGAGTTGTTTTAGGCACACGCGTTCTTTTCCCTAAAACCACAATCTACAACGACGATAAAGATTTGACAGTTAGTGCTTATATAGGATATAAGTTTTAGTGGATAAAGCTTAGCAAACATTAATATTCTATAAATTTGGTAAAGTAAAATAAAGGCAGTATATTTACATTAACGTAACAGCTGTTACAGTAACGCGTGTTACATTAATAAGCAAATTAAACAATAGCCTTATGAAATTTTACAATAGAGAAAAGGAGTGTGAGGCACTTTTGGCGTAGCCAAAAATAGTAATAGGTTTTTATTTCGTTACCATACCTTTAGGTATGAGTATAAGAAATAAAAACCTATTACTACAATCGTGAGCTTTAGCTAATGTAAGTGAAACCCGCTAAAAGCCGCTAAACAAAATCGCTAAGAGCCACCAAAACCCCAAAGCTACTACTAATTCTCAGCAGGATACATAATCAATCGTTTTTTGCTAGCTTCCGAAAGTATCTCTTTAGCTATATCGACAATTTGTTTTGGCTTGATTGATTTTAGGATATCTAGGTACTCTTTTTCGTAGTTAAATTCGTTATTATAATAGCTATTAATCCACGAAAGCCATGCGCCATTCTCTTTCTGAGCTAATTCAAAATTCTTGATACGAGCAGTGATTGCTTTGTTGAAATCTTCATCTTTGATAGTTCCATCAGCAATTAGCTGAATCTGCTCCTCAACAATATTAGCCATTTCGTTAGCGAGTTCAGGATTTGTTTCGAACTGCACTTGCAGAGTGAATCTCTCACGCGGTTCATAGCTTAAGTAACCATTTACACTGACATAGTAGGCAGCACCTTTCTCTTCACGAATAATCTCAGTATATCTAAAATCGAGCATTTCAGCCAATAGACCCATTAATATTGTATTTTTCAAGGTATACTTAATCTCTCCACCCTCGTAATAGAATAATACAAGACTCTTAGGGTCGTGCATCTGTATTGGGTAATCCTTAACAATTTCGCCATCTACAAGATAAGTTTTATCATCACTGAGTTGACGTTTTTCGCCCGCTTTAATAGATGCCAAATAGTTCTCAACGAGAGGACGAATAGAGTCAGGCTCAAAATTACCCACCATAACAAATCTATAACCATCTACTCCCTGATGAGCGGTGTTATACACCCGCTGAACTTGCTCAAGAGTAATGTCATCAATAAATTTATTCATATCTCTAGTCAACACTATACGCTCATTACCACCATAAAGATCTCTCTGAATACCATCCGAGAAGATATTATTAGGATTTTGGTCAAAATTAGCGAGCATATTTTTATACTGTAGAACAAAGTTTTGGAAAGCGACTTGTTCAAAACGAGGTTTTTCGAATTTGAGATAAACCTGCTGTAACATAGTCTCAATATCGCTCAATTTAGAAGATGAATTACCGCTAACATTTGATTGAGTATTTGCAATACCCACATTAGCACTAGCGCGCTTACCGACCATAATTTTTTGCAACTCAGAGGCGGAGAAATCACCCAATCCACTCAGCGAAGCCACCGAAGATACAAACTTTAGAGCAGGCATATCAGCAGTTTCAACATAAGAGCTACCACCATAACCGCTACCACTAAACAAAATCTCATCTTGTTTAAGAGTTGTAGGGTGCAACACTAAAGTAGCACCATTAGATAGTGTCCAGACGGTGTTACCAAGTTTATCCACACTCTCCTTCACAATCTGCCCTGGCTCAATAGGCTCAGTAATCAAAGAGCTAGCAATCACACTCTCCACAGGAGCAGGCAGATTAGCATTTTTACCAGCCATAAAAGCCGCCTCTAGCTGCTCGACAGTTGGCACAACACCCTCTTTTTCGGGAGTTATAGCAACCACAGCACCTGGTTTATCAGGATAAACAAAGCTGACATAATCATTAACCATCTCCAAAGAGATAGTAGCCACCATCAGTTCGAAAATCTCCAATTTTTGAACATCAGTTTGAATAGGCTCATTCTGCAAGAAGTTAGTCAAAGCTAACGACACATACTGGCTCGACTTTTTATCAGCCTCACGCTGCACAGCCGCCTCATATTGAGTTCTCAGCTCAAGAATATTTCTATTAAACTCCTCATTAGTAATTCCATACTTACGAATCTTCTCAATTTGGGCAACCATAGCAGTCAAACCATCCTCAACGCCACTCTCTTTAACCGACACATAGCCAATCATGCCGTAAGAGGTGTTTGTAATCAAGAAAGGCGACACCGAAGCACCATTAAAAGGGGGATTTGACTCAAGTGCAACATCCGAAAGCCTCTCATCTAAGCTCATCTCAATTATCGACTCCATAATGCTACGTTGACGCTCATCATAATAACGATATGATGCACTATCAATATAAGCCGAAGGTATAATATACTCTACGTATGTAGATGTATTCTCAGGATCGGTAATCACCGCAAAAGTGTTTTCTGCATACTCAGGGATTAAAATATCCACTTTATCACGAACATTTTCAGGAGACTCTAACTCCGAGAACATCTCAACAATCTCCTGCTCCATTTTGCGCGCATCAAAATCTCCAACAACGATGACAGCCTGATATTCTGGTCTATACCACTCATAATAGAACGATTCGATGGACTCCTGAGCAAAAGTTTTCAACCCCTCTTCCGTACCCAACACATTTTTATGTTGATACTTAGTGCCGTTATAAACATAAGGGTATAACTTCTCTCTAACTCTAAAGCTGGCACCATAATAGCTACGCAGCTCCTCCAAAATCACCCCTCTTTCGTTATCAACCTCCACAGGATCGAGTGTCAAATTTCTACTCCACTCATAAAGCACAAGCAGTGCCGAGTCAATAATAGCTTGACGTCTCAAAGGGATATCATTAAGGATATACACCGTACGGTCGAGCCCAGTATAAGCATTTATATTAGCACCAAACTCTGCTCCAATCGACTGCAAATACTCAAGCATAGCCTTTCCAGGCAAGTTTTTAGTGCCATTAAAGGCCATATGCTCCAAGAAGTGGGCAAGCCCATCTTGATGATCATCCTCCTGAATAGCACCCACACTTCTAGCGATATAAAAATCGGCCAAACCCTCAGGTTTTTTGTTCTCCTTAATGTAATATTTCATACCATTATCGAGTCTACCCACAATAAAGCTAGAATCAATAGGCATTAATTTTTGTGATAAATCACCCTGCGCATGCAGACTCACACTTAGAGTCAGCAACGCAATAAGCAATAAAAATTTTCTCATTTTGGTGAAGTTTTAAACTATTTACTGTAAGCCTCATCAACAGCTTTTTTAATATCCACACCTCTCACACGTTTCACGATAGTTCCATCAGGAGCAAAAAGAATGATTGTAGGAATACCAGAGATACCATAAAGCTTAGTAGCATTGCTAGTGTTAGTGGTGTATAGCTGAGGCCAAGTCATACCCTCTTCTTCAACAGCTTTCAAGTAAGCCTCCTTACCTCTATCCCACACATTAACTCCCAAGACTACAAAACCTTCGCTTTTATACTCATCATATACCGCTCTAAGGTTAGGAATTTCAGCTTTACAAGGACCGCACCACGAAGCCCAGAAGTCAACTAGCACATAATTTCCCTTACCCACATAATCCGAAAGCGAAACAATCTCATCCTCTTGATTAAGACCATTAAAATCGGCAAACATATTACCATCAGCAGTATTAAGTTTTCCAACCAATAGCTCACGCGAGCCAGCTATCGACTCAAAACAGTCAGCCAACTTAACCTTAGCAACAAGCGCATCAAACTCTTCAACACTCTGAAAATCCATCAAAGTGATAAGCTCACTCACACTAAAAGCACCTAAGATATTGTCAGCATTAGTTTTAATCTGCTTTTCATGCATACCTTTAACAGTAGTATAATAATTCTCTATTATCTTCTCCCTCTGCTCGCCATCAATTTCGTCGCTAATTTGTGAGCGCACTTCAAAAGTTAACTCGTCAATACCCTTCGACAACTCCATAAATTGAGGATTAAGCTTACCAGTTTTCAAGACGCTCTCAATGCCGAAGTCAAGTTCAACAGTTTGAGGTTCTTGCAATATAGTCACACGTCTATCGCCATTACGAATTGAGAACATAGTAGGTTTTTCAACCACGCCACTAAATTGGAATTTACCATTTTCGACAATCGCAGTATCAATTTTCTCATTACCACCGAGCATATCAAGCAGATAAAGAGCCACTCCATTCAACGACGAATCGGCCACATTACCCTCAATATTGTAAGATAGTGGGTTACTGTTTTGGCAAGAGGTTGCAATAGCAACCGATGCACACAAGGCAAAAAATAATTTTCTCATAGTTTTATTTGTTATAGATTTCTGTTAAGACAGCATCAATATCCTCACCCTTCAATCTATCAACGATAGTTCCGTCAGGAGCAAAAAGGATAAAAGTAGGAATACCCCTAATTCCATAAAGATTAGTTGCTGTATTATCGTGAGAGGCATAAATCTGAGGCCAAACAAGCTCTTCCGACTCAACCACCTGCTCAAAATATTTACGTCCAGTATCCCACACGTTAACGCCAATAACAACAAGCCCCTTATCGGTATATTTTTGATAAGCAGCTTTGATATTTGGGAGTTGTGTTTGCCAAGGGCCACACCATGAAGCCCAGAAATCGGCTAACACATATTCTCCTTTACCAACATAGTCAGACAAAGAGCTAGGCTCACCCTCAAGGGTTTGGCCACTAAAGTCAATAAACATCTCACCATTAGCAGTTTTTAGCTCATTAACATATATTCTTCTAATAGCCGAAATACGATCATAATCGGCAGCCATTTCAGCTCTTCCCACTAACTCGTCAAACTGTTCTAGCGACACCATTTCAGAGGTAGAGACAATATCGTCAATCAAGCTACACACAGCGTAAGCGCCTAAAATATTACCCTTGTTTTTATCCACCACAGCACTATAAAGCTGACGTCTTTGAATAGCAACATCACCAATAACTTTCATTTTAGCCTCAGTTGTTTTAGCGGCAGAAAATCTGATATAGGCGGCATTATTTAGCGACATAATAGTTTTATTAAGCTCAGCCAAACCATTATTCAATTCACCACCAGAGATAACACTTTCTTGCCCAAACTCAACAGTTACAGGCTCAGACTCTGTTATCACCACTGCATTATTACCATCATGTCTAATAAAGAACACCGTAGGTTTCTCGACACTACCTTTAAACTCAAATTTGCCATCCTTTACCACAGTAGAGTCGATAGCAGGCACACTAGCAATCTGATAGTCGAGCAAATAGAGCATTTTACCATTTAGCGAATTATCACTAACGCTACCAATTATTTCATAGGTTAATCCCCCCTTGCCAGAGCAAGAAGATAAAAGCGCACTAAGCGCACAAAAAGCGAAAAATAATCTTCTCATAACAATATTTTATCATTTAAATTCCAAGTATAATCTACAAAAGTAATAATAATTTATTAAAAGATAGAAATAAACTTTATCACATTCGCCCCCACCAGACGATTAATCTCACTACGAATCTCAGTTCGTCGCATAAAAAACTCACTTCGAGCAGCCTGCGACGAGAAACTCACATACAGTTTACCCTCACGTAGGTTTATTTTCTGTGTAGCCTCAGCCAATCTATCACCCACCACCTGCCTCCAATACTCCAAGGCACGCGACTCCAACAATCCCTGCTGTGCCAACTGATTATCGGACAATAGTTTGTCAATAACATCACCTATTTTTACAGGATATATCTTTTGCATTCTTCCAAAGTTTTAAAATTCGTTAACTGGAGCAACTTCGCCCCTATCGACACCATAAATCGACACTTTATCACCAATCCCCTCCAATATTGATATTAGTCGCGTTTTGTTGCTATCGGTAATAAATATCTGACCATACTTATCATCATACACCAACTTGAGCAGCGCCTCTACCCTACTCATATCGAGCTTATCAAATATATCATCAAGCAGCAATATAGGCTTAACAGCCGTACGCTGATAAAATATATCAAATTCCGAAAGTTTCAAGGCGGTAAGCAGAGATTTTTGCTGCCCCCACGAACCAAATCGCTTAATTGGATGTCCATCAATCTTAATCACCACATCATCGCGATGCACGCCATGATAGGTGTAACCAAGTGCTCTATCTTTTTCGAAGTTTGATAGCAATATCTCATCAAAACTTCTCTCATTAAGCACCGAGCGAAAGGAAAGCGAGACACTCTCACGTCCAAGCGATATCTTAGCATAATTTTCAGCCACTATCCCCGACAAGATATCAATAAACTCCCCTCTTTTGGAGTGTATTATGGCAGCCTGTTCACAAAGTTGCATATCAATAACCTCAAAGAATGTCATATCCAACTCACCACTCTCAAGTTTAAGGATTTTATTTCGCTCCTGAAGCAGAGAGTTATATTTAATCAACGCATTGAGATAGTTTTTGTCGATTTGTGATATTAAGAGGTTAAGAAATTTACGTCTCTCATCGGCCGCATCATTAATCAGAGCACTATCGTATGGAGAGACAAGAATCACGGGCAAAACCCCCACATGCTGCGAGAGTCGTGCATAACGTTTATCGTTTCGTTTAATTGATTTGCCAAGCGATTTATGGTAGCTACACACTATCTGCTCTAAGGAGTTTGAACTTTGGGTGACACACTTTGCGTCAATCATAAAATAATCGGCCTCAAAATTGACACACTGCCCATCCGTAGCCCCTGTCAAGCTCTTACACCTTGATGCATAATATATGGCATCTAATATATTTGTTTTACCAGAGCCATTTTCCCCTACAAAACAGTTTATTTTTGATTTAAAACTCAAAAAAAGGCTCTTAATATTTCTAAAATCTATAATTTCTATCTGCTCTAAACGCATGTTGTGTAATATTTTCAGACAAATATAGATATTTTTTTTTATTTTCAAGAAAAAAGTTTTACTTTTGCAACTCCGAGAATTATAAAATTAAAAATTTACAAAAAATGAATACAGACAAACATTCAGTAGAAGATCCTGAACAAATCATTGAATCTGCACTCGATCGCACAGAGAGCTACATTGAGAAAAACTTCAAAACATTAATTATTGCAGTAGGTGCAATTATAGTTATCACAGGCAGCTACTTTGGCTACAGAAGCTTTATCGAATCTCCAAGAATCGAGAATGCCTCAGCCGCAGCATTTGTTGCAGAGCAATATTTTCAACAAGACTCATTTGCCCTAGCACTTAATGGTAATGACTATTTCGAAGGTTTTATTGAGATTGCTGACAGCTACTCATCAACCCCTATTGGCAACATGGCTAACCACTACGCTGGTATCTGCTACCTAAAATTAGGCGATTTCAACAATGCAGCTAGCTACCTTAAACGTTACAATAGAGTTGAAGGCGAAGCATCAGCCGTAATCAACGCGCAAAACATCGGTCTTTTAGGCGATATCGCAGTTGAGCAAGGCGACAATGCAGCAGCAATCAAACAATACGCTTTAGCTTGTGAGATTAACAACGACTTTACTGCTCCTATGTACCTTAAAAAACTAGGTTTAATGTACGAACTTGAGGGTAACAATGCGAAAGCATTAGAGGCATACAACAAAATCTCTGTTCTATACCCATCTTCGCTTGAGGGTCGCGACATTGAGAAATTTATTGGTCGTATCGAGAAGTAAGAAAACAAAATATCAAACCACTCCTAGTTTAAAACTAGCTGTAGTTTGAAACATAAAAAGCTGCCTGAGAAATCTATTTTCGAGACAGCTTTTTTTTATTTGGCAAAGATATTAATAATTTAAAAAAGCAATAAAGATGGCAACAGAACTAAAAAACCTATCACAATTTGATTTTGAGATACCCTCAGCTAAGGGTATGAAAATAGCTATAGTTGTAGCGCAATGGAATAGCGGCATCACATCAAAGCTTAAAGATGGTGCAGAAAAGCTATGCAAGGAGCATGGTGCGGAGGTATTCACCTACGTAGTGCCAGGTGCATACGAACTAACGATGGGCAGCAAATTTGCCGCCTCGCAGAGCGATATTGACGCAGTCATAGCCATAGGTTGCGTAATTAAGGGCGACACTCCTCACTTCGAATACATTTGCAGCGGAGTAACCCACGGACTAAATAGCGTAGCTATAGAGGCTAATAAACCAATTATTTTTGGTGTACTAACTGTCAACACTCAATTGCAAGCTGAGGAGAGAGCAGGAGGCCGCCTAGGCAATAAAGGCGAAGAGGCAGGAGCTACAGCTATACAGATGGTAGCATTAAAAAACGCTATTGTTAATGATTAATGATTATTGATTAATGGTTAGTGATTAATAAGGAAACTCACCGAGCCTAAGCACAGGAGAAACAAAGTTTCTCCCAAAGGGGTCTCTGACCCCTGCCCTGTGCAAGGAGCGTCCAGATCTCAGCCTCGCCACCGCCCGTTAAAAGCACTTTTGCGCAACTTCTACCCACAAACTGCAAAACCAGATATCATTTTCAAAAGTCACCCAGCTATAAATCAAAAATAGGGTTTGTCAATACGACAAACCCTATTTTTAATATAGAATAGTTAATATTAGTAGCTAATATAACTTTCTTGGCAACGTAACCAATCAGACCAATCACTTGAAGTTGAAGATCTGTATCTATACTCATAGTTTACATAGAAGCGGTAGCTACCCATGTAGTCAGCTGCATAGATATTATCTTCAGGTTCGCCTACTGTACGAACGTTTAGAAGAGTTGGGTCAACTGCAGTAATCTCGATAGAAGAATCATCTTTTACATCAAAGATTATTGAGTTTTGGTTGATAGCATCAAGTGAGCTGTAGTCAGTTGTACTAGCGTAAGTTACCCTAGTTTTTGATTTAGAAATAGGGAACGCACGTTTAGTAGCTGCGACAGCTGTAGAGTCACCTTCAACATCATCGTAGATATAACCTTTAGCAAGATAAGTTGTATAGTCAGCTATACTTGCATAGTCATTCTCGAAATAGAAGCGGTAAAGCACCATCTGCAAATCTTCGTTAAGACCGTCGTAAGCACCAGAAACTTCAGAAATAATCAAAGGAATTGTCCAGATTGAGTCTGGAGAAAGACCGTTGATATTAACAGAAAGTCTAACAGCACCTTTGCAAGCGCCCTCTTTAATCTCTGCAGTCCAAGAGTCTGTAGTGTAACGAGAAGGGTCTACCTCTTTTGCGAAGTTTGTAGTATCAAGGTCGAAGTTGATTCTATTATACTCGGAAAGAGAAGAGTCGTTTCTTTCAAAAGTTACATAAACTGATTCTTGTGCCATTTCTGTTCCAGAAAGACCGATTGCGATATAAGCATCCACGTTCTCATCTGTAAATTCGTGCACAACTGGGAATTCTGAGTATGTGTAACTCAAAGCGTAAACTAGTTTTT
>JAWXTQ010000003.1:0-35044 GCA_044433405.1 Rikenellaceae bacterium
CATCCTGCAAGCGCAGAGCGATCTCCTCTCCATGGTTGTTTTGGGCAGTACCAGTTTTGCCACACACATCCATTCCCGCTATTGCAGCATTTAGACCTGTTCCAGACTCATTAACCCCTTTCCACATGGCATCAATGACATCTTCGTAATGGTTCTCATCAATAGAGGTGTAATGTTTTTCATAAAACCTATCAGGTAATTTACCATCCTCACCAATCTTTTTAATAATATGGGGAACGTAGTAGTATCCTCTATTGGCTATCGAGGAGATGAAGTTAGCTAGCTGCAGCGGTGTTACGCCTATCTCACCCTGCCCTATAGAGTTTGATATGGTGGTCAAAGCGTTCCATCGTCCATTGTATTTACCATCGTAAAATTCAGCTGTAGGTATAAATCCATTTAGCTCACCGAGAAAGTCAGACTCCAACTTTCGGCCAAAACCCATTGTGAGCAGATGCTCACGCCAGTTTGTAAACGCCTCGCTGGTAGATCCAAATTTCTTATCCTCTAAAATCAATTTATATAGATTGCAATAATAGGCATTGCAAGAGGTTTGGATTGAGTATTTAAAGTCGGTGGTAGGGATGTGTGCATGGCATTTTAACACTCTATTACCATAGTGATACCCACTTTTGCACACATACGTAGAGTTTGTATTTATCACCTTCTCTTGTAATCCAATTAGAGCTACTGCCAATTTAAATGTTGATCCAGGAGGATAATATGCCATCACCACCCTGTTAAACATTGGTCTGCCCTCGTCTTTTAGGATTGAGACAAAGTTTTTACTCCTATCGCGCCCAATTAGATCGTCAGGGTTGTATGTGGGAGAGCTAATCATTGTGAGTATCTCGCCTGTTTGTGGCTCAATAATAACTATCGAACCGCGCTTGCCTTGCATCAACTCTTCGCCTAGCGATTGAAGCTCGTAGTCGATTGTAGAGGTTAGTGCACTGCCGCTCACAGCCATAGTGTCAAGTGTTCCATCCATATATGGCCCTTGTGGCATTCCATGAACATCCACAAGCTCTAGTTTTGTTCCTTTCTCTCCTCTAAGTTGCTTTTCGTAAGCTCTTTCAATACCTGTCATGCCCGAATAATCGCCAATTTGGTAGTAGGAGTCGCTCGAAAGTATAGAGTTATTAACCTCTCCTACGTAGCCAAGTATATTACCTCCTGTATTGAATGGATAGTGTCGAACAGTTCGGTATTGGGTGTAGAATCCGTTGAAAACATACTCGTCAAACTTCATCTTCACATTCATTGGCATCTCCTTGAAGAGCACCGACGGACGACGATAAGAGTATCGCTTAGCTTTGTTGATTGAATTTATCAAATCCTCTTTCGAGACATCTAGCACATTTGCGAGCTTCATGGTGTCAAGATTTTTGATGTCGATAGGAACAACCATAATGTCATACATCTCGCGACTTTGAGCAAGGTATTCGCCATTACGGTCGAATATCTCACCGCGAGGTGGATATTGAGTCAGTTTGCGAATAGCATTTGCATTTGCATCATGTTTATAGCGATCGTCTATAACTTGCAAATAAAAAAGCCTTCCCGCAATTATCAATGCGACAAGTATGACCAATCCTTTTATTATTAAACCTCGGTTGTGCATTAAAAATCTTTATTGTTTGCTGACTCTTTGTTGAAAAATGGTAAATGTAAAATATAGACAAAAACAAACGAGCTAATCGTTGCGGTAACTACCCTTAAAATAGTGAATACAACATCGACAACAGAGAGTGACTCAAGTGTGTAGTTTACGATATTTTGAATTGCAATAAGCACAAACATAAATATAGCAACTCTCCCAGAACCCAATCTAGATGCAGTGATAACTCCTCGTTTTGTGGCATCCTTTATCCCTAAAAACAGGTTTACGGCACTAGGGCGAATAAAGCCTATTAGCGTACAGCTAATTGTGTTGATTGCAGGAAATCCGCTAATTGTATCTGTTGTAATGCCAATCAATGCTGAGAGTATTAGAACAAGCCAATTTGGTGTATCAAGAGGGAGTAAAACTATAAAAAGCAGCAGAATATTAACCCCAGCAAAACCGCTAATATGCACATCGTTGAAGATTAGGAGTTGTAGCATTACGACCCCTATAAAAATGACCAAATATTCTAAAAATCTAACCATTGTCTTGCGTTGTTTGCTCCTCAAGAGATTGTCTCTCTTCTAGGGTTTTGTTTTTTATTGTTACAACATTGTAGAGCTTAGTCATGTCAAGGAATAGCTCAATTGTCGCTTTTTGGTTGATTATTGAGCTTTGCTCAACCTGTGTTATTCGACCAATTTTAATTCCCGAAGGGAAACGTGTTGAATATTGTGTTGTCACAATGGTATCACCCACATTGACTGTTGCATATTTGGGAATCTCCTCTAATATCACCTCTTTGTATGATTTTCCATCCCAGCGAATTGATCCAAAATAGTTGCCGTTTATATCTTTTCCGCTAGTCTTGAAATCGCGACTTAAAATGGAAACACCTGTAGAGTAGTTTTCGCTACAACTTAGGATGTAACCAACAACCGATCCGTTTGATATGATAGCCATATCTTCGCTCATTCCTTGAGCAGTTCCAGATGCAATTGTGATAAAGTTGCGCTGGTGAGAAACAGAGTTTTTAACAATCCTGCTCGGTTTGTATGAGTAGAGAGTAGTTATTGTATCATCAATGATTGTACGCTCCTGCTCCCCTCCATAAAGAGAGTCAAGCAGTGCCAGATTTAGCTGACGTTGCTGCTCTAATTGATTTTGTAGAGCAGTGATATCTCGAGTAAGGTCTTCGTTGTCAGCCTTTAAATGAAGGTATTCGCTAGCAGAGTTTTGAATAGCGTAAACGCCTCTAACAATAAAATTAGAGGCGTTAATTACCTTAGCGTTTGTATAAATCGATGAGTTACTATAGTAAAAGAGTGCACCTAGTTCTATTAATACAAATAATAGAAACAGGTGGATTCTTCTAAATAGCAGAAAAAATCTATTCACAATAACTCTTTACAATTAATAATACTTTTTTTATTCTCTGATTAAGAATGAGAATCTATCTATGTTTTTAAGGGCGATGCCTGTTCCGCGCGCAACGGCACGAAGCGGATCTTCTGCAACAATAAATTTAATCTCAGTCTTTTCAGTTAAGCGTTGTGCTAATCCTTTGATAAGCGCACCACCACCTGCTAAGAAAATTCCTTTTCTGAAGATGTCGTTATACAATTCAGGAGGAGTTCTCTCTAGAACTTTCATGATAGCAGTATCAATTTTTGCCAACGAGCGATCTAGCGCAAAGGCAATCTCTTGATAAGATACTGAAACCTCTTTAGGGCGTGCATCAATAATACTGTGACCTATAACTGTGAAATCCTCTGGTGGATTTTCTAACTCAGTCACTGCCGAACCTACAGCGATTTTTATATCCTCTGCTGTACGATCACCAATCTTGATGTTGTATTGTTGTCTCATGTATGTTTGGATATCTTCAGTAAAGACATCACCAGCAATGTTTATACTCTCATTGCACACCACACCTCCAAGAGATATTACTGCAATTTCTGAAGTTCCACCACCGATATCAACAACCATGTGTCCCTCTGGAAGTTCAACATCTAAACCGATACCTAGCGCAGCTGCCATTGGTTCGTAGATTAAATAAACATCACGTCCACCAGCCTGCTCAGCCGAGTCGCGCACCGCACGAATCTCAACATTTGTACTTCCTGATGGAATACATATAACCATTCTAAGAGATTGAGCAAAAAGACTTTTGAATTTAGTCATTTTTATCATCCCTCTAATCATCATCTCAGTTGCCTTAAAGTCGGCAATTACTCCATCGCGCAATGGGCGAATTGTTGATATATTGCCATGAGTCTTACCATGCATTTGTCGTGCTTTATTGCCGATGGCAATAAGTTTACCTGTTTTTTGGTCAAATGCAACGATACTTGGCTCGTCTACAACAATCTTATCTTCATGAATGATAAGAGTGTTGGCTGTTCCTAAGTCAATGGCAATTTCTTGTGAAAAAAGCGAAAAAAGTCCCATTTTTTTTAGTGTTTAAAATGACGTAATGATGTAAACACCATTGCCATGTTGTTATTATTACAATACTCTACCGAATCATTGTCTCTGATTGATCCTCCAGGTTGAATTACACACTCTACGCCCTCAGTATAAGCAATCTCTACACAGTCTGCAAATGGGAAGAATGCATCCGATGCTAACGCTGCACCTTTTAGTTCAAATTCAAAAGATTTTGCTTTTGCGATAGCTTGACGCAATGCATCAACTCTTGATGTTTGGCCAATACCGCTGCTGATTAATGTTTTGTCTTTAGCGAAAACAATAGCGTTGCTTTTTGAGTGTTTAACGATGATGTTTGCAAAGATTAAATCTTCCAACTGCTCAGGAGTTACCCCTTTCTCGGTGATAACTACTGGTTCGCTATCTTTTCCTCCAACTAGAGAGTCGCTTTGTTGCGATGAAATACCACACAACATTGAGCGATATGAGAATTTGCGTGATTCACACTCTTTTTGGATAAGTATGATACGGTTTTTCTTAGATTTTAATATCTCTAATCCCTTTTCGCTGTAGCTAGGAGCGATGATTACCTCGAAGAATAGCTTGTTTATCTCTTGTGCAGTAGCCTCATCAACCTCACCATTAGCGATTAATACTCCACCAAATGCTGATACTGGGTCGCAAGCAAGTGCGCTGTTCCAAGCATCAAGGATTGTTGAGCGTGATGCAACTCCACAAGCGTTGTTGTGTTTAAGGATTGCGAACGTTGGTTCAGAAAACTCGCTAATCAACGAAACAGCCGCTTCGATATCTAGCATGTTGTTATAAGAGATATCTTTACCCCAGATTTTGTCAAAAAGTTGAGACAAATCGCCATAGAAAGCTGCTTGTTGGTGAGGATTCTCACCGTAGCGAAGCTCTGTTTTGCCATTTACGCTTAGGCGAAGTGCTTCGATATTCTCAGTTGCGTTGAAGTAGTTGAAAATTGCACTATCGTAATGTGAGCTAACAGCAAACGCTTTAGCTGCAAAATTGCGACGTGTTTGAAGAGAGGTTTCACAATTTTGGTTTGAAACAATCTCTAGAAGATCGCCATATTGATCTACTGAAGCAACGATTAATACGTCTTTGTGGTTTTTTGCGCCAGCGCGAATTAGAGAGATGCCACCGATGTCTATTTTCTCGATTATCTTAGCCTCTTCAGCTCCACTTTTTACTGTCTCCTCGAATGGGTATAAATCAACAATTACTAAATCAATTTCAGGAATTGCATACTCCTCAAGTTGCTCTAGATCGGTTGGATTTTCGCGACGTGCAAGGATTCCTCCAAACACTTTAGGGTGAAGAGTTTTAACTCTACCTCCAAGAATTGACGGATATGAAGTTAAATCTTCTACTGGGATTGCGGTGTGACCTAGGCTCTCGATAAATGAGAGAGTTCCGCCAGTAGAGTAAATTGTTACGTTGTTTTCGACTAGTGCGTTTACAATTTTGTCTAGTCCATCTTTGTAAAATACAGATATTAGTGCACTTTTTATCTTTTTCATTGCTCTTGTTTTGCTGTTGTTTTTTGTTTGGTAATTGATTAGAAAGGTTCGTTGTAGCTAGTTGCAAAATTAGACTCTTCAACAGGTGGTGCATCGAATGGATCCATAGGAGGGGTAGGTGCAACACCTATGCCGCGCTCTAATTTCCACGCTTGAGCAGTTGTAAACCAACGGCCGTTATATTCTCTAGAGTCTAAATCAAAATTAGCTCTAACTAACTCTCCAACCTGTAATGAGGCTAATTGTTGAGTTTTATCACCCCAAAAAGAGAGCGATAATTTGCGATCAAAGTCACCAGATTTGAATTCAACTACTATCTCTTGTCGAATCCAATTTCCTCTTGCTGTTGTTCCGCTAACAGGAGGTAGTATAGCGAAAACCTTTCCTTCAATTTCCATAAAACACTTAACTTTTTTATATTTTTATTTGTTATAATTCAATTTCATAAGCTCTAACACTTAACGCGATACATAATTACGCCAATCTTAAGAGGTTGACTTGCAGCTCTTACGCTGAATGCTCTTAGCTTCAATTGATTGTTTGTGTAGGTGTAGTTACTTAAATAGAGCTGTTTTCTCCATTAAATTTAACCCCCTAATTAATTTGCAAATATACACAATATTTTTGATTATTTGTTCTATCTTAAAAAGATAATGTATATTTGCACAAATCAATACCACAAAAAAAGAATTTATATGGATAAAAATTTTGATCCCAACGACTTGTCAATCGCAAACGGCAACTATTTTGCACTCCCTTATGATGCTCAGCAGTGCGACCTAGTTTTAATCTCCGTGCCTTGGGATGTGACCGTCTCATACAACGACGGAACAGCACAAGGACCAGATGCAATTATTGAGGCCTCGGAGCAGGTAGATTTATACGATTTTGACAATCCTGACGGCTATAAAAAGGGCATTGGAACTGTTCCGATAGAGGAGTGGTTGATGTTTGAGAGCAGCATGTTACGCCGTGATGCTAAGAGGGTTATTGAGATGCTTAGCAACGGAGTGACTTCGTGCAATGAGAGCATTAAAAAAAGAGTGGAAAAAATCGACGAAGGGTGTCGGAAAATGAATAATTACGTGTATGAGAGTTCGAAAGAGTGGCTTGAAAAGGGTAAGAAAGTTGCCCTTGTGGGAGGCGATCATTCGACACCTCTAGGGTTAATTAGGGCGGTTGCTGAGAGGTATGGCGAAATTGCTGTTTTGCACATAGATGCTCATGCTGATCTTCGTCAAGCTTACGAGGGTTTTGAGTTTTCGCACGCATCAATCATGTACAACGTCATTAGCAGTGTTGAACAGGTTAAATCGCTTGTTCAGGTAGGAATTAGAGATGTTTGTGACAATGAGATAGAGCTTATTCATGATAATAATAAGATAACTACATTTTTTGATACTCAGCTGCAAGAGCGAGAATTTATGGGTGGAAACTGGGATTCGGTTTGTGAAAATATCGTTGCATCGCTTGGTTGTGATAAGGTGTATGTTAGTTTTGATATTGATGGATTATCTCCTGATAACTGCCCTTCAACTGGAACTCCAGTTCCTGGCGGATTGAGCTTTGCAAAGGCGGTGCATCTTATCAAAAAAATCACAAATTCTGACAAAGAGATTGTTGGTTTTGATCTGGTTGAAGTTGCGCCACACCCCTCTGGTGAAGACGAATGGGATGCAAACGTTGGGGCAAGAATGTTATATAAATTGTGTAATTTGGCATTGAAATAAAAAAATGTTATCTTTGTAGGCTCACTAATGAGCAAGGACGAGATTTAGTCAGGCTTGATAGCCGCAATTTTTTGAATGGGCTAGATTAAGTCGATTTATATTTATATTAATTTGTAAACAAAATGAGTAGCGAAGAGATAGTAAACAGCACAGAAGGCAATGAAGAGTATTCAGCGAGTAGTATTCAAGTACTCGAAGGATTAGAAGCGGTGCGAAAACGCCCTGCTATGTACATTGGTGACATAGGAATTAAAGGGTTGCATCACCTAGTTTATGAGGTTGTAGATAACTCTATAGATGAGGCATTGGCTGGACACTGTTCTCATATCGAAGTATTTATAAACGAAGATAATTCAATCACCGTTGTTGATGATGGTCGTGGTATTCCTACCGATTATCACCCAAAAGAGAAAAAATCGGCACTTGAAGTTGTGCTTACTGTTCTGCATGCAGGAGGTAAGTTTGATAAAGATAGCTATAAAGTGTCTGGTGGACTTCACGGTGTGGGTGTATCGTGTGTTAACGCCTTGTCAATTAAGCTTGAAGCGGTTGTGCGTAGAGGTGGCAAAATTTTCCGCCAAACATTTAGCCGAGGTGTTCCTCAAGGTGATATCGAGGTTATTGGCGAGAGCGAAACTACTGGTACAACTATCACATTCTTGCCAGACGATACAATCTTTACTGACGTAGTCTACAACTACGAGATTTTATCATCTCGTCTACGTGAGTTGGCGTTCCTTAATAAAGGTATCAACCTTACAATCACCGACAAAAGAGCAACTGACGACAATGGCAACAACCTAACTCAAAATTTCTGTTCTAAGGATGGATTGAAAGAGTTTATTACATACCTAGACGAAAACAGAGAGATATTGACAGAGAATGTTATCTACATTGAAAACAATAGTGGCGATGTGCCAGTTGAGATGGCAATGCAGTATAACACTAGCTACTCTGAGAATGTGCACTCTTACGTTAATAATATCAACACCATTGAGGGTGGTACTCACCTTACTGGTTTTAGAAGAGCACTAACACGTACTTTAAAGAAATACGCTGATGAGTGTGGGCTTTTAACTAAAGCTAAAGTTGAAATCTCTGGTGATGACTTTAGAGAGGGCTTGACAGCTGTTATTTCTGTAAAGGTTGCAGAGCCTCAGTTTGAGGGTCAAACCAAAACTAAGCTAGGAAATAGCGAGGTTTCAAGTTCGGTTGATAGCGCGGTAACACAAGCTCTAACCAACTACCTTGAGGAGAACCCTAAAGATGCACGTCAAATTGTGTCTAAGGTGATTCTTGCAGCGCAAGCGCGTATTGCTGCACGTAAAGCGCGTGAGAGCGTTCAACGTAAAACAGTAATGTCTGGTTCTGGCCTGCCAGGAAAGCTATCTGATTGTAGCTCTCGTGATAGAGAAAAGACCGAGATATTCTTAGTCGAGGGAGACTCGGCGGGTGGAACAGCCAAACAAGGCCGTGACCGTATGTGTCAAGCGATACTTCCACTAAAAGGTAAGATTCTGAATGTTGAGAAGGCACTCGAACACCGAATTTTTGAGAGTGAGGAGATTAAAAATATTTATAGAGCACTTGGTGTAACCATAGGAACAGAGGAGGATAGCAAAGCTATCAACCTTGAGAAGATGCGTTACAATAAGGTTATTATCATGACCGATGCCGATGTCGATGGTAGCCATATTGCTACTCTAATCATGACTCTTTTCTTTCGTTATCTTAATGATGTTATCACTCGTGGCCACCTTTATATTGCAACTCCACCTCTATACCTTGTTAAAAAAGGTAAACAGGAGCGTTATTGCTGGAGCGAGGACGATCGCTTAAAAGCAATTGATGAGTTTGGTGATAAAGGGGTACATGTTCAACGATATAAAGGTCTTGGAGAGATGAACGCAGAGCAGTTATGGCACACTACAATGTGTCCAGATTCGCGTACTCTACGACAAGTAACTATCGAATCCGCTGCTGAGGCAGATAGAATATTCTCAATGTTGATGGGCGATGATGTTCCACCACGTAGAGAGTTTATCGAGCGACATGCAAAGTATGCTAAAATTGATGCTTAAACTTTATGGCAGAAGATATTTACATACCTAGTAATGCTACTAAAACAGAGATATTTGAGGCACTATTGCCTCAAATATTTTCTTTTACGCAATATGAAACTTCGCGAGCAGCCTCCTTAGGAAATGTTACTGCAATCATAAAAGAGGCATTCAATCTATTTTGGGTGGGATTCTATCTTGTAGAGCAAGATAAACTTGTTTTAAATGCGTTTCAAGGTCCAGTTGCTTGTACTCGAATTTTTTACGGAAAAGGAGTATGTGGCACGTCATGGCAGCGTGAGCAGACAATTGTGGTGGAAGATGTTGACAAGTTTGAAGGTCATATTGCATGTAGCTCATCTTCAAAATCTGAAATCGTAATACCCCTAAAAAAGAGAGGCAAAGTGTTAGGTGTGCTTGATATTGACAGTGATACCCTTGCAACTTTTGACTCTATTGATAAGAAGTATTATGAGAAGATATGCGATATAATTGTAGAAAACTGCTTTTAATAGCGCGCTTTTAGCCTACGATTTTATTCGGAGTTTTCTCTCAATAGTAACTATAACAAATAAGTTTTATGACCAATCATCACCACACAGGACTTACAGAGAAAGAGGTGCTAGAGAGCAGAATTAAGAGTGGAGATAACACTCTTACTCCTGTAAAAAAAGAGTCTGTCTGGGCTCTATTTATTGATAAATTCAAAGACCCAATAATCATAATTTTGCTTGTAGCTCTAACACTATCTGTTGGGGTTGCCATTTATCAGTATGCTACTGGTTTGGAAGGGTCGCATGTCTTTCTTGAACCAGTAGGTATCCTATTGGCAATAATATTAGCAACTGTTGTAGGCTTTGTGTTTGAGCAGAGTGCTAATCGCAAATTTGAGATATTAAATCAAGTAAACGACGACTCTCTTATTAAGGTTGTTCGAGAGTCAAATATTTGTGAAATAGCCAAAAAAGATGTTGTGGTTGGAGATGTTATACTTCTCGGTACAGGGGATGAGATTCCTGCTGATGCTCTGCTCTTAGAGGCTATATCGCTTCAAGTCAATGAATCAACACTTACTGGTGAGCCTATCATAAAGAAGAGTTGCGACCAGACCCAGTTCAGTAAGGAGGCAACATATCCAACAAATCACATTATGCGCGGTACAACAATAGTTGATGGACACTGTATTGCACGAGTTGTGAGTGTTGGCGATAGTACAGAGTATGGCAAGGTGCATGAAGGGTCGCAAATTGACAATGGTGTTGTTACGCCTCTCAACATTCAACTTGGCAAGCTTGCTTCGCTAATAACCAAAGTTAGTTACGGCATTGCTACACTTATTATTGTAGGACGATTATACATATATCTTCATAGTTTTGAGAGTTTTAATATTATTGAGTTTGGTGGCTTTCTGCTAAACACTATAATGATAGCTGTGACTGTTATTGTTGTAGCTGTGCCTGAAGGATTGCCAATGAGTGTAACACTCAGTTTGGCACTGAGTATGAAGCGTATGTTGTCAACAAACAATTTAGTGCGTAAGATGCATGCTTGCGAAACCATGGGTGCAACAAGCGTGATATGTACCGATAAAACAGGCACGCTTACCCAAAATCAGATGCGTATATATCAAACTAATTTTTTTGGATTAGAATCACAAGAGCTTGACAACCATGAATTGAGTAAAATTATAATAGAGGGTATTGCAACAAACTCAACTGCCCACATCGACAGAAGTGGCGATAGTGTTAAGGTGCTCGGTAATCCCACTGAGGGGGCGTTATTGTTGTGGTTAGACCAATATGGTCAAAACTATCTCCCTATTCGTGAGGAGGCTAAGATTGTCGAGCAGCTTACATTCTCTACAGAACGAAAATATATGGCTACTATTGTCGACTCTAAGGCGTTAGGTAAGCGCGTATTGTATGTTAAGGGTGCTCCAGAGATAGTGTTGGCACTATCATCAAATATTACAACAACCCACGGGTTGGTAGATAAATCAGAATACGAAGCTAAAGTTGCAGCTCAGCTACTTGCCTACCAAAATCAGGCGATGCGTACGCTTGGCTTTGCATATCAAATAGTAGACGATAATCAGGCTCAACTAATAAAGGATGGGCAACTTTGCGATGTAGCGTTGAGCTATGTCGGTATTGTGGCAATCTCTGATCCTATACGTAGCGATGTTCCGCAAGCGATACAATGCTGTATTAAGGCTGGAATATCTGTTAAGATAGTTACTGGTGACACTCCTGCAACGGCTAAGGAGATTGGCCGTCAAATTGGCCTTTGGAGCGTGGAAGATAGCGACAAATGCCACATTACAGGCGTGGAGTTTGCGCTTATGAGCGATGAAGAGTTGCTTGATAGAGTGGCAGAGCTTAAAATCATGTCGCGAGCACGTCCAATGGATAAACAACGTTTAGTGCAACTGCTACAAAGCAGAGGGGAGGTTGTAGCCGTAACAGGTGATGGCACTAATGATGCCCCAGCCTTAAAAGCTGCGCAAGTTGGACTCTCAATGGGCGATGGAACATCTGTCGCAAAAGAGGCTAGCGATATCACAATTCTAGATAACTCTTTTAGTAGTATATCTAGAGCTGTAATGTGGGGACGTTCACTCTACCAAAACATTCAGCGATTTATTCTCTTTCAAATGACTATTAACGTTGTGGCGTGTTTAATTGTGTTGATTGGTGCATTCCTCGGAACAGAGTCGCCTCTTACAGTGACGCAGATGTTGTGGGTGAATCTTATTATGGACACTTTTGCAGCCTTAGCTCTTGCATCACTGCCTCCAAACGAGAGAGTTATGGATACCCCTCCTCGAAAAACTGAGGAGCATATCATCACCAAAGCTATGGCCGAGAGAATTGTCGGTATTGGAATAATATTTGTGATATTCCTATTTGGATTAATGCAATATTTCAAACATGTAGAGATAACATCCCTAGCTAACTTCAGCATCGCAGAGTATGCAAAAAACATGTTTAATTTCACCCCTGCCAAAGAGGGACTTTCACCATACGAACTATCACTATTTTTCACTATATTTGTTATGTTACAATTCTGGAACATGTTTAATGCCAAGGCGTTTATGAGTGGAAAATCTGCTTTTTACAAGCTTAATGGCTCAATAGGTTTTATCTCCACTGCATTGCTAATCATTATAGGGCAGTGGTCTATTGTAACCTTTGGTGGCGGCATGTTTAGTGTAGTTCCTCTGCTAGCGAGCGATTGGGTGTTAATCATCGCTTCCACCTCCCTAGTGCTAATAATAGGCGAAGTATCGCGACTAGTGAGAGGCTAGCTTATTTTGCATAAAATAAGATAATTATTACGTAAAAACGGCACTTTAAAATTTTATTTTACTAATATAACACTCAGTGCAACAATTGTTTGCATATTAAAATCAAAATAAGAGGTTTTTATCTGCTTATATTATTTTGTTCTTTCTGTGACCTTTTTTTGTTTTTGTCTATAGTCAAAATCAGAGATCCAATAGGCGTATATTGCAGATGGAACAAATATCAGATTTCCAAATGAGCATTCTTTGGTACCTCGTTTGCTTTTGGATGTCACGATAATCTTTGTGACGTTTCTATTTTGAGTTAAGAATTTCTCTAGTGATTTCAGCTCCATTGGGTGATCGAAGTACCTATCACTCCATTTTATCTCGGCTGCTGAATATGCTGTTTGGCTAGCTGTGTCAAGCCACACCAAGTCTACCTCTCCCTTTTCTTTGCCAATATTCCAATTTGCATAGTAGTAGCCACTTTTGTCACTTTGTACCCACTGAGCAAATATAGCAGTCTCAACTAGTGCCCCAATCATCTCATTCCCTTCGTCAACAGCTGAGAATAGGGCACAATGAAGAGTTGGATTTGTGAGATATATCTTAAAAGAGGTTACTCGTTTATATAGTTTGGCTCTCTGATCGATTTTATTTACCACTTTAATTAGAAATGCAGCACTAAGATATTCAAGATATTTCTTCATGGTATCCTTTTTAATGCCCGATTCAGAGGATAACTTCTCATATGTAAATTCTTGTCCTGACCTAAATGCAATATGCATAAAGAGTTTATTAAGCTCTTGTATGTCGGTTATTCCATATAGGCTTGGGAGGTCTCTTAAAAGCACTTTATCTATAATATCATTCTTGATGTACTGAGTTGGGTTTTCTCTAATCTTAGACGAGAACACCACCTCTGGATAACCTCCATAGTTTATATACTCAATGAATAATCGGTTAAGTTTATCTATATCAACGGTATCGTATGCTATGCCATCGCAACTATTATTTATAACAATTAAGTTCTCTTTTTGGAGGATTGTTAGATATTCATAAAAAGTTAAAGGTGGTAACATAAAGTCAGTAAAGCGACCTGCTCCACTCTCATTGCTCTTCATTTTTAAGGCAGCCGCAGCTGAGCCTGAGGCAATAAACTTGCTCCTGCGAAAGCTATCAACCAATGACTTCAGATGCACTTCCCAATCTTTTAGGTATTGGATCTCGTCATAGAATATATAGTAGTCATTGTATTCACCTTCTTTCTTTAGTGCGGACAAAGCGTAGTTAAACAACTCCTCTAATGATACGTTGTTATAAATAGGGGTGTCTATTGACAGATAGATAATCTTTTGAGGATCAACACCACTCTTTATCAATCGTTCAATAGAGTGGTAAATCATCACTGTTTTGCCTACGCGACGTGGACCCATAAGTATTACAGCTCTTCTTATAGAAAGATCATCAACTAGTGGGTAGAACTGGTTGATATAAGGTCTCTCTGGCATATTGTTATAATCCTCTGCAATATGTCCATTTACCCACCACGGATTATCTATAACTAACCTCTTTAGTAGTTGTTCTTTTATTTGATTGTTTAATGTACTCATGAGCTTTTTTTTATACATGCAAAAATATAAAAATATTTTTATATTCACAAATTTGATAATATAAAGAGGCGAAATAGTGCTTAAATTATCAATAACGGTATAATAGTACACTATTGTCTAATCGTGTAAAAAGTATCAATGTATAAACTTGATATTATCTTACCTCTTACTCAATATCCATCTGTGAGTGTAGTTTAGATTCTGGGGTGCAGCTTGTGAGTTTGTATGGTATATCCACTATGCCTGATGGGGCAGCTGCCTTTGTTTTGGAATCGGCTTGAGATCCAGGGTTTAGAAGCCCGTATTGCAGGACTGTGCGCATTCTATCTTTTTGATTTTCTGTGAATTGGTCTGTTAAAGTGTAGCTGTAGTCCATGATGTTTGTAGAGTAGTAGGTTGTGCCCTCTTCGTCCCATCTAAGAATTAAATCTAAAAAGTCGTATGGAGGTCTGTTTATAACATAGTAGTCGCTGATATAGGTTGAGTACTCTATGCGGTTATAGGTTGGGGTGTCGTCGCAATAGTCTTTATCGTCATACGTGTCGAGCATTTCTCCTGTTGTTTCGTCCTCGGCAAATACGTGGTGGAGCCCCAAATGGTGCGCTAGTTCATGGGCTAAAGTGGCTGTTACATCGTATGTATCGATTGTTGTATCAGTGCTTTGATTGTAAATATATGTACTATTAATTGAGACACAATAGGTGAATCCTATATTGTCTAATGTTAGGTATTGATAGTTTGTTGTTATGACCCTGTCTAATAGGTTATCGCTATATTTATACATAATTGGCATGTGAGCAACTCCCATTATACCTTTATTTTCTTCATCCTCAAACACATACATCATCACATTGATATAGCTATTTGAATCCCAAAGAATATGTTTGTAATCCTCAGTAGTCATAAGCTCTTCAGGATCTATAGGATATGTGCCTTCAATATACACCCTATCTACACCTGCTTCAGAAAGTGGGTTGCCGTCTGGGTCATTTTCTGCCAGGATAAACTGTACGTTTATGTCGGCAGAGTCGAACGTACCATTGAAATAGTAGTTTGTATACTCCATTATTTCGGCAATTCGTCCTATTTCAGGGTTTTGGTAGGTATCGTCTGAATCAACATATAAAACGTGAAAAATGATAGGTATTTCATATGGATAGTCGCTTAAATCGGCTGTAGAGTCGTCAGACGTAGTTTGGTCTGAGCTACTACCACTATCTTCTTGCTGGGTAGTGTCAGTATCGCTGTCACTAATCTCAGGATTTGAACCGCAAGAGCATACCACTGCTAGGGTGAAGATTGCTATTATATATGTCTTTAACTTATACATATTGTTCCTTTTAGATTTATTAATAACTTAAGTGCACTGATATAGTGACTAATTTTTATTACTTACGTTGTCAAAATATAGCTGCATACACTCTTTAAGCCCCATATCAAAGGCTTTACCGCCTGAGGCGTTAATGTGGCCACCTCCATTGAAAAGTTTTCGCGCTAGAGCGTTAGTGTCACCTCCAAAGATGGCGTCTGAACGTAGAGAGACCTTTATTGATCCTTCTTGCTCCATAAAGAGGGCTGAGTTGTAGATCCCATTTATTGAGAGTGGAACATTAACCAACCCTTCAGTATCACCAGAGGTGTAACCATATTTGTTTAACTCCTCTTTGGTCAGTGTAATTACGGCAGCCTCTTTTTTATAATCAATATATAGCTTTTTAGATGTTGCATATCCAGTTAGGCGCACTGCACTCTCCCTCTTTACGTTGAATATACGACTGTTAACCTCGCTTGTAACGACTCCCTTAGATACAAGAAACGATATATTGTCGTAGAGTACTGGATTTAGATTTCCGAAGCTGAAATTGCCCGTGTCGGTCATCATTCCTGTATATATTGCCTCAGCAATCTGTAGATCAATCATATCATCCATGCCAAACTCCCTTAAAGTTTGAAGTATCAGATTAGATGCTGAAGAGTTGCCACTGTCGCAGATGGTTAAATCATAGAGATTTAAATCGTTAAAGACATGGTGGTCGAAAACGATTTTTTTAGCTTTTTCATTTTTAGCAATATGTACAGATATCTCGCCAGTTCTAGTGTTGTAATCGTATAAATCAACACATATAATCAAATCCGAACTGCGTATATAATCAATAGAGCTTTTTGTGGATGCCAAATAGTCATTAACATAATCAAATCCTTTGATTGATTTTAGGTAGTCGGCAGAGCGATTAGGTGTAAACACTTTTACCTCTTTGTTGAAACTACAATCCAGGAGTGTAGCCATAGCAATAGCTGAACCTAGTGCATCACCATCAGGGTTGATATGAGTAACTATAGAGACCTTACTGCATTGTTCTATAGATGTTAAAAATTGTATTTTTTTGTTTTCCATTCTCTTTTCTGTTTTAATACTCATTTTATAAGAGTTATCACTTTTCGCTTATTGAGCTTGCCACAAAGATAATACAATATTGTTAATGAGCAACACCACTTTATACCGAACAAAAATATTAATCTATTTATAATTGTTATACAGAAATAAATCACTATTTTTGTGAGTAGTATTTTTTCTCATAACAAAAATTATAATTAAAAAATAAACCTAAAACATTACAATTATGGATTTCAAACAGGTATACACTAAAGATATTTTCGCCAATGAAACAGGTGTAGTTCTCGACAAGTTAGATGATGATAGCGCAATAATGTCGATAGTAGTGAAGCAAAACCACCTTAATGCAGGCAATGTAGCTCACGGTGCCGTAATCTTTCTGCTTGCCGATATAACAATGGCCGCAATGGCTAACCACAAGACACCTTGTTCCGTATCTATCCAGTCAGATATTAGATTTTTGGCAGGTGCACTAGAGGGAGACAAGTTAACAGCCGAAGCAGTTGAGGTTTTCGGACGCAAAAGCTTATTTAATTGCAGGGTAACTGTTACAAACCAAAAAGGTGAGATGATTGCAATAGCAGAGGGAATGTTCCATACCAAAAGAAATTTCAATCCAGAAAAATAGAATCTCAGTTTAAAGGGCTACTTTACATGAGCAGTATTCACCGCAGCGTATTAAAAGTACGTGAGGATTTGTATGTAAGCGTGCAGTAAGCATAGCAAACTCCCCACCATATTCTCAGATTGCTATTACTGCCCCAGTATGGAAAAACTCTATTTGCTCCCCCATAAGCCTTTTTAGGGTATCCTTTGCTATTTGACCAGTGCAGTGGCCAGTGAAGATTTTTGTTTCAGGAGAGTTGGAGATTAACTCTTGATAGAATGTTTCGCACTCTTCTGCACTTTGCTCACTGTCGACAAGGTGCAAACCCCCAATAAATGCCTTTACTTTGGTTGTAGAGGTGAATTGCTTGCACGATTCAATGATGTTCATTGCTCCCATGTGTGAGCATGGTGATATTATTATAATCCCATCTCTGTCTTTTAGCACGAGAGATAGCTCGTGTTCGAAGGTGTCGTTTGTTTGCTGAGAATCATTAGATTGCATTGTTAGAAACCTGTTTGCTAAGGGCTTTGAGTAGCTATTTTGCGTGCTGCGTCTAACAATTGCTATTGAGTTTGTAAGCCAACAGCTATTATCTACAAATTTTATTCTACTACTAAAAGGATGTATAATTGAACTCTCTATCCCAATTTCTCGTATTTGTTCATGGCGCAAAGAGAAATATCTGCGGTTAAAGCAGTGTGGTGATAGATATACGTTTGAGTTAAAATTTTCGAGAAAATGGTTTAGTCCTCCTAGATGGTCTCTGTGTGCGTGAGATATAAATGCAGCGTCTAGGTTGTTAAGGTTAACGCCTAGCCTCTGTGCGTTGCTAGAGTATATTGATTCTACCCCCATGTCGCAGAGTATAGATGCTCCGTTAAACTCTATAAAAGCAGAAAATCCATGTTCATACTCTAACTCCCCATTATATGGAGAGCTAGAGTTATCAACAAGGATTGTAATTGTTGCCATCATGTTAATGGCTATTATTTGCCTGAGATAGGTATAAATTCAAATATAAACTCTGGACGTCTATTTGTTCCGATTCCCTCGCTGCCATAGTTCCAGAATCCATTACCGCCTGAACCACCATTTTGGATAGCATATTTGCCATCTCTTTGGGTAATAGTGAATGTATTCCAAGAGGCATCAAATTTATTTACACTAAATTTACCAAGCTCGTTAATAAAACGATTATCTTGTGCATTTGTGATTTTATATCTCTCAACACCTGGATCGATAGTTACAATCCACTCTTGACGTTGTGGGTTTATATTATCCTCATCAGCTCTAAGAGTTGGAGCTTTGCTATCTCTTAGGTTTGATAGATACTCACCATTAATCTTGATATAATATTTTCCCTCCTCTAACACTGGACGTGGGAACTCGTCAATACCATGAGTGTAGTTTGCACGGTAGTATTTAACCAACTCATTTTGAAGCTTAGCGATAAATGGAGCAACAACTTCGTTAGCCGCTTTAGGATTAGGATTCTTGATAGAACCTTTAAAGTCTCTAGAACGAATATTTTTTTGAGTATTTTCAAGCTCTTTAATCTTAACATAACTCTCTACAAAAGTTACGCTATCACCTTCAGAGAGTGCTTTATGCATACCTAATACAAGATTACCTTTTTGTGCAACGATATCAAACACCTGCAACCAAGGAGTAATCTCAGTGATTAGGTTTGGATTGTGTGTGCTGACGCTAAGTTTTGCAGCTGCATCAATGAAACTATTAAAACGCTTGTTAAGTGCGCTGCTATTGGCTTTATTATAGGTTGTCACTTCAAAATCAGACCAGAAAGCCTCAGCCTCTTCAGCAAATTGAGCCGACTCGTTAGGCATGCGAAGCGCATGGTATGTAGTACCTAGGTCGATGTTGTTTTCACAAAATACCTTAAATGCTTCGTAGTCGTTAGGCATAATGCGTTGCATTCCAGTCAACCAAGATGATTGAGGTTCGAATTTCTCCATGTTCCATGCGTAATCTGCAATGCTGAAAAGAGCAACTTTTGAAGCCTCACCATACTCCATAGGATTTGAAACAAAACCACCTAGTTTAGATGCAATAGTTTGCTCATTACCTACGAATGGACCCATCAAAAGGTGGTCGATAACGTAGTCCGTAACAGGATAGTTTAGCCAAATATATGCCTTACGTTTGATTTGATTGTTAATCCACTCCATTGTCTCTTCGTCAATCATGCGGCAAACACTCTTTCCTGTCCACATAATGCGAATCTCTGGAAGCATTTGAGTTCCTAGGATACTTAGATAGTCGCCACTCGACCAAGCTTGATTGTATTGAGTTGGGCACATAATCATAGGCTCAACATCGTGTTTTTTGTCAGCAAATTCTCTTTGGATATAGTTTAGATATGCTGCTTGACGCGCTGGGTCTGTTCCAATTCCGCCAATATCATCGAAGAATACTGCAAATGAGCGAACTCCTAAATCATAGACTGATTCAAGTTTCTTGATAGTTGCAATGCTATCCTCTAAATTCCAGTTAATGTTGTTTCCAGGGTGAACAGCCCATACAAAGCGTACTTTGTTTTTTGCAGCTTCACCTACAAGAGATTTAAGCTTAGCAGCTTGCTCCTCTGGATAGAATTCACGCCATTGAGTTGAAAAACCGTGATATGGGTCATCTTTAGGTCCATAGATGTAGGTGTTCATCTTGTTTTTTCCGTAGAATTCAAATTGGCTAACTCTATCATCATAGCTTAAAGGATTGCCATAGTATCCCTCAATCATACCACGCTCACCAACAGTAGGGAAGTCGGTAATTGTAACTTCTGATATTTTTTTTGCACCAGTTAGTTGCAAGAATGTTTGTACACCATAAAATGTACCACTCTCATCATTACCTGCAATGATAACTTCACCATCTTTGATAGCTAGGAAATAGCCCTCTCTGTGATTTGGAATTTGACCTTCAAACTCTTTAACAGCCTCATCACCACGCTCACCAATGATAAGCTTAACGCCTTTGCTGCTTTCAGAAACGCCCTCTCTTAGAACTCTTAAAGCATCAACGTCAGCCTCATTTGCACCCACAAGGTTAAATCCCTTGCTGATGTTAATTGTTTTACTACCCCACTCAACTTTCTGAGGAGTTGGATATATTTCAACCTGCTCAGCAGCACATTCACAGCTGCAAAACATCATTATTGCTGCACATAGTGGCAATAAATTTAAAATTTTCTTCATGATATTATATTTTATTATATGGTTTATCTATAATAATATAAAACTTACTCAGCCTTATCCTTGGCAAGGTTTTTATTTGGTTTTTCTGGCTTTGTGAGTTTATGTAGCATGTTTTTGGAAGCACGTTGTTCGGCCTCCTTCTTAGAATCTCCAATTCCGTAGCAACAATGCTTGTTTACAGTTATCTCGCACTGAAATTGAGTGTGTTGCTCTGTAAACATCTGACTTTGGGTAGTTTTTATTTGAGCCTTAATTCGATGTTTTTGACACCATTCAATCAGGCGACTTTTGAAATCACTCTCTGTCTCATTGATTGTTTCAATATCAACATAACGTGAAAAAAGATTATTTATTAACAATCTATTTGTATAATCATATCCTTTATCAAGATATATTGCCCCAATCATAGCCTCAAAAGCATCTCCTGCCATGTGCTTGTTGTTTGTCGGAAGATGTGACTGTGTGATTATATGCTCAACAAGCCCTATTTTCTCAGCCACATGATTTAAAGATGAGCGAGAAACTATCTTCGAACGTAGTTGAGTAAGAAACCCTTCGTCTCCTTTAGGATATTCAATAAATATCATATCAGATACTACCGCCTCAATAACAGCATCGCCTAGAAATTCAAGGCGTTCGTTGTTTAATAAGCTACCATCCTCTAGTTTGCATGATGCCGATTTATGAATTAACGCAAGCTTATAGAGCTCTATATTGTCGGCGCGTACTCCGAATAGTCTCTTAATTAATCTGTAATAGTGGCAATCCTTAGAGAATAATGCTCTAAAGATGTATTGAATGTAACTAATCACACTAATCTAGATTTATTCCTCGTATTTCTTTAAAATTACAGTTGAGTTGTGTCCACCAAAACCAAATGTATTGCTCATAGCGTAGCGTACATCACGTTTTTGTGCCTTACCTAAGGTAAGATTTAGTTTAGAGTCGATGTTTTCATCTAAACTATCAACATTAATAGTTGGAGGGATAATTCCTTTTGTAATTGTCATTATACATGCAAGCCCCTCAATTGCAGCAGCTGCACCAAGTAGGTGGCCAGTCATTGATTTTGTTGAGCTTATGTTTAGATTATAGGCATGATCTCCAAATGCAGCTTTAATACCTTTAATCTCAGCTATGTCACCAACAGGAGTTGAAGTTCCGTGAGTGTTAACATAGTCAATTGCAGTAGCTTCAATGCCCGCATCTTCTAACGCTAAACGCATAGATTTTGCTGCACCTAAACCCTCTGGATGCGGAGCTGTCAGGTGATAAGCATCTGCGCCCATTCCCCCACCAGCAACTTCACAATAAATTTTTGCTCCACGCGCTTTAGCATGCTCTAACTCCTCTAGAATAAATGCACCAGCACCCTCACCAATTACAAATCCATCGCGATCTTTGTCGAATGGACGTGAAGCTGTTTCAGGTGAGTCATTGCGTGTAGATATAGCCATCATTGCGCCAAATCCTCCTACACCTGCCTCGATAACTGCCGATTCAGA
The DNA here is from genome assembly GCA_044433405.1 of Rikenellaceae bacterium. GTDB lineage: Bacteria > Bacteroidota > Bacteroidia > Bacteroidales > Rikenellaceae > CAMQVM01. Next base: position 21,998 of record JAWXTQ010000003.1, read on the forward strand.
ACCTCCAGTTACGATAATATCCGCTTTGCCCATTCTAATAAGGTTCAAAGAGTCAATTAGGGCGTGATTAGATGAAGCACATGCTGATACTACAGCATAATTAGGGCCTCGCATGCCAAATTTCATAGAGATATGACCAGCAGCGATATCCGAAATCATTTTAGGAATAAAGAAGGGGCTGTAACGAGGAATACCGTTCCCTGTTACAAACCCTCTAGTCTCCTCTTGGAAAGTAATTAGACCACCAATGCCTGATGCCCAAATAACACCAGCTCGGTCTAGATCAATTTGCTCAAGATTCATTTCTGAATCTTCAACAGCCTGTTTGGCTGCTACAAGAGCATACTGTGTGAACAGGTCATATTTTTTAACCTCTTTGCGATCAAAGTGATCCGCAGAGTTATAACCTTTTACTTCACAAGCAAACTTTGTCTTAAAATTTGTTGTATCAAATCGAGTGATAGGAACAGCTCCACTAACTCCTTTTTCAAGATTTTCAAAATATTCTTCAATATTATTACCTAGCGGATTAATAGTTCCAATTCCAGTTATTACAACCCTTTTCAATTCCATAATGTTCAACAGATTTAATTTAGTTCGCTTTTTTAAGATTAATGATCTTTTTAGGTCTCCCACAAAAGGGGAAATTAATTATTTTTTACTTTCGATGTAGCTAATTGCATCGCCTACTGTAGTAATTTTCTCAGTGTCTTCGTCTGGAATTTGAACATCAAATACTTTTTCGAATTCCATGATTAACTCAACTGTATCTAGTGAGTCTGCACCAAGGTCGTTAGTAAAATTAGCAGCTGGTACAACTTCTGACTCAGACACACCAAGTTTCTCTACAATAATCTCTACAATTTTAGAAGAAATTTCTGACATAATTGTAATGTTTTTAAGGTTAAAAAATTGTCATCTTTATTACAAAGATGACCACATTGTTTTTGCAAAGTTAAATTATTTTAGTTTAAATTTGCAAAAAAAGTAACATTTTTTTTTACTAAAACAGTATTAAAATAACACAAAATACTCATTATGAATAAAATAGCAATATTCGCATCAGGAACAGGAACTAATGCAGAAAACATAATTTCTTACTTTAGTGGCTCAAAAATTGCAAAAGTGGCACTTATTTTATCAAATAAAAAAGAGTCATTGGTAATTAAAAAAGCAGAAAAACTTTCAGTAGAGTCGTTCATTTTTTCTCCAACCGAGTTGCGCGAAACAACAAAGGTCGACCAGTTGCTTGAAGATAATGAAATTGATATACTAGTTTTGGCAGGTTTTTTACTTTTAATGCCACCAAGGTTGGTTGAAAAGTACAGAGGTAGAATCATCAACATCCATCCATCACTATTGCCTAAATTTGGTGGGAAAGGAATGTATGGCGACGCTGTTCATAAGGCTGTAATTGAGGTAGGTGAAAAGGAGTCAGGAATAACCATACATCATGTAAATGAAAAGTTCGATTCAGGTGCGATAATTTTCCAAGCAAAGTGCCTTGTTGACAAAAATGATACCGCACATACCCTAGCCTTGAAAGTTAGAGAGCTAGAGATGGAGCATTTCCCTAGAATTATCGAGAGAGAGTTAGGTGGTTAGGGTGGTCTGGCGGTTTTGCTTAGTTAGCGGCTTTCACCGCATGAGCTTCAGCTCACGCTTGTAGCAATAAATTCTTATTTCTTATGCTTCATGCCTATGGCATGGCAACGAAATAAAAACCTATTCCTACAAGGCATGAGCTTTAGCTCATGTAAGTGAAAGCCGCTCAACCGATCCAACCGACTCAACCGACCCAACCGACTCAACCGACAAACCCACTCAACTCAACCCCGCTAACGATAGTAGATTTTGAACTCCCAAGGTCCAAATGGATCGTACTGGCCGCTAAACAACTCTTGTTTTTGATTGAATAGCTTATTCCACTCTCCGTTATATATATCATCGTAGAATGCAGGTTGCACATGGTAAGGCGTTAGATTGAAAATTGCAATTACCGAGCTATCTGCATCAACTCTTTTGAATGATAGGATATTTTCTGGCTGTGAATTATTGATATGCTTTATTTCACCTCCTTGCCCATAAGGTTTGAGAGCTGAGATGTTGTTTCGCAAATTGTTTAATTCGCGGTAGAAACATGTGTACTTAGCTAGCTCATCCCAATTGATTAAATCTTTTTCGAAAAACTCTAATCTCTTTTTGTTGCCAGCTTCCTGACCGCTATATATTAAAGGTACACCATCTAGTACAAATGTAAGTGCTGCCATTGTCATAGCTGCATCGCCTAACCGCTCAAATTCGCTGCCGCTCCATGAGTTTTCGTCGTGGTTTGAGGTGAAAAGCAATCTTCCTGCCTCTTTAGGGAATATTGTTTTTTCGTAAGATATTCTATCTCTAAGTCGGTTAGCACCAAAATCACCTTGTGCGATATACTCTAAGATGTGGCACAACTCCCAGCTGTATGTAGAGTTAAACATGTTTGGCTGATGAAAGGCTGCATCGTCAACCTCACCTAAGAAATAGGTGTCAGGTTTCACACTTCGCACTTGAGCGATAGCCTCCTTCCAAAAATCTAGAGGTACTAGGCCTGCCATATCTTGTCTAAAGCCATCAATTTGAAACTCTGTAATCCAGAATATCATTGCATCAATCATTGCTGCACGCATAGGGGGGCTTTTGTAGTTTAGTTTAGCAGTGTCGCTCCAATCAAAAGGAGAGAGAACCTCGCCTTGGTCGTTTCTTTCATACCAAAATATGTGATTTTGCTCCAACCACTTATTATCCCATGCTGTGTGATTGGCAACCATGTCAAGGATTACATTCATCCCTAACGAGTGGGCTTTATCTATGATTGCACGGAAATCGGAGGCATCGCCAAACTCAGGATTTACCCCTTTATAATCAGATATTGAGTAGTAGCTGCCTAAACTTCCTTTTCTATTAATTTTGCCAATTGGGTATATTGGCATAAACCATAAAGTTTCAATACCCATCTCTTTTAGTCTGTCAATGTGTGGTAGAAATGCCCTAAATGTCCCCTCTGGGGTGTATTGGCGCACATTCACCTCATATATTGTACCTTGAAATTTTGTTCTCATGCGTAGTGTATTTATAAATAAAGAGTACAAAAAAAGCTGTTTTTTCGTTAAAATGCAAATTGTATAGAAATTTATAGCTACATTTGTCGCATGAAACTAATTGTAAAAACTATGAATGATTACAACAACATTAGAGAGGTAGTACTATATTCTCGTGCTAACTTTTCTAATCGTCCAGCTTTCTTTTTGAGGAATAAAACAGGATATGATAAAATTTCATACGAAAAATTCACAACTGATATTTTAAAACTAGGGGCATCCCTAATTGATAGAGGCTATAGTGGAGGAAAGCATATAGCAATGATTGGTGAGAATAGTTATCAGTGGTTAGTAACTGCGCTAGCAGTGTGCTCTTCAGGAAACATTTTAGTTCCTGTTGATAAAGAGTTGCCAGAGGATGATATCTTAAATGTAGTTAAAAGCTCAGATTCTGAAATGATGCTTTTTGCCAACTCATATAGCGATGTTATAGAGAGAGTGAAGAGTGAATTGTCGTTAGAGGTGATAATCTTTGATAAGCCTACTAGCAAACTTACAGAAATCTCAACTCAGGCTCTAATAGAGGGCTACACTAGTGAAGATTATCTCGATAAATGTTGTAGTGTGCCAATCGTTAATGATAATATGTCTTGTATTGTATACACATCTGGAACTACAGGCATGAGCAAAGGAGTTATGCTTTCACACACAAATCTTATCTCTGATGTTAAGTGTTGTTTTGAACTAGCTGAGGTGGGAGATTGTAAATTCTCGCTACTTCCTATGCACCACACCTACGAATTTGTGTTAGGTACGCTATTCTTTATGGCTAACGGTAGTGCTAATGCTATTAATAATAGTATAAAATATATTAGTCAAAATCTTAAAATATTTTCACCTACCGACTTGGTGATTGTTCCTCTTATTGCAGAAACTCTCCACAACTCTATTTGGAATAATATCCGCAATAGCGGTAAAGAGAAATTGGTTAAGAGAATGATAACTGTGACTGCATTCTTGATGAAATTTGGTATAGATATCAGAAAGAAAGTGTTTAAAGAGGTTCACGCGGCACTTGGTGGTAGAGTTATAAATATCTTCTGCGGAGGAGCTCCAATAGATCCAGATATTGCTAGAAGCTATGTTGATTTTGGATTTAATTTTAACATCGGTTATGGAATTACAGAATGCTCACCATTGATTAGTGGCAACTGTGACCAAAACAGAAAGAAAATGGACTCATGTGGTCGTCCAGGAAGCTGTAATGAGGTAAAAATCGACAATCCTGACGAAAAAGGAGAGGGCGAAATTATGGCTAAAGGAACAAACGTAATGTTAGGTTACTATAAAAATCCTGAAGCTACAGCTGCTGTAATGAGAGATGGATGGTTTGGTACTGGAGATATCGGCCGTTTCGATAAGCAAGGAATGTTGTATGTGACAGGTAGGGTTAAAAACCTTATTGTCCTTAAAAATGGTAAAAATATCTATCCTGAAGAGCTAGAGTTGTTGATGTACCGTATTGATCTCGTTAAGGAGGCGGTAGTTTACTCGCTTGAAGGAGAAAACGGAGAAGAGACTGCAATCGCTGTAGAGATTTACCCTGATATGGAAAAAGTTGAGAACAACAATATCACAGAGTACAAAAAAGTTATAGAAGAAGAAATAGATAAAATTAATAGTAGTTTACCATATTACAAACGTATTGCTTATATAGGTTATCGTGATAATGAGTTTGAAAAAACTACAACTAAAAAAATTAAAAGAGATAAAATAAATGGAAAACAAAAGTAAATTTTTTAAACAAGTGGCTGATATCGTCTCTGAGAAATGCAACATAGCAATAGAGGAGATTACAGCATCAACATCATTCCAAAACGATTTATCGCTTAACTCATTGCAGTTAGTAGAGTCAATCGTAGAGGTTGAAGAACGTTTCGATGTAGAAATTCCAGATAACCAATTATTCAAAATAAATACGGTTGGTGATCTAGTAAATTTCCTAGAGAATAACGCTTAGTTTGCTGTTTTTGGCGGTTTTGCTTAGCGGTTTTGCTTAGCGGTTTTACTCCTTTAGCGGCTTTCACCGCATATGCTTGTAGTAATAGGTTTTTATTTCTTATACTCATACCTACGGTATGGTAACGAAATAAAAATCTATTACTATTTTTGGCTACGCCAAAAAGTGAAAGCCGAAGCGTACCACAGCCTATCAAAAAAAGAAGAAGAGGCCTATGCTTCTTTTCAAAAGAAGCACGCGATGGACATCCCTGAACCAATTTTAGAAGCTTGGCTAACGCCAACCATCTAAAATTGCTCCATGAATGCCCCCTGCTGACAAGAAAACCTTCGTCGCTTTCGCTCCTCGGGCTCACTTTCGTTCGCTGGGTATTCTCATGTAAATATTGTATGGCTTCGCGATAGTCGAACATAAGAATAAGAATGATGATTAACACCAGACTAAATTAAGCCAAACTAAATCAAGTTGTTATCACCTTATATTTTAACTTTCAGGGAAATGCTTATCTCTTATTTCGATTAGCTGTTCGATGGAATTATGTGCGTATATTTGGGTGGTTGCTAGGCTTGCGTGGCCTAGAAGCTCTTTTACGCTCTCTATGCCTACTCCTGCTCCCAGTAGATGGGTTGCAAAGCTGTGACGTAGTACGTGGGGTGAGCATTTGCCATCTACACCTAGGGTTTTTAGGGTTGAATTTATCATTCTATATACGTAACTGCGCGAAACTCTTTTGTTGTTGTCGTTTAGTAGCAGTGGATCTTCTGGCAGAGTAGAGCAGAGAGCTTCATCTCTTATATTAAGGTAGTTAGAGAGTTTGTTGTGGGCTATTTTGCATAGAGGGATTAGTCTCTGTTTGTTTCCTTTACCCTTTACTATAATTTCTCTATTGCTAGTGTTAAAACTTTCGTTGTTTAGCTCCACGAGTTCTGATAGTCGCATACCAGTTGTGTAGAATAGCGTGATTATGCAGCGGTCGCGCTCTAATGATAGCTCTGACGAATCATCCAAACATTGCGTTAATAAGCTATCCATGCTCTTTTTGTTAACAAAATGAGGCAATCTCTTTTCTCCTTTTAGGGAGGTTATTTTTAGGGTTGGATTTGATGTTACATATCCTCTGATATAGAGGTATTTGTATAGCGTTTTTAGGGAGGATATTTTGCGATTAATAGATTTTATGTTTACTCCCTGCTCGTTTAGATTCATGATAAACGAGCGTACCTCCTTGTGGGTTATCTCCTCTAGGTTTATCTCTTCTATAGATTGTCCTATAAATAGGCAAAACTGACTAATATCCCCTCTATAAGAGGATATTGTCAGTTTTGAATATTGCTTTTCGGCTAATAGATATTTTAGAAATGATTCTATCACCTTAAACTTTTTGTTAGTGTGTAACTACTACTCTTCTTCTTGGCATTGAAGTTGTTTCACGTAGATAGCTTTAAGCTTCTGTTTGCGACCAGTTACAGATGGTTTAGTAAACTGTTGGCGTGCGCGAAGTTCTTTCATTACACCTGTTTTTTCAAATTTTCTTTTAAATTTTTTAAGGGCTCTTTCGATGTTTTCTCCCTCTTTGATTGGCATTATTATCATTACCGTAAATTTTTAATATTTTATTAAATTATTATTTTTTACAACTTAAATTTTGGAGTTGCACCAATTACTAGCGATATTGACTCGGTCAATTCGCACAATCCTTAACATGGTCAAGGGAATATGTATTTAGAATCTAACTATCTTAATACTAGTAACTTTAATCTCCTTTCAATTAGTCCGAAGTTGTCAGTTATTACTTTGTAACTGCCTTAACTGCGGTTGTTTCAGCCCACAAAGATAGTTAAAAAATATTAATATGCAATATTATTTTGTTTATTGCTTCGCGATGGTCGAGGTTTGTGTTGTGTTGTGTTGTGTTGTGTTGTGTTGGGCGGTTTTCACCGCATGAGCTAAAGCTCACGCTTGTAGGAATAGATTTTTATTTCTTATGCTTCATGCCTAAGGCATGGCAACGAAATAAAAACCTATTCCTATTTTTGGCTACGCCAAAAAGTGAAAGCCGAGTCGTACCAAAGCCTATTAAGATAAGAGGAAGAACTGTTGTTGACGCTTCTTTCACAAGAAGCTCGCATGTGACATCCCTGAACCATTTTTAAAAGCTTAGCTAAAGCTAACCATTCAAAAATGCTCCATGAATGCCCCTTGCTGGCAAGAACTCCTCGTCGCTTACGCTCCTCGGGCTCACTAGCGTTCGCTGGGTATTCTCATGTAGGAAAGTGTGTGGCTTCGCGATGGTCGAGATTTAGGTTGTTTTGTTGTTTTTCTCTGGCGACTGTTTGTATTGTGTTTGTACAGCGGTGAAAATCGCTAAGTAAAGCAAATTAAACCTCCGCTAATTCCATAAACTCCTTGGTTGCGGCAATTGGATCAGTGGCATGGAATATTGCACCTGAGATTGCTGCGCCATGTAGTCCTGCATCTAGTAGCGGTTGAATATCGTCTAATGTAACTGAGCCTACGGCAACTATTGGAAATTTTGGTTTATATTGTTGGAATATTTGTTGATACCCCTCTATTCCTATTGTTGGACTAAGTAGTTTCTTTGTTGTTGTGAAGCGTAATGGGCCTAGGCCAATGTAATCTATAGCTTCACTCTCTAGAGCTATAATATCTTCAAGGGTGTTTGCTGTACGTCCTATAATCTTGTCAAAGCCAAGTTCTGCGCGTGCTTGCTGGGTTGAAACATCCATCTTTCCAAGATGTACGCCATCTGCATCGACACTTTTACACACCTCAATGCTATCGTTGATAAGAAATATGGCATTATGAGTGGCACATAACTCTTTGAGTATGGTGGCAGTTTTGGTGATCTCGCTAATCTCACTCTCTTTCATACGTAGTTGAATCCACTTGCAACCGCCACACAACACATTCTCTACCTCCTCGATTATCTGCTGTGTGCTTTTAGCTTGTGTGATATATTGAATTTTGCTAATTGATTTCATTTTGGTAGTGGTTAACAATTTCTGAATTTGTTGTTTATCTGATCATATTGCTCAATAGACTTTTCGACATTTAGTTTCCCATCTTCAATACACCAGACTGCCCCTAAAAGAGCGATGCCATTAAAGCTGCTTAGTGAGCTGATATTATCAATAGAGACACCACCCAGCGCAACACTCTTAGGTTTTGAAGTGGCAATATTAGCAATCTGCTCAGGGCTAAACTTCGACTTATAGCCATGTTTTGATATGCTGTCAAATATTGGGCTAATGAAATAGTAGTCAATACGCGACTGCTCTAACTCGTTAGCCTCCTCTACTGAGTGGCAAGAGCAACTCAACTTACCTTCAAAGGAGCTGCAATTGCTAATTTGGTCAACCGATATGTGAGAGCGCGCAAAGCGTTGCTTGGTAGCAATATCATGGTGATAGTGTATGGAGAGATTTTCTCTCAGGGCAGAGAGGGTTTCACAAAACTCTGTAACCATCTCTTTGTCAGCGTGTGGTTTACGAATATGAACAATTCCTCCCTTTGAGACTACGTGTTGCAATACAATAATCTCATCATCATAAATAATCTCAGGGGTAATCAGGATTAGCTCTCTACTCTTTTTATCCACCATGTGTGGCAACGATGATTGTGATAATATCGCCCTCTTTTAGGTGATATTCTTCTCTTTTTGACCTTTCGATGATGAAATTACCAACGGCTATTGCATTGCCACCATCACCAAAGTTGATGTGTCTTAGCAAGTCAGCTAAAGTTTTGCCTTCAAACTCAACCTCTCTATCGTTTACTGTTACTTTCATTTGAAACTTATTTTATTTCTAGCATTCTTAATATCGACTTCTCCGCGCTCTTTCGCACCTGCTCGTCAATCTCTATTTGATGTTTCTCTTCAACTAGCGAATCATATATCTTCTCTAGCGTAACTAGCTTCATGTAGCTGCAATCATTGCAAGCGCAATTGCTATCACTAGGAGGAACGGCATAAAAATTCTTATCTGGTGACGAGAGACGCATCTGGTAGATTATACCAGGCTCAGTTGCTACGATAAACTCTGTGCTATCACTTTTTGTTGCATAATCGAGAAGTGCTGCCGTTGAGCCAACATGGTCAGAGACTAACAACAGTGGCTTTTTGCACTCAGGGTGTGTCAACACTTTAGCGTTTGGGTGCTCTTTTTTGAGCTCTAAAAGCTTCTCGAGCGAAAAACGCTCATGAACATGACAAGCACCATCCCAAACAACTATATTCTCTCGACCAGTAGTAGATTTAATATAACTCCCAAGGTTTCTGTCAGGAGCAAAAATAATACCTTGATTCTCAGGGATTGAATTAATTACCTCAATAGCATTGCTAGAGGTACAAACCACGTCTGTTAAAGATTTTACAGCACATGTGGTGTTGACATACGAGACAACTACATGGTCAGGATACTCAAGCTTCATTTTTTCTAAATCTTCAGCATTACAAGAGTCTGCAAGCGAACAAGAGGCTTCTAAATCAGGGAGTAAAACCATCTTATCTGGCGATAAAATTTTAGCTGTCTCAGCCATAAAGTGGACTCCTGCAAATAGAATGATATCAGCAGTAGTGTTTTGTGCAGCTCTAGCTAGTGCTAAAGAGTCACCAACAAAATCCGCAACCATTTGCACCTCATCTCTAGTGTAATAGTGCGATAAAATCACACAGTTTTTCTCCTTTTTTAGAGTATTAATCTTCTCTATTAAACAATTTATATCTCTCATCTAAATATAGTTCTTGTTAAAAACGCACAAATATACGCAAACTAATTTAAAATAAATAATTTATTCTTTTTAGCTCGTCCAAAAAAAGTAATAGATTTTTATCTCATGTGCCACACCGTCAGGTGTGAACCCAAATAGATAAAAATCTATTACTATAGGCATGAGCCCTAGCTCATGCGGTGGAAGTCGCTCTGCAAAGCAAAGCTAAGCGGTTAATCTAAAGAACTATCATCCCCAGCATCCCAGCTATTTACACTTACAACTATATCAATATCATCATCACCATCACCCAATATCTCATCACCAGTATCTATCTCTGGAATTGTAGGTGTGGTAGAGGTGGATGTATCCTTTTTAGTTAAGGTGATATTATTGCCTCCCTTATCAACATAATTATCAGTTATTAGCAATCCACCAGTAGAGCCACTCATACCTAAACCTAACGTGATATTATATTCATAGTTAGCATCAAAGTCGGCAGTTAGTGGAAACGCAGCTTTTACATAGAGTGTTTTAGTTTGATCCTCATTAATATAGGTGTTGGCATCTGAAAGTATAGAGACTGCCGAATAGCCAACAAGCGGAGTGTCTAGAGAGTCAGTAAGGTAGTAAATCACCTCAATATATGACCCAGTAATTGCGCTAATACCTGCTGCGGTTGCAATTTGAGCAGCTGTTGCACCCGTTGTCTCTTGTGGCAATATCATTAGAGGTGCAGAAGCGTCAGAAGTAACAATTGGATTTGTTGTTGCAGAGGTAGTAACTGTCGATTGTAGAGCCGTTGGTATAGTGGTCTCAATAGCATAGTATAAGAAGGTATTATTATTAGATGCGCCATTATCCCATGAAACTCCACTTGCTGTAGATAGCTCGCTAGAATCAACTGGTTTGATAGTAACCTCACCCTCGCCGTCAACATTTACTAAACTAACTTTTGCAATATAGGCTTTGTTTCCTCCTGTTCCTGCATAAAAATTAATTTTTGAGAGTGCGTGTTTATGGAACACATTGATTGTACCACCTGACGGTATTGAGCTTAGAGTACTTGCATGGTAAACCAAGTCTTTGTGGTCTGTAGAGTTTCCTGTAACGGTATAACTCAACGTTGCCTCTCCGTTACCCACACTCAAACTCTGCGATGTACCATCATGCATTGAATAGAAGTTAGATGGAAAATCAATGTCGCTCCATTTTAGTGTGGTTTCGCTTGTTTGACTCCAATCTGAAGAACTAGCCGTAAAATCGTAAGCATCATTTGTTAAAGCATCATCACTACCACTGTCGATAATGTGAAGTTTTACTCCTGATTCTGAATTCTCTAGAGCTGTTGTAGTGATATCTACACCTCTAGTCTTTGCGGCTGTAACATTAATAGTAACGATGCCATCGTCGCTGCTGGTAATCACCTCATTGGTGATTACATCTTTTGAGCAACTGCTCAATGCAACTGCTAATAGCAGTGCGGAAGTAAAAAATTTTTTCATAATGAAAAGAATTAAAAATGAATAATTAGTTAAAGTCAAATCTCCTAAAAAAGCCAATAGAGACTCTATAATAGCTCAAAATGATTTCCATCTCCCCAATCGTCAACACCAAAGCTCGACGTTGCAAGCTCAGGTAGTTCTACTTGATTCTCTTGGTCAGTAAGATCTATGACTATGTTTAACTCATCAGAGTTAATAACCTGCTCGGTTACATCATATTCGAAACTAGCCAATACTCCACTAGCCAATATTATATTTAGCTCCAATTGATAGGAAGCATCGGATGTGGGCTGTTTCCCAAATGTTATAACCTCTGCGCTAATAATCCCATCCTCAGAGTCGGTGTCATACGTTCGACTGGTAAAATCAAAAAGATAAACATTACTCCCTTCGAGCGTAGAAATGCGAGAATTGGTTGCAAGATATGCTCCGCTTGCTGAGCCAATCAATGCTCCCTCTATTGAGGAGGCGTTTATTAGATTTATCACTCTAACATTTATCGTATTTGTAGCAGTGATTGGCATTGGTTGAATATTTAGTAGGGGCTGAGTAGCAGTGCTATAGAGCGACTCGTCGTCATATCCTTCCGCTATGCAGCTACACATTGGAGCATCGGTAGTAACAGCAAATTCGTCAATTTGCCACACTGCCATCTTATGGTGCTCCTCAATAATCATATCGCCATCTTGAAGCTCATAGTAGGAGTCACTACTCAAAGTATCAGCAATAGTATTGGCACTAAATAGAGAGTAATAATCATCGTCATTGAAATTTGTACCACCAATATTGCCTATTGCATCATTAAATATAATCACAGAGTAGTAGCCAACTGGCAGCGTAACAGCTGTTGAGTCAATCTGTCCCGTGATAGTGATATATGGTAATCCCCCCTCTTTCGAATAGAAATAGATAGAGATATTCTCAACATAATTATCAGGTAACTGCGATTGCGACCAATCAATTGTGATGGGAACTTCAGCCTCAGAGTAGTGAAAGTGCTCTAAAGTTTGTCGTTTACATGAGCCTATTGCCCATAACAACAAGACTCCTATTGTGTATCTTATTATTGATGTCATATGTTTTTTGTTTGTTTATCATGCTTTAATAAATATAATTCAATGTAAAAACTATTTTATTAGGAAAATATATAAAGACTATTTAGTCGCTAATAGCCAAGATAGTGAGACTTTTAATCGCGTAGGGCCAAGCCACGTATATCTATTTTCGCTATGTATCACAGGATGCCAGCTATCGTAAAAATAACAATCGGTTTGGTAATATCTATAGTTAGTCTGCATATATCCAATTCCAAGAGAATATTCTAATCTAAGGCTCTTGCTTTTGTTGATGGTGTGTGAATAACCGCCGCTCAATCCAGCTGCCACAAAAAACTCTCCCTGATACCCTTTCTTATTATACTCAAAGTCGTATAGCCCTCCTCCAGCATACACTCCTGCAAACCAACCTGTCAACACTGTTAAATTCTCTCGTTCACCAAACCAATATCTTCCCTCTAAGTTCCCATTTAGAAGTTGAATGCGATGGCGTTTGCTATCTAACTCTCCATTATCCCATGTCCACCACGGGTATATTAACTCAGCAGCAATCGACCATCGTTTTTTTATTGGCACTTCAACCTCGAAATTTATGAGAGTAAAAGCATCAAATAGAAGATTGGTTTTTAAAGCAAATAGTGGGCGACTCTCTAAAT
>JAWXTQ010000004.1:0-34554 GCA_044433405.1 Rikenellaceae bacterium
GGTGATTTAGCTTGTTGGCCTTGACTCTCACCTTGACCTTGGCTTTGTCCTTGACTACGGCTAGATTGTGGTTTTTCACCTTGGCTAGCTTGTTCTCCTTGTTGTCTTTGTCCGCTTTGGCCACTTTGTGCGCTTTGGCCGCTTCTCTCTTTGCTGTCACCTTTGCTTTCGCCTTCTCCTTGTTGTCTTTGGCCTCCTCCTCTAGAGTTTCCAGCAGAGTAGGCTTTTATGTGTCCAGTTCCATGATTTACGCCAAAAGCGCTATTATTACCTCCTTGTGCTATTGATCCAACATATAGGTTGTTTGTCCAATATTGTTCGTCTTTGCCAATACGGTTATTGTTAATAAGCTCAAAGTAGTCTTGGTTGATATAAGGCCAACCAGTGCTGAAATCGCTGATAGAGAATAGCTCTTTTGCAGATGGCATTCTCCAATCGTCATATCCTGCAAGTTCTAGATTTTCGCAATAATCATAGGCATCTTGCCAGCTAAATCCTTGGTTTACTGGAATCATCTGCCACGTAAGCCCAGTATTAAGGTCGGTAATTGTACCATCGCCGTTGTTTTTGTAGCTCATTGCAGCACCTGCAAGATAGTGAGCATCTTGGCCATATAGAGCATCACCAGGGTTTATATTCTCGGCAACTGCACCGTCAGCATCATAAAGTATTATCTGTCCAGTTGCTACCTGAGGATAGCTAAGCTGTCCTTTACATCCCGCAAAGGTTAGTGATAGAGCCACAGTTAATGAGGCTAAGCATATGGTCTTAGTTACCATAACTTCTTTGATGTAATTTCTCATAAAAATAGGAATAGTGTAAAATGTTATTGATATGAACAAATTTACACTATTCTTATTTATGTTAATATATAGCATTGGTGAAATGCTAAATTTCCCGTGTGAAATGGAGTTTATTGTTACTCTTCGGTTACCTTATACTCCTCTCTAAGTCTATTTAGTTCAGATTTTAGCTGAGCTGTAATCTTCTCTGTTTTTGGTTGACCATAGATATTATTCATTTCGCTAGGATCTTTTTTGAGGTCAAATAGCTCCCATGTGTCTATGTCGTTGTAGTAGTGAATCAGCTTGTATCTCTCTGTTCTAACTCCGTAGTGGCGTTTTACAGAGTGCTCAGCTGGATATTCGTAGTAGTGATAATATAGCGATGTGCGCCAATCTTTTGGATGATTACCCTCCAAAAGAGGCAACAATGATACGCCTTGAATATCTTCAGGAATTTCCACTCCAGCTATATCTAGGATTGTTGGGGCGTAGTCAATATTTTGAACTAGCTCTTTAACTACTCCCTTTTTGCCCCCAGGATATCTTATCAGCAGAGGTGTGCGGAATGACTCCTCATACATAAATCGTTTGTCAAACCAGCCGTGTTCACCCATGTAGAAACCTTGGTCTGAGGTGTATACTACAATTGTATTCTCAAGTAATCCCTCCTCTTCGAGGTAGTCTAAAATCTTACCAATATTACGATCAAGCGATGTTACAGTGCGAAGATAGTCTCTCATGTATTGTTGATATTTCCACTCGGCAAGCTCTTTACCTGAGAGATTTGCATCTTTGAACTTTTGAATAACCACATCGTAATGTTTATCCCATGCCGCTTTTTGCTCTTCGTTCATGGTGTTGTACATCGAACGACCATACGATTCGTACTTGTCAGAGTGGATTTCGTTCTCTTTGTCGGCAAGTTTAAGATCATATACTAAACACATATCCTTGTCAATGCTCATCTCTTGCTCTTTAGCAGCCTGACGATTTTCGTAATTATCGTAGAAATTGTCAGGTAGTTCAAAATACTCATCCTTGAATAGATGCAGGTCAGTAGTGTCAGGCATCCATGTTCTGTGAGGAGCTTTGTGGTGAAGTAGTAGGCAGAATGGTTTGTCTTTGTCACGTATTGACTCTAGATATTCGATGCCGCGCTCAGTTGTTACGTCAGTTGCGTAGCCATGCGATGCTACCTGTGTGCCATTGAGTATAAATGGCGCATTGTAGTATATTCCTTGCCCAATAAGAATTTCTGAATAATCAAATCCAGTAGGTGCAGAATTCAAATGCCATTTACCAACAATCGCAGTCTCATATCCAGCTTTTTGAAGTAGCTTAGGATAGGTTTGTTGCGATCCATCAAATATCGATCCTTCGTTGGTCATAAACCCATTAGCGTGGCTATGCTTGCCTGTTAGCATGCAGGCGCGGCTAGGTCCACTAATTGAGTTAGCAACAAAACTATTGGCAAACAGAACACCCTCATTAGCTATTCTGTCGATATTGGGAGTCTCAATAAATCTATCGTCATAGGCGCTTATCGTTTGATATGAGTGATCATCACTCATGATATATAGAATATTCATTGGTTTGTCGCTCTGTTGAGCAAACGCTCCTAGCGACATCAACATAGTTGACGGAAGTAAAAAATATTTTTTTTGCATAATGTTACTACTCTTTTAAAGCTATTATTTGTATTGTTCTATTATTTTATTCATCTCTTCAACCTTTTCAGGATATTTGGCTGCAATATTGTTTTGTTGTCCTGGGTCTTTTTTAACATTAAAAAGCTGAGCTTCATTCATTCGTCCACCTTCGATATTGTCTACCGAATATCCTGCTTTATCCATTGGAGGAATATACACCCAATCGCCTTGTCGTAGGATTAAATTGTTGCCAGGAGCTTCTAAAATCAAGTTTTCACGTCCACCTTTTTTCTCTTTTCCGAGCAGTACACTAAGGTGATTTTCGCTATCTTCAAGCTCAACATCTACCCCTACAAGAGCTGCAAGTGAAGTTATAATATCAATCTGTCCAAATATGGCATTGCTCTGCTTGCCAGCTTTGATTACGTTAGGCCACTTTACAAATAGCGGAACATGTGTTCCAGCATCGTATGAGCTATATTTGCCACCACGATAAGGGCCAGTTGGTTTATGGTCGCCGAGTAGTTCGTAAGCCTCATCTACATATCCATCGTCATATACAGGGCCGTTATCGCTCGAAAATATTATTAAAGTGTTATCTGCCAATCCTAGAGAGTCAAGATGGTTGAGTAGCTCCCCAACACAATAGTCAGCCTCTAAAATTGCATCTCCGCGCGCGCCCATTCCTGATTTACCAACAAATCTAGAGTTTGGAACTCGTGGCACATGAGGTTGGTGGAGTCCATAATATAAGAAAAATGGAGCTTCTTGATTGTCGGTTATGAAATTTTTAGCCTCTAGAAGCAAGACATCTGCCATTGTTTCATCTACCCACAGTGCCGATTCTCCCCCTTTCATATATCCAATACGTGGAATTTCATTTGTGATTGAGTTGTTGTGACCATGGCTAGGGTGCATCTTTAACAGCTCAGGGTTATTAGCACCAGTAGGTTGTCCTTCAAAATTTTTAACGTAGCTAACCTCTATTGGGTCGTTAGGATCAAGATTGTCTACATTTCCATTCTTTACATATACTGTTGGAACACGGTCGTTTGTAGCGGCAATAATATACGAATAGTCAAATCCGACCTCCTCTAATCCAGGAGTGATGTGAGAATTCCAGTCGGGATTGCCTGCTCCTAAGCCCAAATGCCATTTACCCACTGCACCAGTAGTGTAAGATGCCTCTTTTAGCATCTTTGGAAGAGTCATCTCTTGAGTATTTATAATAAGAGGCGCGTTGCCAGGCAAAACTAGAGCGTTTACTCTCCACGGATTCTCACCAGTTAGTAGAGCGTAACGGCTGGGCGTGCTAGTAGCAGAGGCGCAGTAGCCATTGTTGAGAGTTAAACCTTCGTTTGCTATTCTGTCAAAACCTGGGGTTGAAATTGTGCTACTCCCATTTGCGCTTACGTCGCCAAAGCCCAAATCGTCCGCTAGGATAATTATAATATTGGGGCGCGACTTGTTGTTGTTGTCAGCTGATGCGCTAAATATTGATGATGATATTACTGGTAGTAGCAGTAGTGATTTTTTCATTCTATTTTGGTTATTTGTTTTGTAGTGTAAAAAAGAGCGTCATTGAGTATTCTATCGTTTGGTTAAATCAACCTACTTAAAAATAATCATTGACGCTCCCATATTGGTGGAAACTACACCTTGTAGAGGTGATAATATCTGTTTATCTTAATATAATTTCGTTGCTACCAATCATGTATCCATCCATATAAACTTGAACTACGTATGTACCATCTTTAACAGAACCTCTATATACGGTACTAACAGGTAGATCTTCGCTTTGATAGTCAACTTCACGAAGATTAGTTGATTGTATTTTTTCTCCCTCAAATTCAAATAGTAGGCTGTTGCTATCAGTTAAAACTGCGCCAGATGCATCGATAATTCTAAAGTAAATAGCTCTCTCTCCAGGTACGGTAATAGTGTTTGCACTTAACACACAATCTACACGGAGCATTGTTGCGCGAGATGCACGCGACACCTCTTTGCTCTTGTCATTTAGAGCAACAAGTGTAATCTCTCTTGCCTTAACAATAGCACCCTCTCTGATTTTAGATTTAAGCTCTTGGTTTGCCTCTTCTGCCATGTTTGCACGCAGAGTTGTAGAGCTAACCTGTTTGCGATATGCTATGTTCTCTTTTGCTAGCTTAGTGTTTTCACGATCAAGAGAGTCGATTTTATGAACATAACCTTTCATTATTGTTCTTAATGTTCCTAGCTCTTTTTCGTACTCTTTAACTTTAGCATAGTTCCATTGACGCTCTTTAGTTAAGCGAGTCATAAGTGAATCCACTTTTTTACGCTCAGTAAGCATGTTTTGGTTAAGAGTGTCGTTGTCAAATTTTATCTGATCAAAATCAACAAGAAGGTCGGCAATGCGATTTTTAAGAGTGTCTCTTTCTATTGATAACTCTCTTTCGCTGCCTCTAAGCATGTTAGTTTGGCGGTAGTATTGAATTCCTAATGCTATAAGAAGTACTATTAACACACCTAACATTATTCGATATCCCTTTATGGCATTATCACCACTAGGAGCATCTTCGTATTCGTAATCCTCAAATTCTTCACTCATAAGATATAAATTTTAATACTATTCATTAATTGTCTTGCCCTTCAATAAAGCAAAACTTATCTTTTTGTTCTCCACAAAGTTATAAAAGTTGTTTGAAATTGCAAAAAAAAATGAAAATTAGTTGCTTTCACACTCTCTATACATTATAGTTTTCTCGGTATTCAAAGTTCATTACCATCTCTAAAAGCTTGCTGTAGTGGAGTGCTGTAGAGTTATCAGGTTCTAAACGTAGCACTTCGGCAATGTCGTTATAGGCATTATGGAGTTGAGACATTTTGTAGTACATTATTGCTCTTTGTAGGCGTAATTTGCAATCGTTAGGCTCTCTTTTGATTGATTCGCTAAGTTCTTTAAGGGTTTCTTCTATAGAGATCATGTTCTTTGATGTATTTTTTAGTTGTTTCTATAATATTGTCACATTGATGATTATCTCTAATTTCGGTGGAGCTAATATCCATCAGGCAAGCACCATTTAACACCTCAAAGTTTGCACCATTCTCCTCTAGAACCTCACAACTATATCCATTTCGAGGGTAGACATAAATTTTTGTTGTGGAGATTATCACCTCACTGCACTTCCACTTGTTTAGAAGCGAAAGATTGTCAGAGCCAATCAACATAGAGAATGTGTGATGTGGATATTTCTCACGTAGAAGTTTTAATGTTTGGTAGGTGTATGAGGGTTTAGGAAGCGAAAATTCAATGTCGCAAACCTTAACTTTATGTTCAATTTTGCACTCTACTATCGCCTGACGTGCCATCTCTAAGCGATGGTTTTCAGGGGCTAGAGTTTCGATAGGTTTCATGGGATTATGGGGCGATACAACCATCCACACCTCATCAACACCATTCTGCTCTGATAGGTAAGCTGCTATTTTAAGGTGTGCTTTGTGTATTGGGTTGTATGATCCAAAGTATAGAACTATATGCATAATCTTAACGCTTTTATCCCTTCTATTTTGTGTAGTCGGAGATGATTTTTGCGCAGTTAGCAATCGCTTGGTTGAGGTTGTCGTTAATCACCACCTTATCAAACTTTTCGCTGTATGAAATCTCTTCTTGTGCTTTCGATAGACGTTTTTCGATAGCCTCTTTTGTGTCAGTTGCTCGGCTCTCTAGTCGCGCACGTAGCTCCTCGATTGATGGAGGCATGATAAAAATCGACATAGCATTATCACCTAAGATTTTCTTAATGTTTAGTGCTCCTTTTACGTCGATATCAAAAACCACCACATTGCCTTTTTTCCATATTCGCTCTAGCTCTTGGCTAAGAGTTCCGTAGCAGCTTCCGCTGTAAACCTCTTCCCACTCAATAAATTGGCCAGCATCAACTTTAGTTTTAAACTCTTCTTGTGAGAGAAAGTAATACTCTCTACCATCAACCTCCTGGCCTCGCGGTGAACGCGATGTGGCTGAAATCGAAAACTCTAGTGTGTCGAAATCCTTAAGTAAAGAGTTTATTATTGTTGATTTGCCACTTCCAGAAGGGGCTGCAAAAATCACTACTTTCTTCATGCTTAGATAGCTATAAAATATTTAAAATCTGTTCTTTAATTTTTTCTAGTTCGTCTTTCATTGCAACCACAATCTTTTGAATCTCCATGTGGTTAGCTTTTGAGCCTGTTGTGTTGATCTCACGTCCTAGCTCTTGAGTTATAAACCCAATCTTCTTGCCGCACATCTGCTCTGAGCTACATACCTCTCTAAAGTGGCTAATATGACTTGATAGCCTAACCATCTCTTCGGTTATATCAAATTTCTCGATATAGTAGATTAGCTCTTGCTCGAAACGAGATGTGTCGTAGTCAACTTTAAGATTTTCGAGATTCTCTTTAAGTCGTTGTTCAACTGTGATGCGTCTCTCACCCTCGTATTTCTTAATATCGTCTTGCAGAGCGGCAATATTATCAACTCTAAGTAGGATATCTTTCATCATCTCTTCACCCTCTCTTTTGCGGAATATGTCGAGATTCTCAGCTGCTTGCTCTACTGCTGCCATCAATGCTTGATTTTCTGATTCGCTAGCCTCATGTTTCTCCGATGAGAAAATGTCTGGAAGACGCAATATTGCCTCAATTATCTGAGGCGATTTTGGCTCAATATTGTGAGGTGAGCATAGCGCGTTAATCTGATTGAAGTAAGAGTCAAAAATCTCTTTGTTTATGGTGTTTCCAGCTGTTACAGCGCTGCTGTCACACGATATATACACATCACACTTACCTCTAACAACCTTGTTTGCAAGCATCTGGCGAACGGTAAGTTCGTCTTTGCGATATATGCCAGGCATCTTTATAGAGAGGTCTAGCTGTTTGCTATTAAGGGTGCGTATTTCGACGCTTATTTTCTTGTTTTCTGCGACTATCTCTCCCTTTCCGTAGCCAGTCATTGAACGTTGCATTACCATAAATAAAGGGGCTTATTTGAAAATTAGTCCGATATGCACTTCTGGGCGCATATCGGACAATAAAATATTTAAATTATACTAACGATTTACCGCTCATCTCAGCAGGTTGCTCTATTCCCATAATCTTTAAGATTGTTGGAGCAACATCAGCAAGAACGCCATTCTCTACGCTCTTAATTTGGTCAGATACCACAATAAATGGCACTGGATTAAGAGAGTGTGCAGTGTTAGGAGTTCCATCCTCGTTGATTGCGTTGTCAGCATTGCCGTGGTCAGCAGTGATAAGTACGCTATAACCATGCTCTTGCGCAACAGTTACAACCTCTTTAACACACTCATCTACCGCTTTAACAGCTTTGTTGATAGCTTCGTAGATTCCTGTATGGCCAATCATATCGCCATTAGCAAAGTTAAGACATACAAAAGCAGCCTCCTCTTTCTTAAGCTCAGCAACTAACGCATCTTTAATCTCATAAACGCTCATCTCTGGTTGCAAATCGTATGTAGCAACTTTTGGTGAAGGAATAAGAATACGTGATTCACCCTCGTAAGGCTCTTCACGACCGCCATTAAAGAAGAATGTAACGTGAGCATATTTTTCAGTCTCAGCGATATGAAGTTGTTTAGCTCCATTTGCAGATATTACCTCACCTAGAGTGTTGATAATATTGTCTTTGCCATAAACTACTGTAACATTTTTGAAACCCTCATCATAAGGAGTCATTGTAAGGAATTTAATATCTTTGATAGTTTTCATTCCTTGTTCTGGCATATCTTGTTCAGCCAATACCATAGTGATTTCGCGAGCACGGTCAGAGCGATAGTTAAATGAGAAAACTACATCGCCTTCGCTAATTAAGCCGCGTGGGTTGCCGCTTTGGTCAACCATAACTACTGGTTTCACAAACTCGTCAGTTACCCCCTCACCATAAGATTTTTGCATTGCATCAAAACCAGAGGTAGCTTTTTCGCCTTTACCTTCGATAAGAAGATCGTAAGCCTCTTTTACGCGTTCCCAACGTTTGTCTCTATCCATTGCGTAAAAACGACCGCAGATAGATGCAAGTTGAGCACCCGATGGAGCGATATTTTCTTCAAGTGATTTTATAAATCCAGCACCGCTTTTAGGGTCGGTGTCGCGTCCGTCAGTAAATGCGTGAACATACACTTTTTTAACGCCATAAGCTGCGGCAGTGTCACACAATTTATAAACATGCTTATCTAGAGAGTGAACACCACCATCAGAGATTAAACCAAATAGGTGAAGAGCTTTGTCGTTTTGTGCAGCATACTCAAAAGATGATTTGATAGCAGGATTTTCAGCAATCGAGCCATCTTCGCAAGCTTTATTGATTTTTACTAAATCTTGATATACCACTCTACCAGCACCTAAGTTAAGGTGTCCAACCTCAGAGTTTCCCATTTGACCATCAGGTAAACCTACATTCTCACCAGAAGTTAGTAGTTGAGATGTTGGATATTTCTCTTGTAATGAGTTTACAAATTCTGGGTTTGAGCTAAAAATGGCATCACTTTTAGTTTTGTTACCATTTCCCCAACCATCAAGAATCATTAAAATTACTTTGTTCATTATATTAAATTTTAAATATTAAACCTGTTTTCCGCCACAAAATTAATCAATTATTTTTTATCTGTAGTATAAATCGTCAATTTGCCACAATTAACTAACTCACTGTGAGAGATAATTGGCTCTGAGAGTGTTCTGTTGCCAGCTACCACTTTCTGTAAATATTTGCCATTACCCACTTTCTCTATTACTAGAGTGGAATTTTTATAAAAATTTGAATCTAACTCAATTGTGATTTTGTCAAATTTTGGTACAAACACTACATACTCATCTTTTGATGGCACTGCTTGATAAAGTCCCATCATTGCAAAAGCACCCCATGTCGACATTGTTCCAGTATCATCATTGCCAGGGAGTCCGTTAGGAGCGTTTTTGAAATATTTGTTCAACATCTCATCAACATAATGTTGAGTTCTCCAAGCCTCACCCTTAACATACGAAAAGTAGAAAGGATACCCCATGTCTGGCTCATTTGACATATCGAAGTGGCCTTTGCTAAATACAGCATCCAAATTTTGTACAAATTTCTTACCACCTCCATGAAGTTTTATTAATCCTTCGATGTCGTGAGGAATGTAGAATGAATAGTTATATGAAGTGCCCTCGTGGAATCCGCTAACTGGCTCAAAATTTTCACCCTCCTCTGGATTGAATCCCTCCATAAAGCTACCATCCTCTAATACAGGACGAAGAAGCTTGTATTCTGGGTCAAAATAGGTTTTATATCCCATTGAGCGTTTTAGTAGCACCTTGTAATCTTCATCTTTACCTAGCGATTTAGCCATTTGAGCTAGTGCCCAATCGGCAATATAGTACTCTAACGCTTGCGAAACGCTATTGTCATACTTTTTAAGAAGTGGCACATAGCCATGTTCTGCATAAAAATCGTTATCTGGGCGAACCCTATTGTTTGCTTGCTCGGTAAATGCGTTTTTGTACATCGCATCGTATAGCTCCTCTACATTTAACCCCTCTAATAAACCTTTGAAATAGCTATCAACTATGAAAGGAATTGCTGGGTCGCCTTGCATTACGTGAAACTCCTCAGAGCTTATCTCATATTTTGGAAGATTGCCACTTTCGCGATACATTGCCATCAACGACTCCACAGCATTACGCTGGTGGGCTGGGTTGATAAGTGCATATAAAGCTGGGTTAATACGATATGTATCCCATAGAGAGAACATTGTTAGGCGATTACCCTCACCTCTATATTTTGTGGTCTTGCCACTTACCATTGCTGGATATTCGCCATTTGAGTCTTGGAGAATATTTGGATGGAGAAATGCGTGGTATAAAGCAGTGTAGAAGATGGTTTTCTGGTCAGAAGTTCCTCCCTCAACCTCAACATTTGATAGAAGCGAATTCCATTTGTCAAACGCCTCATCCTTGATGTTGTCAAATGATTTTGATGCTTGCTCTTTATTTAGATTCTCGCGTGCATTTTCGATGCTAACTTGCGAAATACCAATGCTAACTACAATCTCCTCATTTTCGGTTGCTGTAAACGAAAAGGCTGCACCTATATCGCTACCGGCCATGTCTCTAGTGTATCGAGTGTAAATTTTATACTTTCCACTATATGAATCCCACTCACTACGTGCGCCCTCAAGCTCCTCTTGACGTTTCCAGTAGTTGATTTTCATAGGTTTGCTTACCCTTACAACAAAATATACAGGTATGATTGATTGCGCCTCGGTGTAGCAGAATGTTCCCATAATTCTATACCCTTCAATCTCTCTATCAGATACTATTTTAAGTGCTGCGCCACTCTCGTTGGTTAGTCCAAGTCCTAAATTAAATAGTATGTTTGCCCTACCTTGAGCAAATGTGTATCGCGAAATGGTTGTACGCTCGGTTGCACTCATCTCGGCTTTTACTCCATATCTATCTATAAATGCAGAGTAGTAGCCAGCGTGGGCTTGTTGGTTTGAGATAGAAGAGTGATACTCTCTGAAGTTTACATTTAGCTCTCCAGTTGTCGGCATCAACACTAGTGATCCAAAATCTGGACACCCTACACCGCTCAGGTTCATTGTTGTGAAGCCTGCCATCTGCTTGTTCTCCCAAACATAGGGGGTAGAACACCATCCTTTATCCATTCTTATTGAGTTTCCCTCTGCACCAATGGTGTTTAATACCGACATTGATGCCATTCCCACAGGTACAACTGGGCCAGGCTGAGTTGTGCCGTAGTTTGACGTACCAATAAAAGGATTGATAAAGGTCGCCACACTCTCTTGTGCTATTGCCACACTAGAGGCAATAGAGAAAATTAGTGCTGATAGATAGTTTAATCTCATTGTATATCTTTTTTAGTTATTACAAAACATAAAGTGGTCAAAATTACAATTTTTTTTTGACATATCGCTAAAAACGTATCGAATAACGTTTTAGTCGCTCGTCAATCATCTCTTGAGGAACGATATCTTTGATAATATCGGCAATAATATTTATTATCCTCTCGCGAATATAATCACTTCGCACCACTAACGACACCTCGCGATTGGGTTTTTGTGTGGCTATTGGCCTAACATTTAACCTCTGCTCGGGATTTAGTAGATCGACATGTAGTTTTGGAATAATTGTGCATCCTCCATTATGGTCAACAATTTTCACTAGTGTGTCAATACTGCCAGCCTCATATATTGTTCCGTTTGCACTTTCGCCTTTGCAGATGTCTAAAACTTGGTTTCTCAAACAGTGTCCCTCTTTGAGTAGCCATATATTTTGGTTTGCCAATTGCGATGAATCTATCTCAGTATTGCTATGCAGAGCCTCTTTTGGTGCGATATATGCTAAAAACTCCTCATAATAGATAGGCACTTCTAATAGCTCCTTGTTGTCGAGAGGTGTAGCCATTAGCGCAGTATCAAGCTCTGCACACTCTAGCTTCTCGACCAGGACTGATGTACGTGCTTCGGTTATCGAAAGATTTATTTTTGGGAATCTTTCGTTCACCAGTTTAATGAGTTTTGGTACAATATATGGAGCAACTGTAGGGATAATTCCAATTTTTATCTCCCCTTCCTCCCTGCTTCTTTCGCTTTGAAGGCTCTCTAATAATTGAGCAGCATTGTAGGTGATAATCTTTGCTCTTTGTAGCACTATTTCACCTTGTGGAGTGGGTTTTATAGGTTGATTTGTGCGGTCAAAAATTACTATATCAAGCTCTTGTTCAAGCTTTTGAATCATTGCGCTTAGGGTCGACTGAGTTACGTTACACCCAGCTGCCGCTTTTACAAATTGACCGTGTTTTTCGACGGCAATAATGTACTCTAATTGTTGTAAAGTCATAGTTATTCGTTTTTGTCGATACAAAGATAGATAAAATCTGTTTGATTAATATAAATAGTGGCCATATATTTGCTGTACGAAACAGATAAAAAATATTTATAAATTTAAAAACAAAAAGATTATGGAATCAATTATCAATTCTAGAGTACCTGAATTTACAGTACAAGCGTTTCACAATGGTGAATTTAAAACAGTAAGCGACAAAGATGTTGCAGGCAAATGGGCAATATTTTTCTTTTACCCTGCTGACTTTACATTTGTTTGTCCAACTGAGCTAGTTGACATGGCAGAGAAATATGCTACTTTCCAAGAGATGGGCGTTGAGGTTTACTCAGTAAGTACTGACACTCATTTTGTTCACAAAGCATGGTATGATACATCTGAGAGCATCAGCAAAATCAACTACCCTATGTTAGCTGACCCAACAGGAGTTCTTTCTCGTGGCTTTGGTGTTATGATTGAAGAAGAGGGTATGGCTTATAGAGGCACTTTCTTAGTTAATCCAGAGGGTCAGATTAAGTTGGCTGAGATTCAAGATAATAGCATTGGTCGTAATGCTAGCGAGTTAATGCGTAAAGTTAAAGCTGCACAATTTGTTGCAACTCACGATGGTGAAGTTTGTCCTGCAAAATGGGAAGAGGGAGCTGAAACTTTAAAACCAAGTATTGATTTAGTAGGTAAAATTTAATCTTAAAAAATTATGTTAGATAGTGCAATTAAGAGAGAGTTACAAAATATATTCGCTCAACTAAAAGCGAAATATACACTAGAGATTCACGCTGATAAAAGCCATAGCAAATATTCAGAGTTGCTAGGGATGTTAACCGATTTTGCTAGCTGTTCTGAGAATATCGAATGCAAAGAGGTTGAGGGTGAGTCATTGAAGTTCTATCTTTTAAAAGATGGAAAACAAACAGGCGTTGCTTTTAGAGCTATTCCAGGAGGTCATGAGTTTACATCATTAATATTGGCTCTGCTAAATGCAGATTCTATAGGCAAAAACTTGCCAGATGAGTTTACGATCTCTCGAATTAAAGCTCTTAAGGGGCCTATCAATTTAACAACCTATATGTCTCTCTCTTGCACTAACTGCCCAGAAGTGGTGCAGGCTCTTAATATAATTGCGCTGCTAAATGACGATATCACTCATGAGGCTGTTGATGGGTCAATCAATGAAGAGGAGGTTGAAAAGCTTAATATTCAAGCTGTTCCTACAGTGTTTGCAGGTGGTGTTCAACTGCATGTGGGTAAAAGTGCAATAGGTGAGCTTCTTGACAAGATTGAGGCTACCTACGGCACAACATCGAGTGGTGAGGTTGCAACTAGTGAGTATGATTTGATTGTTGCAGGTGGAGGTCCTGCTGGTATCACTGCTGCGATATATGCTGCACGTAAAGGGCAACATGTAGCTGTAGTGGCCAACAAAATAGGTGGGCAGGTTAACGAAACAACAGCAATAGAGAATATTCCATCTGTAATGCAAACAACAGGCTTAAAGTTGGCGCAAGATTTAAAACTACACGCCGCAGAGTATGGAATTGATATTTTAGAGAATCGTACAATCGAGAGTTTCGAGAGTAGCGATGATGCAAAAATATTACATATCAAAGGAGGTCAAGTAGTTAAAGCACCGATGCTAATTATTGCAACAGGAGCTGCGTGGCGTCGTCTAAACATTCCTGGTGAGAGTGAGTATATTGGTAGAGGTGTGGCATTCTGTCCCCATTGTGATGGCCCTTTCTATAAAGGCAAAAAGGTTGCAGTTATAGGCGGTGGTAACTCTGGTGTTGAGGCAGCTATAGATTTAGCAGGTACGTGTTCAGAGGTTGTGTTGTTTGAGTTTATGGAGGAGTTAAAAGCTGATACCGTGCTGCAAACTAAGCTAAGAAGCTTGCCAAATGTTCAGATTTTTACCAATACTCAAGCCACCGAAATTGTCGGTGATGGAGGCAAAGTTGTGTCAATCACCAAAAAAGATAGAGCAACCGAGCAAGAGGAGTCGATTGCGCTTGATGGTGTGTTTGTGCAGATTGGTTTAAGTGCTAATTCATCGCTTTTTGCCGACTCTCTAGAGTGCAACAGAATGGGTGAAATAGTGACTGATTGCAACGGCAGAACATCACAAGTAGGCGTATATGCCGCTGGAGATGTTACTAATGTTAGCTACAAGCAGATTGTTATCTCGATGGGCGAAGGTGCAAAAGCTGCACTTGCTGCATTTGATGACAAGATCCGCGGATTAGTGTAATGATTAATGACCAAATCAGCCACTATCATGCTCTTATAGTTGTAAACCGTAAAGCCACCTAATTCCAAGCAGATATAAAACATCATGCTTTGGTATGTTTTTTGAAACAATGAACTAATATTATTTCATTTTTTTAAAAACATTATCATGAAAACATTGACTTATATCCATTTGGATGAGCAAAAAACCGCTAAGGTAGTGGATGAACTGCAAATTTTACTTGCAGATTACCAAATATTCTATACCAATATTCGTGGCTTTCACTGGAATATAAAGGGCAAAAATTTCTTTCAATTGCATGCAAAATTTGAGGAGTTATATCTTGATGCCTCTGAGAAAGTTGATGATATTGCCGAGAGAATTTTAACTCTTGGTGGTGTGCCTAAAAATAGCTTTACTGACTATTTGAAGATGAGCACAATTGGCGATATTAGTGCAGTCTCTTGTGCAGAGAATGCAATGAAAGATTTGCTTGAGAATATTGGGGTGTTAATCGAAGAGGAGAAAAAGGTGTTTGCACTAGCCTCAGAGGCCGATGATGATTCGACAGTCTCGATGATGAGCGACTATATACGAGAGCAGGAGAAGCTGGTTTGGATGTTAGTGTCTTATTTCACAGATTCTTGCAAAATATCGGATTAAGCGTTTGTTTAGCGACTTTGTTTGTTTAGCGGTTTTCACCGCATGAGCCTTCGCTCATGCGGTGAAAGTCGCTAAACAAAACCGCCAAACAAAACCGCTAAACAAAGTCGCTAAACAAACTATGCTTGTTTGTCAGCACCTTGCCAGATTAGCGCTGAAGCGCCTAATACTGCAGCATTTTTACCATCTATTCCAGAAGGAAGTAGTTTTACTTTGTTTCTGAAGTTTGCTAGCATGTGCATTTCCATATATTTCTTAGTTGGTTCGAAGATATATTTTCCAGCTTTTGCTAAACCACCAAACAAGAATATAGCCTCAGGAGAGGTTATCGTCACTGCGTCAGCAAGAGCTTGACCAAGCAACATTCCTGTATATTCATACGCTTCAATAGCTAATTTATCGCCATTCAAAGCAGCTTTAGTAATCATTTCAGCAGTTAAGTCGTTGTATGCAACATATCTAAATTCGCTCTCTTCTAGTTGGTCAGCTAGCAATTTAAATGCAGTACGTTTAATACCAGTTGCTGATACATAAGTTTCAAGACAACCTTTTCTACCACAACCACAAACGCGACCTGAGGCAGTGCGATTAACAGTAACGTGACCTAGCTCACCTGCAAAGCTATCGTGTCCGTATATAAGCTGGCCATTAGCAACGAAACCACTACCTAAACCAGTACCTAATGTTACAACGATAAAATCTTTCATGCCTTTAGCAGCACCATACACCATTTCGCCAATAGCAGCAGCATTAGCATCATTAGTTATAATAACTGGAATATTTGGAAAGTAACGCTTCATTTTCTCTACAAATGGAATAACTCCTCTCCACTCTAAGTTAGCAGCGTTTTCAATTGTTCCGTTGTAGTAGTTGCCATTTGGAGCACCTATTCCAATTCCAACAATTTCGTATTTGTCTTCACCTACTTTTTTAAGTAAGCTCATAATGCCAATATAAAGTTCTTCTAAATACTGGTCAAAATCTGGGTATTTTTTTGTTGGCACAACACCTTCACCGTGCATGTTACCATCTCTGTCTACTAGACCAAATACGGAGTTTGTTCCTCCGATGTCAATACCTACTACTAATTGTTCCATAATATTATATTTTAGTTCGTAATTTAAACGGTTAATAAAGTTCAAAAGTAACGAAAATTTTTTATAAATAACACATTCTTGTGCTAAAATTTATTTTTTTTATTTCGTATACACCCTTTTATCTACCTTAAAACTAAAAGATGCTCTATAAAAACAATATATATCTAATATTTTGAAGATAAATTTTTGTACTTTTGTCAGGAAGTTAGAGCTCTTTTCAGTCAAATTAAAATTAACACCTAGTTAAGTTATGATAAATATATCAAAAAAAGAGGAGTGTTGTGGTTGTGAGGCTTGTCGACAAATATGTCCGCAAGATTGCATCACTATGACTATCGACAACGAAGGTTTCTTATATCCCATGGTAGACGAGGGAGTGTGTGTTGATTGTGGCGCGTGTCAAAGGGTGTGTCCCGTGTTGCATCAAGCAGACACTCTAAAGCCTCTTGCTGTGTATGGAGCCAAAAGCAACGATGGTAACATCCGAAAAAACAGCTCTTCAGGTGGAATGTTTAGGCTTCTTGCTATCGAAACTATCGAAAATGGTGGTGTCGTTTTTGGAGCTAGGTTTGATAGTTCAACCGAGACCATAGTGCACGATTACACTCAAACTATTGATGGCATTGCTCCATTGCAGCGTTCAAAATATGTTCAGAGTGTAATAGGAGATAATTTTATAAAGGCTAAAGAGTTTTTAAAACAGGGTAAGAGAGTGCTCTTTGCTGCTACTCCTTGTCAAATTGCAGCATTGCGACTTTTTCTGAATAAAGAGTATGAAAACCTTACTCTTGTTGATTTTGTGTGTCATGGTGTTCCTAGTCCAGGGGTATTTGCACGCTATATAGGTGAAATTAAGAGGTCGAAAAAGATTAAAACAATCAACAATATTAACTTTCGAAGCAAAAAAAATAGTTGGCGACACTACGATTTCCTTGTTGATTATAACCACACAAGGAGTCAGTTTTCTCAATCGCGATACAAAAATCCATTTCTAAAAGGGTTTTTTAGTGATTTATATCTTCGTCCAAGCTGCCACTCTTGCCCATCGAAGGGAGGTAAGAGCGGAAGTGACATAACGCTAGCTGATTTCTGGGGAGTTGAGAATATTGCACCTATTATTAATGATGATATGGGTGTTAGCTTAGTTATGATTAGCTCACCCAAGGGAGATTTATTGTATAACAAAATTGAAAAACAGTCAATGGTTATTCCCAATTTCCATCATCAAGGAAGCTATATGGAATCTTCAAAGCCAAATCCACAAAGAGAGTTTTTCTTTAATCAGATAAATAATGGCCACGCGGTTATCAAGATAGTCAACCACCTCACGAGACTCAAATGGCAAGAGCGATTAATGCGAGCTATACGCTACCTGAAATCAAGAGTGAAAAATTACATAAAATCACACCTATGATTATAGAGGAGTATAAATGTAAGGATAAAACAGTAGAGATAATCTACGGCATAATATCAACACCCTTTGGGGAGGCGATAATTGCAATCTCATCGCAAAGAATCTGTGCTTTTGAATTTATAGACAACAACTATGAAGAGCTACTTAACAGAATCGAGATGGAGTGGAGTCCTGCACCATTTAAGAGGTGTGATGCAGCAATTCAATCTATTGGTAATCAGATATTCAACCCCTTAGAAAAGCATAACCTAAAACTCTTACTTAAGGGAACACCCTTTCAAATTAAGGTATGGAGAGCCCTTTTAGCTATTCCTTTTGGTAGCCGAGTTAGCTACTCTGAGCTTGCGCACTCAATCAACATGGCCAGTGCTACTAGAGCAGCAGCCTCTGCGATAGCAAGAAACCATATTGCTTACATAATCCCATGTCATAGAGTTGTTAGCAAGAGTGGAGCGATAGGTAAATATAGATGGGGTAGTAGCAGAAAAGAGTCGATACTTGAATCGGAATAGTGATTAACGGGGGGGTCTTTGACCCCTGCCGTCCGCAAGGACAGTCCAGTGCTCAGCTTCGTCACCGCCCGTTAAAAGCATTTTTGCACAGCAAAAGTGCTCTGTAGCGTAGTGTAAAAAACCAACCTTTAGGATAGGTTGGTTTGTTCTTTTTTCTCCATTCTTATAATGGATTACATTGTACTAG
Organism: Rikenellaceae bacterium; assembly: GCA_044433405.1. GTDB lineage: Bacteria > Bacteroidota > Bacteroidia > Bacteroidales > Rikenellaceae > CAMQVM01. The sequence continues at coordinate 18,414 of JAWXTQ010000004.1, forward strand.
TCGTTCTAAGTGAACTAGTCCTAATCGTAGTTAATGCCGCTTTCTTATCTTCGCTATCTTCAATAAACGATTCAAATGAACTAGGTAGGAATAGATATATATCACTCTCAGTGCTCTCTTTTGGCTCAGCTACTATATGTAGATTAACACCTTCTGCAAACTCTATACCCTCACACTTTAGTGCCTCACGAGTGTTGTTTGTCAAATTCTCCTTGTAGGACTCATCCGCCCACGCTTTGGCTACTATCTTAGCCCAAAGTTTGTTTTGTTCTTTTGTTTCCATTTTGTTATTTTATAAAGTTTATTTTGTTTTTTTTAGTATCATTCATAGAATGAAAAACACCACATTTTTTTGATTATGAAAGAGACTAAAACCAAAGACAACTGTAAAGGTACAGAATTATTTCAATTCTGCAATTGACCATTTTAGCAAAAATGCAAATTTAGCACGAATAAAGGTTATAACAGCATACCTAATAAATTTAACAGGATTAAGAGAATTAAGACGCCAACTTTGACTTTTATAATTACATCTCAACTTTATATCGTGAAATTGCACGTACTTGTTGACAATATTGTATTAATTACAGCTTGTTAGAAAGTTGTAAACAACTGTAGAAATTTTACCCTAATTTGTCGTAGGGTTGTTTGATAATACCTTTTTTTGTCTATTTTTGTTGCGTTCAATTTGGATAATAATTTGTATGTGGTTGATTAGGAAATATTTAGGTAAAGGGAAGAATATTACTCCCCTTTATTATATTAAGAATTATATGAGAATGTTGATTCCTCGAAGTGTCGGAACAGACTATATGGAGTCAAGGTCGAGAGATTTGTCTGAGCGCGATGATTATGAATATATATTGGAGCGTGTGCGCTACTATAATAAAATAGATAGCAGCTTCTCTCTAGATGATAGAAATAGTGTGATGATACTTGACTTTATATCTTCGTTTAAGATGTATAATAGTCGATATTTCTTTGATACTTATCAAGTGGTGAGAAACTTTAATTTTAACCTAAAGTTTGCTTTCCTTTTTGGCGATATTATTGATGTCCCAAAACTGCCTACAGTGGTTAAAAGTAGACCTATAAATGGCGATAATAAAAATTCTATTATTCTAAAGCTAAATAAACTACGCCATTTTATATTCCTAAAAGACTCTATACCCTATGCTAAGAAGCTAGATAAAGCTATCTTTCTATCTTATGCCTATGGTAGACAAAATAGACTTGATTTCTTGGAAATGTATTGTAATAAGAGTGATTTGGTGGAGTGTGGCGATGTTCAAAAACATCCAACTATTAATCCTGCTTTTTATCGCGAAAAAATTTCTATTCTAGATCACCTAAAATATAAATTTATCTTATCATTAGAGGGGTATGATGTGGCAACTAACCTAAAGTGGATAATGTCGTCAAACTCAATAGCCGTTATGCCAAAGCCAAAATATGAAACTTGGTTTATGGAGGGAACACTTATTCCAAACTATCACTATATCGAGATAAAGGAGGATTTTAGTGATTTAGAAGAGAGATTAACATACTACATAAATAATCCAGATAAGGCAGAAGAGATAGTTAAGAATGCTAACGATTATGTAGCTCAATTTAAAGATGATAAACGTGAAGGGATTATCTCGCACTTAGTTATGAAGAGTTATTTTGATTGTTGTCAGAGAGGCGAAAATGCCAATCCAGTATTTAAAGATGCTCTGTTAGGAGAGAGAAGAAGAGCTAGAGTTGCTGATGGGGGAGATACATATTAACGACGCTTTGATTTAACGCTTGCTATAAGTAGTAATGCCTATTTTAGTGTTAATATTACTAAGTTTTAATTTTTTATTATAATTTTGTAGCTTAAGGTGAGTGTTGTAGAGAAGATGGTTTCTTTCGTTTGTTTATTGCAATAGGTTCTAACTTACGCACATTGCTGGTTTAATATATAAAATGATTTAGATGAAAAATATACTCCTTAAAATTTCAATAAAAGCGGCACTAGAGGCTAGTGTGAAGATATTGGAGATTTATAATGACCCCAACTCCGATTTCGAAGTTGAGCGAAAAAGTGATGATTCCCCACTTACTAAGGCTGATAAGGTTAGTCATAGTGTGATTTCATCAATACTAGCACCTTTGGGTTTGCCAATCTTGAGCGAAGAGGGTAGGGCTATCGAGTATAGTGAACGTGCAACATGGAAGCGACTTTGGGTTGTTGATCCAATTGATGGAACTAAAGAGTTTATCAAAAAGAATGGCGAGTTTACCGTAAATATAGCTCTTGTAGATGATGGTGAGCCAATTCTTGGGGTTATTTACACTCCTGTAACGCGAGAACTCTATTATGGAGCTAAGGGTGAGGGAGCATTCAAAGTAGTTGTTAAAGAGGGGTGTGCCGATATTGAGCAGATTGAAAGCAGTGTGCTGCGTATGCCGTGTTGCGATGGAGCTAAAGAGGGTGTGTGTAGAGTGGTTGCATCGCGTTCACATCTTACCGATCAGACTCAAGATTTTATAGAGTCACTAAAATCAAATTACAGTGAGATAGAGTTGCTATCTAAAGGTAGCTCGTTAAAAATATGCTTGATTGCTGAAGGTAGTGCAGATGTATATCCGCGTTATGCTCCAACTATGGAGTGGGATACTGCCGCAGGAGATGCAATATTACGATCACTCGATACCCCTAAAGCTCTTTACGATATTTCAACTAAAGAGAGGTTAGCCTACAATAAATCCGATCTGTTAAACCCATTTTTTATCGCTTCAGATGACATTTAGTGCTGTATTTGTTCTGGTTGTACTAGCTATAATGCTGGTTTATATCGCACTTGACAAGATGCGACCAGGGCTTACGCTCTTTTCTGTAGTGGTGATTTTTATGGCCTTTGGGGTGATTACTCCTAGTGAGGCGTTATCAGGGTTTAGCAACAAAGGGATGATTACGGTCGCTTTGTTGTTTTTGGTAAGTGAGGGGGTTCGTCAAAGCGGTGGGCTAAATACAGTAATGTCGCAGATTCTGCCAAAGCGAAAGAGTTCGATACCGATGATTCTTCTTCGTTTGCTTCCCTCTACAGCTGCCGTCTCGGCATTTATGAACAATACCGCTGTAGTGATTATTTTTGCACCTATCATCAAAAAGTGGGCAGATAAAGTTAATATTCCTGCAACAAAATTTCTAATTCCAATTTCATACGCAACAATTCTAGGTGGTATGTGTACCCTAATCGGAACAACCACAAACCTAGTAGTTGATGGTATGATGATAGAGGCAGGTTATGCAGGCTTTTCGATGTTTGAGTTGGGTAAAGTGGGGATATTTATCGCATTAGTCTCTATTACTTACCTAACAATCTTCTCAAATGCGCTACTCCCAGGAGAGCGACTTCTTAAACGTGACATGTCGACAGCCGAGACTCGAGAATATTTCTATGATGTGTTAGTTCCTGAGGGAAGCTCTTTGATTGGTACGAACGTTAGGCGTGAGAAGTTTAGAGACCTAGAGATGATGGATGTTACAGCCGTTAAACGTGGAGGTGATATTATTGTCACAAATGGGCGAACAATCGAGATTGTTGAGGGCGATATTCTTGTGCTAGCTGGAAAGTCGGACAGTTTAGAGTATATCCTTAATTGTAACACCATAAGAATGACATGCCTGACCAAAGAGGCTGTGGCGGCATTTGCTAAAGAGGCTGTTAAGCAGGTTGAGGTTGTAGTTGCACCGCGCTTCCCAGGGTGTGGGCGTAACTTAAAAGAGTTTGACTTCTTCCGCCACTATGGGGCAGTGGTTATGGCTATTCATCGAAATGGAGAGCGTATAACCGTAGATTTAGATTCACATATTATCAAAGAGGGTGACACTTTTGTGTTGATAGCCGACAACAACTTTGTGGAGTTGTGGGGTGACTCAAGTGGCTTTTATATGATTTCAGAGATTGACGACTTCAAGTTGCCTGAGAATCGCAGGCGACGTTACTTTGCAATCTTCTTGTTGCTGTTTATGATTGTTGGTGCAACAGTAGGCAAAAAAATAGATATGCCTGCTGGTATAAAGCTCGATATGTTCTTTTTTGCCTCGGTAACGATGGTTATAATGGCTTGTTCTAAGCTGTTTCCCTCAAAGAGATACACAAAATATATTAGTTGGGATATATTAATCGCTATCTCTTCAGCGTTTGCTATAAGCAAGGCGATGATGAACTCTGGCATTGCAGATTCAATTGCAGGTGCAATTATTGAGGTGTCAAGAAGCTTCGGTGCGTATGGTGCACTATTTGCTATTTTGGTAATCACAATGATTGCAACAGAGATAATTACAAACAATGCAGCTGCTGCATTGAGTTTTCCAATATCTATTGCAGTGGCGCAGAGATTGGGTGTTAGTCCCTACCCATTTTTTGTTGCAATTTGCGTTGCTGCTTCTGCTAGTTTCTCCACTCCTATAGGTTATCAAACTAATTTGATAGTGCAAGGAATTGGTGGTTATAAATTTAAAGACTATCTTCGCATCGGAATTCCGCTAAATATTATCACTATAATCATCTCACTTTTAGTGATTCCGCTTATATGGAAATTTTAAAAAGAGTAAAATAATTTATAGCTATTTGTGGTTTAAATAGGTGTAGATAATTAAATATAACGATATGAATAAGATGGATATACATCCAGTTTTTGATAAAATGCTAACACGCTCGGATAGAGAGAATATGCTTGGGCAAAAATCAGTGATGATTTGGTTTACTGGCCTCTCAGGTTCAGGTAAGAGCACTCTATCTATTGCTTTAGAAAAAGAGCTTTTTGCACGCGGATTTGTGTGTAGATTGCTTGATGGTGATAATATTCGTTCAGGAATAAACAGAAATTTATCATTTTCAGATAGTGATAGAACGGAGAATATACGTAGAATTGCTGAGGTTTCGCGTCTTTTTGTAGATAGTGCAATCGTTACAATTGCTGCGTTTATCTCTCCTACTAACGATATTCGAACGTTAGCGAAGTCGATTGTTGGTGAGGATAATTTTATGGAGGTTTTTGTGAGCACCCCAATCGAAGAGTGTGAAAAGCGCGATGTTAAGGGGCTTTATGCAAAGGCAAGACGTGGAGAGATTAAGGAGTTCACAGGTGTCTCTGCCCCTTTCGAGTCGCCATTGCACCCCTCTATATCTATTGACACCTCTAAATTTAGCGTAGAGGAGTCGGTTGAGAAGTTGCTAGAGATAGTTTTACCTAGAATTGAATTGAATAAACAATAAATAAAAATATATCGGTGAGCCAAACATAAATGAAGCGATAGTTTTTTTACTAAAAGTAAGATAGATTATTCTCTTGTTTTGAGCTATGCACGATCTTTAAAAAACAGTTAACGTATGGAACAATACAGATTAAGCCATCTAAAAGAGTTGGAGGCTGAGGCGATTCACATTATTCGTGAAGTTGCTTCTGAGTTTGAGAACCCAGTAATGCTCTATTCTATTGGAAAAGACTCTTCAGTGATGGTTAGATTGGCGGAGAAGGCTTTTGCACCAGGTAAAGTGCCCTTCCCTTTAATGCATATTGATAGTCGTTGGAAATTTAAAGAGATGATTGAATTTCGCGACAACTACGCAAAAGAGTTCGGATGGAATTTAATAGTGGAGTCAAACGAAGAGGCTTTTGCCGCAGGAGTAGGCCCATTTAGTCATGGTAGTAAGGTTCATACCGATTTGATGAAAACAAAAGCTCTATTGGGAGCTCTTGATAAGCATAAATTTGATGCCGCATTTGGTGGCGCACGTCGTGACGAGGAGAAATCTCGTGCTAAGGAGCGTATCTTCTCTTTCCGTGACAAATTCCACCAGTGGGATCCAAAAAACCAACGCCCAGAGTTGTGGGATATCTACAATGCTAAGGTGCATAAAGGTGAGTCAATTAGGGTATTCCCTCTTTCAAATTGGACTGAACTTGATATTTGGCAATATATTAGACTTGAAAATATTCCTATCGTTCCTCTCTATTTTGCAAAAGAGAGAGATGTGGTTAATGTTGATGGCAACCTAATTATGGTTGATGATGATCGTATGCCACAAGAGATGAGAGAGAGTGCAACAAAAGAGATGGTTCGCTTTAGAACATTGGGTTGCTATCCTCTAACTGGTGCAGTAGAGTCGGAGGCTGACACAATTGAGAAAATCGTTGAAGAGATGATGACTGCAACAAAGAGCGAACGTACAACCAGAGTAATCGACTTCGACCAAGATGGTAGTATGGAGCAGAAAAAGAGAGAGGGTTATTTCTAAAATTATTACACAATCGAATATAATGAGTAATTTAAATATAAAAGAGTTCTTAGATAAAGACGAAAAGAAAGATCTACTACGTCTGTTAACAGCTGGTAGCGTAGATGATGGAAAATCAACACTTATTGGTCGACTACTTTTTGATAGTAAAAAACTATACGAAGATCAACTTGATGCGCTAGAGCGTGATAGCAAACGTGTTGGTAATGCTGGTGAGAATATCGACTATGCGCTTTTGTTAGATGGTTTAAAGGCTGAGCGTGAGCAGGGTATCACAATTGATGTTGCTTACCGTTATTTCTCAACAAATAGCCGTAAGTTTATTATTGCTGACACCCCAGGACACGAGCAGTATACACGTAACATGATTACAGGTGGTTCTACTGCTAAGTTGGCAATTATTTTGGTTGATGCACGTGCAGGAGTTATCACTCAAACACGTCGCCACACCTACCTTGTTTCACTTCTTGGTATCAAACATATAGTGTTAGCTGTAAACAAGATGGACCTTGTTGATTATAGTCAAGAGAGATTCGATGAGATAGTTTCAGAATATATGAGTTTTGCTTCAGGCTTGACAGTAGGAGAGATTACACCAATTCCTCTTTCTGCACTTAATGGTGACAATGTTGTTGAGCTATCTGATAATCTTAGCTGGTATAAAGGTAAATCGTTGTTAGATTTCCTTGAAACAGTTGAAGTATCTTCAGACAATAACTTCGATCTATTCCGTTTCCCAGTTCAGACAGTTTTGCGTCCAAACTTAGATTTTAGAGGATTTGCAGGTAAAGTAGCTTCAGGTGTTGTTCGCAAAGGCGATACAGTGATGGCACTCCCTTCAGGCAAGTGTTCTAAAGTTAAGGGAATTCATGTTTATGAGGGTGAAAAAGAGTTTGCATTTGCTCCTGAGTCGGTAACTATAACCCTTGAGGATGAGATAGATTTGTCGCGCGGAGAGATGCTAGTGCATCCCGAGTCGCAACCAATGGTTGAGCGCAATTTTGATGCTATGCTAGTGTGGATGGATGAAGGTGACATGGATTGCGAGAAATCATTCTTCTTAAAACACACAACTCAAACCACCAGAGCACGCATTGAGCAGATAGAGTACAAAGTGAATGTAAACACTATGGAGCAATCTGCTACCGAATATCTTAAATTAAATGAGATTGGACGTGTTAGCTTTGTTACAAACAAACCTCTGCTTTTTGATAGCTATCAGGAGAACAAAAATTGCGGTTCGTTTATATTAATTGACCCTATCACCAACAACACATCTGCTGTAGGTATGATTATTGGTGCTACAGATAGCACAAAATCTATAGGAACTGTTACTGCCAAAGATGTAGAGTCGATGAGAGGTGGAAACAGCATTATCTCAGCTACTGAGCGTGAAGAACTTCTAGGTCAATCTCCAAAAGTGATAATGCTTCAAGGTGAGAATGCGCGTGAGTGCGCCTACCGAATTGAGCGTAGCTTGTTTGATGCTAAACGTTATAGCGTTGTGGTTGACCTTCCTCAATTTGACGATGCTAAAATTGCAGAGATTTGCGAAAAAGTTGCAGCACAAGGCTATATAGCTATTGCTATCACCGCCTCTAGCGGTGAGATGACAGAAGATATAGATTCTACAGTAGAGTCAATCGTAAAAGCAATCTAAATTAAGCAGAAAAATGAAATTTGAATTCGATAAGTTGCCAATCAACACACTTATTGGCGCGTCGTGGAGCACTTTTAAAGCAGTAAAGCAGGGGCGAAGTGTTGATAAAGGATATAAGCAAAAGTATGTTTTGACAAAATGTATTTGTCGCATACTCTCTATGCTAAATCCAATCGAGAATTGCCGCTATAATAAGTTGCTTAAAGATAAACCCCTTCAAAGTGATCCAGTTTTTGTGCTTGGTCACTGGCGAAGTGGAACAACCTTTGTTCATAATGTGCTTTCGTGTGATAAACAGTTTGGTTACACCACTACCTATCAAACCGTGTTTCCAAATGCTATGCTTTTTGGTCAAAATATGTTTAAGCCAACAATGGCTAAACTTATGCCCGATAAGCGACCGACTGACAATCTAGAGCTTAAACCTGACCTTCCACAAGAAGAGGAGTTTGCGCTCTCTAGCATGATGCCCTATTCGTACTATAACTTTTGGTTTTTCCCAAAAAGTATGATGGAGTATTGCGATAGGTTTTTGCTAATGAACAATCTTAGTCAAGAGGAGAGAGAAGCTTTTAAGGAAAGTTTCATAAAGCTAATAAAAATATCGCTTAACAATAGTGGAGGTGAGCGTTACCTCTCTAAAAACCCCCCTCACACAGGTAGAGTAGAGGAGTTATTGAAGATATTCCCAAATGCTAAGTTTATCTATTTGATGCGTAATCCATACACTGTGTATGAGTCGACAAAAAGCTTTTTTACTAAAACTATTCAGCCTCTTAAATTGCAGGATATCAGTGATGAAGATTTAGAGTCTAATTTTGTTGATGTTTATGCAAGGCTTTACGATAAGTATCAAGATAGTAAGGGTCTTATACCTAAGGGGAATTTAGTAGAGATTAAATTTGAGGATTTTGAAGCCGACCCTATCGCTCAAACAAAACACATCTATGAGGCTCTATCTCTAGATGGTTTTGAGGCTGCTTTGCCTGCGATAGAGCAATATATCAATGGCAAAAAGGGTTATAAAAAGAATAAATATAATTATGCGCCCCAGACAGTATCGACTGTAGAGAAACATTGGTCGAGAGCTATTCAAGAGTGGGGCTATAAAATATAATTCGATATAATCGTATATGAGACTAATGAATTTTTCAGAAAAAGTAAAGAGAGTAATAGCACTATCATCTATGTTTGGTGGTGCTATATCTTCGCTATATGGACAACAAGAGGGAGATATTATTCCTGTTAAATATGGTGATATGGAGCAGTGGCTTACCCGTAAGGTTGAAGAGTCATTTGTGATTGGAGGGGCAGATAAAGAGGTGTACGAGATTGAACCACACAGAACAATGCTTGTTAACACTGCATTTAAGCCCGATTCATCGCAGTGGGCTACCTCGTCAGTGTATGCTCATGTAACAGGAGTGCATAAGGCCAGCATCACAGTGTTCCCTGAAGATAGAGAGGGGGGCGGAAAGTGTGCCTTGTTAGAGACTCGCCTTGAGACAGTAAAGGTTTTAGGCCTAATCAATATCTCAGTGTTAGCTACTGGAACAATCTATCTTGGCGAAACGCTAGAGCCTGTGCGTGACACAAAAAATCCATACTCTAAAATAATGACAGGAGTACCATTTACTGATCGTCCAGTAGCAATGGTGTTTGACTATAAAGTCGATCCTGCCAAAGAGCGAATTTATGCTCCAGGGTTTGGCAAGAAGAGCGTTGTGCCAGGAGATAATGCTGCCGAGGCAGTGGTTATTCTTCAGAGACGTTGGGAAGATGAGCGTGGAAATATATATGCAAAAAGGATAGCCACTGGGTGGCATCGTTTTGATAAAGTTGAGAGTGAGTGGCAAAACGGACACAGAGTAGAACTTCGTTATGGTGACATAAGTGGTGATTCTGACTTCAAAGAGTATGAAGATTTGCTAGAAGGCGATAACCAGATATATAGCATAAATTCCAATGGTGAGGTACGCCCTATTTTTGAGGTTGATTGGGATATTGAGTCTGCCGTACCGACGCACATAATCATCAGATTCTCATCTGGTTACGGTGGTGCATATATTGGCTCCCTAGGAAGTGAATTTTGGATTGATAACGTAGCATTAGAATATTAATCACCACTTGAATTTGCTCGATTGATGATTTTTTTGTTATACAAAATGTTGTATAAGTTTGAATTTACAAGAATTATTTTCTAAATTTGCAGGCTGAATATAACAACAAATAAAAATATTAATAAATCCAGCATGAGATTCTGACAGATTTCATGCAAAAGTAAATTAAATTATGAACAAATTAAGACTGATTTTCGTGTCTTTAATGACAGTTGCATTTGCAGTAAATGCATCTGCTCAGACAGCAGCGGAAGTGACTGCAAAATTTAGTGAAGCAGCACAAATGTACAATGCTAAAGATTATGATGGCGCAATTCCTCTTTTTGAAGAGACTATTTCATTAGCTGAAGAGAGTGATGCTGACGTAGAGGAAACTCTACAAAATGCACAAAAATTCCTTATCACTTCATACATGAATGGTGGAATCGCAGATGCTAAAAACAAAGATTACGATCAAGCGTTAGATAGATTCACTAAAGCCTCTGAGCTTTCTGAGTTGACAGGTTCTTTAACTAAGACTCGTGCTGATGCAATGATTGGTAATGTATACCTAGCTAAAGGTTCTTCTCTAGCTAAGGATGATCCAGCAGCGGCTGCTGATGAATTCTACAAAGCGTATGAGTTAAACGATCGCAACACTAAAGCTGCATTATATGCTGCTCAATCTTATTCTGAGGCTGGAAACAGTGAGAAAGCAGAAGAGATCTACAAAGAGGTAATCGAGCTTGGTAAAACTCACTCAAAATACGAGGAGGCTGCAGAGCAAGCTAAAAATGCTTACACTAACACCTATCTAGTAGCTGCTTCAACAGCTGCGGCTGAGAAAGATTACGCAGCAGTTACTGCAAATATCGAAAAAATCACAGAGGTAGACCCTGAAAACGCACAAGCGTTACTATTGCAAGTTCAAGCAGCTAACACTCAAGGTAAAGTTGACGATGTAATCAAATATGGTGATGCAGCTGTAGCAGTTCAAACTGACGGTGTAGCTAAATCAAACCTTAATCTTATGATTGGTGCAGCTTACCAAACAAAAGACAACAAAACTAAAGCAATCGAATACCTACAAAAAGTAACCGAAGGCCCAGGCGTTGAAAACGCTAAAAAAGCCCTAGAAGGTCTTACAAAATAGTTTCGGTTTCGGATTGATATAATCCATCCCTAATAAACTAGGCTGTCTTGAAACTCAAGACAGCCTAGTTTCGTTTTAGATTAAGGGATTACATAATTCTTTGTTAGTAGCTAAAAAATGTATTCGTAGTGGTTTTCACAAGAAGAACAGCAAGTGTCATCCTTGAGTCATTTTTAAAAGCTTAGCATTCAAAAATGCTCTATGAATGCCCCTTGTTGGCAAGAACTCCTCGTTGCTATCGCTCCTCGGACTCACTAGCGTTCGCTCCTGACTTCGTTACTAAAAAACTTAAACGCAATTCTTCTTTTTTGATAGTTTACTTCAACTTATGTGTATGGTGACGGATGCTTTTGATTTTTGCTGATATGGATGAGAAGAGTGAATAACCTGCAAATAGTGCTATAAATGCACCCCATACAATTTTGATGTAGATATCTCCATCGCTTAGTAGGTATTTTGCGAATCTGTAGAATGGTAATAGGAAGAAAAATAGTGTAACTGCCACCCCTATCACTGCGTATATGTTTAATAACTTACGTTTATCTCGTGGAATCTCTATCTTCTCATAATGCAGTCCGAGCATCTTGCGAACCCTCTGTTCTAGAGAGCCTATTGTCTTTTCGCGAAGGTTGTTGACCTCTAATAGTTCTGAGAGGATGTAGTATGAGTCCATACGTATGAATGGGTTAAAGTTCATTATTAGACCAAGTCCTGTGACTATGCTAAGTGCAAGCCATAACAGTTGGAATGGCTCTGAGACGCTGAAATAATATGACCAAACAAAGATGCCAAATAGTAGTAGAGTGCTTAATGGACCTGCTAACGACACCATTATGCGTGCTAGTTTGCTCTTGAAATTGTATGATGATGTAGTGTCACAAAACCATATAAATGATGATAGGTAGAATGTAAGTCCTATACGAGGAACTTTTCCTCCATAGTGTTTGCAACTCACCCCATGAGAGAGTTCATGTATAAGTACAGTAATCGTGTTGATAATGTAAAATAGTGGAAATATCCACCAGTTGTTTACTATGATATCAAAGGCGTTGTTGTAATCCTCTGCTATTGAGTTGTACCTTATGATGATAGGGTATATTGCCGAGAGTCCAACGATAATAGAAAGTGCAACTCCTTGAGGTGAAAAGAGAAATTTAACAATAGAGTGAACTCGACCAACAATGGCATCACAATTAGGGATAGTGAATGTTAAATACTCTAACATCTTTTTGATGCGCTGTGTAAAAGAGAGTTTCTCCTCCTCTTTATAGAGCATGTCTTTGCTTTCCAACGCCTCATAAAGGTTAATGTAGACTTGTGGTGCTACGAAAAGCCCCTCATCAACAGCATCCATATAGATATCATATATAGATGTCTGGCCATCCATCTTCTGAATAGCATGCATCTCTCCCTCCCCTAAGCGTAAAACAGATGCCGTTTTATAATCCTGAACAAAACCTATAAATTTACCACGACTCTCAGTGTCATTGTTTATATCAATGTTTAGGTCGCTTTTCAAGCGAGGTTTTAGGTTCATCACCCAAACTTGCCTCTCCTTGCCCTGCTCGCGTTGATATTTAACCATTTTGAGGCTCTGCATTGAACCATCAACCGAGAAGAACACCCTGTCCATACGACACTTTATCAGATGTAGCCAAAGCGTATCTGTTGAGAAATCATCTAGATCTACACTGCCTACTGGCACTTCGTAGTTCTTGTCCTTCATAGGGTTTAGTGGAATACGACCATCATAACTAACTGAGACTTCAATCTCTTCATCAGTCGAGTTTATTGATAAAAGATAAGAACCAGAGTGTTCGATTCCCTCTGATCTTTCATGCAGTTCACCGCAAACCTCTTGAACAGAATATTTTATCATTTCTGCTAGTTGTGGATTAAACTTTACTGTAGAGGCGTATAGAGATACAAATTCCTCTGCAGTGTTTAGCCATTTAAGATCTATCGGAAGGTGTATTTTTATATGGTTATTTGTGTTCATTGTTGGTGTGTGTTAAAAGAAATGGTGTCCGATAAAGACACGGACACCAATGTTTCAGGATATATACTCTTGCTGATAGCAAACTATAAGCAGAGAGTAGCCTTAAGCCTATTTACCACCAGTTGGCCAGTCACACTCAGGAATGTTATATACTGTACAATTATGAGCCGCTTTCCTATCCTCCTTATCCTCAATAAATGACTCAAACGAGTTAGGTAGTAGTAGATATATATCACTATCAGTGCTCTCTTTGGGCTCTGACACTACATGTAGGTTAATCCCTTCAGGAAATTCTACTCCTTCGCTTTTTAGTGTTTCACGAGTGTTATTTGTTAGATTCTCTTTGTAGGCTTCATCTGCCCATGCTTTGGCTACTATTTTCGCCCAAAGTTTGTTTTGTTCTTTTGATTCCATTTTTTATTATTTTATGTTGTTCTGCACCATGCAAATTTATTAATAAATTTGCATAGTGCAAATAATTTCAAAGATTATTTATAGCTAGTGTAATTGGAGTCGGTGATATTCCAGAATTCGTGTGCTGGTTCTGAGTATCCTTGCGCGATAATCCATTGTTTTACTTCGTCTACTTGATCTTGAGTGATTGATAGTGTACGTGTAGAATAGTCCTCAATTTCTTTATCTATTGGAGTAAGGAATCCCCAATATTCGAAGAATTTTGTTAGGTCTTTTCCAGATGAAGTTACGGCATATTTGACGAAATCTAATTGTGCTACTCCATCTTCAGTTGGACTGTCGTTTAAACGCATGTTTTCGAAGATGTCAGGATAGAAGTCGGTATTACCTAACACATCTGAGAAGTATAGCTGAAGCTGCCAGAATGGAACTAGCTGATCAAATACATTATCGTGGTCTGCGTGAGCTATCCCTGGAGATCCAGAGGCAGTTGCATGTGCTGAAGTGTATACTCCATCTGTTATTAACCTTGAAGTGTTGCCCCATTGTTGTTGTATATACATTGAGAATAGGTTTGTTGTAACTTCGGTCATTCCTATCCATTTAAATGCTAGACTTATTTGGTGGCAGTGGCCAACTTCGTGAGCAGGTCCCCAAGGATCAGATTTAAGGGTTGTAGGATCGCACACTGCATATAGTGTTGTTTCGTTGTATGCTGTTCTATAACTTGTGGCGTACATATACGAGGTGTACATCACATGGAAGTATTGACGATTATGATATATCTTGTCATATTTCTCTAATCCTAGTAGTTGATACTCTTTATATACCAAATCATCGAGCATGTCAGCATATTCTTTACCAGATGAAGTGTATGTTTGGAAGGTTGATGTAGGAAATGTAGCGTGTGAGTATTTTCCTAAGATGTCAAAATAGGCGTAGGGTGCGCTGTATAGCAGCTCTTTCCAACGGCTATCATCATGTTTTTGTGTGTCAAAGTAGCCATTAACAGTTCCTGTTGCAAAGTGAATTTTTACAGGGTCAGCACCTCTATGCTCAGTGGTGTGGTATAATACATATATTAACCCACTATTTGTAGGGGTTATTTTGTTTACCCCTGTTGATAGGCTATATGTTGACGAGGCATCCCAATATCCATCCCCATTGGCAAGATTTAGGTTAAGTATTTTTAATGATAGTATCTCTCCGTGAGTGTCACCAACAAATACAACTAAATCTTCACCTGCGGTAGCTACTATACCTGTAGGATTGTCTAAAAGGCTTTTTGAATTTGTTTTTAAATCAACACACTGTATGTCGGGGTTCTGCCATGCTTTGAATTCATCAATCCTAAATTCAGTATCGTAGCCATCATAGTACATGAAATAGGCTATTTGTTTGTAGAATTCGGTTGTGCAAGAAGTAATATCATCTAGGGTAATGTCATTTCTTAGTTCACTACATGTGATATCAGTAAAGAGTGTTAGTGGGTCGAAATTATCAGGATTGTATTTGTAGAACTCCATCTCTGCACATGAGGCAAATCCATTGTCGCTACCATAACCAGAGAGAACTTTTATCTCAATAGCTGTTACTCCGCTAAGGCTCTCGCTGAAGAGAATCTTGCTTTGTGACGACTTTGCTTCAAGGTCACATGATGCAATTAGCGTGTTTGAAGATGCAGTAGTAGTTTGTGCGTATATTTCAATCTCTGAAAAATTACCATTTGTTCCGCTTGTACGAGGTGTATATACAAGGTAGTCAATATCTTCTTCGTTAAAGTAGTATGTTAATGTTATAGGGAAATAGTCCGATGCTCCATTTGACCAGTTTGAGTGGTAGTAGGTTGAGTAGTCACCATCGTATGACAGCTCAATTCCCTCGCCACTTTGGTATGATGAGGCAGTTGCGCTAACAACCTTAACTGCTATATCATCGCCGATGTCGCTACTGTTTAGATTGCTGTAGCTATCTGTACCATATTGTGATACGCCAATCTTTTTAGATACGTCAGTGTCGCTTGTTGAGGTTATTACAATATTGCCTTCTCTGAACGTAGTATTGTTAAATGGTGCGTAAAATGAGTGCACAATAGTAGTGCTAGTGTCGCTTTTAGTGACTGATGATGTTAATTCTAACCACTCTGGAAGCGTAAATTCATACCCTCCATTTGAAGTTATGTCTATAGTGAGTGTATCTCCAAGCATATCAAATACAAGGGATGCTTTGTTCGCAGTGATGCTATATGTAGAGTTAATAGTGGTTTCTTCGACGAAAAATTCGTCGGCATCAAAAGTTTCGGCTAAGTCTTCCGAGCACGCTAATGACATTGTGGCAATAAAAGCGAAACTTAGTAAATTCAATAAATGTTTTTTCATATCGAGTGTGTCTTAAGTATTTTACTACATGACAAAAATTCAAAAAAACCTCATAAATATCTGAAATTCAATTAAATAAGTGTCTTGAAAATTTGTATAAGTCCCTGATTTTTAGTATCTTTATAGTTTAAAAACTACGACATTTTTGACTATGAAAGACACT
>JAWXTQ010000005.1:0-33018 GCA_044433405.1 Rikenellaceae bacterium
ATTGGATTCAAAATCGCCTGATTGGTCGAAATTCCAAGACTTCATCTTGAGTGAGGTACGTTACTCATCATTGAAAAAAGCGTTCCCAGATGAGGCTGGCGAGTTGTTTGCCGCAGCTGAAGAGAATGCAAAATGGCGTTACAGTACTTACCAAAGATTCGCAGTAATGAATTATGGTAGTGACGAAGAGTAAATCTTTAATAAATTTTATAAAAAAGGAGCATCAAAAATTGTTTTGATGCTCCTTTTTGCATATATTTGTCTAACAAATAATAATATAATTATAATGAAAAAAGCTGTAATTTTTGATATGGACGGAGTGTTAGTTGACAATGCGGATGTTCATGTTGAGGCGTTTGAAATGTTTTGTAAAAGCAAAAATGTTGATATTAGTGGCGAGAAGTTGCGCTCCTATTTTGGTATGGGTAATGAGGATATTTTTAGAGAGTTGTGGGGTAGTGACCTGACAATTGAGCAAATCAATGATTTTGCTGCCCAGAAAGAGGCTATCTATAGAGAGATTTATGCTCATACGATAAAGCCAGTTGAGGGGCTAGTTGAAATAATGAAGGCTATAAAGGCTAGCGGAGCAAAAATTGCTATCGGTAGTTCAGGAATAACCGCAAATGTGCAATTTGTAATCGAAAAATGCGGCTTATCGCCCTATATTGATGCCATCGCAAATGGCGATATGATTACCAAAGCTAAGCCCGATCCAGAGGTGTTTTTGCTTGCAGCAAGACTTCTTGATATCGAGCCAACCGAGTGCGTAGTGTTTGAAGATTCATTTGCAGGTGTAGCCGCAGCGCGTAGTGCAGGAATGAAAGTGATTGCACTAACTACCACTTATCCGCGTGAGAGCCACAAAGATTATGATTTTCTGATTGATGATTTTACTCAAATATCAATAGAGCAGATATTAAGTTAGTCTGTTATCGTTGATTATATACTTCTTGTTTGTGCTTTGTAGTGATATGAATTACTTAAATAATTATTTTTTTTGAAAAAATAAGAGGAGTTTATAATTTTTTTTGTTATATTTGTTGCGAATAAGAATAAGCTTAATCTAATAATCATATATAAATTAAAACTAGAGAAAATGAACTTACTATTTATTGGATCAATGGGTGCTCCTGAGATGATTCTTATCGTGCTTGGGATGTTGTTGTTGTTTGGAGGTACTAAACTTCCTGAATTGATGAGGGGTGCAGGTAGAGGAATTAGAGAATTTAAGGATGCTATGAATGGCTCTTCAGATAAAGACGATAAGAAAAGTGATGAACCTAAGTCAGAGAGTGAAGAGAAGTAGTCGCTAATTGGCATAAGTAAAATTAAAATTTAATAAATTTGTTAAACTGCAATAATGGCAGAAATAAAAGAAGAAATAGAGCAACTACAAAATCATGGCGATATGAGCGTTGGTGATCATATCAATGAATTTAGATCTAGGTTAATTAGGTGTATTATTGCGTTGGTTGCCTTTGCAATTGTGGCATTTATACTAAAAGACGATATTATTAATATTGTCTTTGGTCCTACAAATTCTGATTTTATTTCCAATAAGCTGTTTTGTAGATTAGCAAAATTGGTTGAGGTTGATGCTTTGTGTATAAACCAGAATATGGTGACGCTCGTAAATACCAAAATGGCAGGGCAGTTTAATCTCCATATAAAAATGGCGTTTATCTCCTCTTTGATATTGGTAGTGCCCTATATTCTTTATGAGTTGTGGCAGTTTATCCGTCCAGCACTCTCTGCCCAGGTGCAGTCTAAGAGTAGAACATTGGTGCTTCAAATCTCATTGTGGTTTTTTACAGGTCTATTTTTTGGCTATTTCATTGTAGCACCTTTAGCTGTGAACTTCTTAACCAATTATGAGGTTAGTGACCAAATTACAAATATGATTGAGGTTAGCTCTTATCTTTCGTCAGTGATGGGGGTTTCACTAGCTTGTGGATTGACTTTTCAGTTGCCACTGCTTGTTAAGTTGCTAGCTTCGATAGGATTGATTAACTCAGTAATGATGAAAACATATAGGCGATTTGCCTTTATTATCATATTGATTATTTCATCAATAATTACACCCCCTGACGTGTTTAGTCAAATTTTGGTGGCAGTGCCACTTTACTTCTTATATGAGTACGGAATAACAATTACTAAAAAAATAGAGAAAAACAGAGCAGAGACAGAGAATGAATAGATGAGATATATGTAATTGAACTTAAACTAATATATTTATGAACAGACGGGACTTTTTAAGAAAGGGTGCAGCTGCAACCGCTACTACGTTAGTGGGTGTTAGCTCGATTTCATCCCTGTTAGGTTTTAGCAGTTGTGCTAGTAGTGAGCCTAAAGAAAAAATTATTGGTCTGCAGTTATACTCCCTAAGGGATGCTTTTGGGCGCGATGTGCCTGGAACGCTAGCAAAAATTGCAGCAATGGGTTATAAAAGTTTAGAGACGGCAAGCTATAATGATGGAAAGCTTTATGGTTACGCTCCAACTGAGTTTAGAAAGATGGTTGAAGATTTGGGGATGAAGGTGACCAGTGCACATCTTGGTAAATGGTACGATCCCGAAAACCAATCTCAAACAAATGAGTGGTGGAATGTTGCCCTAGATGCCCAGGCTGCTGCTGGTTGCAAATACACTATCATGCCCTCATTCCCTATAGGCGAAACTCTAGATGATATTAAAGTTTATAGTGATTATTTTAATTCAATTGCTGATATCGCAGCTTCTAAAGGTATAAAATTTGGTTTTCATAATCATGCTGGGGAGTTTGCGCAAAGAGATGGAGTAGTGATTCAAGACTACCTAATCGAGAATGCAAATGATAATATGATTTTCCAGTTAGATGTGTATTGGGCTCAACATGGTGGAGTTAATCCTGCTGATTATATCATAAAATATGGTGATAAGATAAAATTGCTTCATATTAAAGATGAGAGTATCATCGGCGATAGTGGAACAATGGATTTCGAGGCTATTTTTATTGCTGCTTATAGCGTAGGTATTGAGGATTATTATGTCGAAGTGGAGCAATACTCTCCACTCCCACCAGAAGGATGTGTCGAAAAAAGCTACGAGTTTTTAGAGGTAGCGCCCTACGTAAAATAATATAAACCAGATTAAATAAATCAAGATTATGTCTAGTAAAATTTCAAGAGGACAATTCCTCTCGAGAGCTGCTGTAGGATTAGCAGGTCTCTCTGTTGTTCCGTCTAATGTGCTCGGAAAAACATTTGGTCATACCGCTCCATCTGATAAACTAAATATTGCTGGGGTAGGAATTGGAGGTCGCGGTTCGAGCGTGCTTCGTGGTTTAGAAACAGAAAATATAGTTGCACTTTGTGATGTCGACTGGAAATATGCTAAAACAACATTCGATAGATATCCAAACGCTAAAAAATATTGGGATTTCCGTAAGATGTTTGATGAAGTGAGTAAGGATATTGATGCTGTTATGGTTGCAACTGCCGACCATACTCACGCCTTAATAGCTTCACAAGCTATGTCAATGGGTAAACATGTTTATTGTGAGAAACCGCTTACTCACTCAGTGTATGAGTCGCGCTTGTTGACAAAATTGGCTGACTACAATGGAGTTGCTACTCAAATGGGTAATCAAGGCTCTTCGTATTCAGGTGTTAAGACAGTTTGTGATTGGATTTGGAATGGTGAAATAGGTGAGGTTACACGTGTTGAAACATTTACCGATCGCCCAATTTGGCCTCAAGGATTGATGCGCCCAACTGAGGAGCATAAAATCCCTAAAACTTTGGACTGGGATCTATTTATTGGGCCAGCTAAGATGCGCCCATACAACTCAATATACTCTCCATGGAACTGGCGTGGATGGTGGGATTTTGGTACTGGTGCTCTTGGTGATATGGCTTGTCATATTCTACACCCTGTGTTTAAGGGGCTTCAGCTAGGTTCGCCAATAGCAGTGCAAGGTAGTTCTACAGCTCTGCTTACCGATTGTGCTCCATCGGCTCAGATGGTTACTTTAAGATTCCCTGCGCGTTTGAATATGCCAAAAGTTGCAATGCCAGAGGTTGAGGTTGTGTGGTATGATGGTGGAATTCAACCTATGCGACCTAAAGGTTTACCAGCAGGTAAGGATTTGAATGATTCGGGTGGATGTGCAATTTTCTACGGAACTAAAGATACTCTAATTTGCGGTTGTTATGGAATTAATCCATATCTACTTTCTGGTCGTACTCCTTCTGTGCCGAGTGTTCATCCAGTTTGTGCTCTAGGTCATGAGCAAGATTTTGTTCGTGCAGCTAAAGAGTCAAAAGAGAATCGCGTTAAAACAATGTCAGACTTTAGCGAGGCAGGGCCATTTAACGAGATGGTTGTTATGGGAGTGCTAGCTGTACGTCTGCAAAACCTAAATAAAGAGCTTTATTGGGATGGTCCAAATATGAAGTTTACCAATATAGGTGCAGATGAGACTCTGCAAATTATGATTGAGGATGGATTTAGCATTAAGGATGGCCACCCTACATTCAATAAAACATATACAGACCCAATTAATGCGCTAGAGTTTGCAAATGAGATGATTAAGCACAACTATCGCTCAGGTTGGAAGTTAGTAGAAATGCCAAAATAGAAGAATCTTATGAGAATTAAATTTATATTAGCAGCCGCAGTATTAGTAGCTTTTACTGGCTGTAAAAGTGGAGTAAGATCTGTTCCAGAGGGTCATGAGCTATGCCCAACTTGTAATGGAGAGGGTGTTATTGCAAAAGCTGTTCCTGTTGAGGCCGAGGGCGAATGGGTGACAATCTTCGATGGTGAAACACTAAATGGATGGAGAGGTTATAATCGTCAAGATGTGCCAGGTAAATGGAGTGTTGAAGATGGTGCAATCAAATTTACTGGTGCTGGTGGTGGTGAAGCGCAAACCAACGATGGAGGTGATTTGATTTTTGGTGAAAAATTCGGAAATTTCGAATTGGAGCTAGAGTGGAAGATATCTAAGGCAGGAAATTCAGGAATTATGTATTTGGCTCAAGAGATTGAGGGTCAACCAATATATATATCTGCTCCTGAGTATCAGCTTTTGGATAATGCTAACCACCCTGATGCACGTTTGGGAGTTGACAATAACCGTCAGTCAGCCTCTTTGTATGATATGATTCCAGCAGTGCCACAAAATCAAAACCCTTATGGTGAGTGGAATAAAGCGCGAATTTTAGTCTTTAAAGGCACAGTTATCCACTATCAAAATGATGTTCCAGTTGTCGAGTATCATTTGTGGACTAATCAATGGAAAGAGATGCTAGATGCTAGTAAATTCAGCCAAGATAAGTGGCCTTTAGCTTATGATTTACTTCTTAATTGTGGAGGTGATAATCGTGAGGGCTATATTGGATTGCAAGACCACGGAGATGATGTGTGGTTCCGCAATATAAGAGTTAAAAAGCTAGAAGTAAAATAGAGTTTAGATAGCTTGAACTTCTAGGGAGTGTTTGGCTTTGCGGTTTTTAGCTATTTGCGGTTTTCGTTTTTAGCGGTTTTCGTTTTTAAGCGGCTTTCACCGCATATGCTGCGCATATGCTTGTAGGAATAGGTTTTTATTTCTTATACTCATACCTACGGTATGGTAACGAAATAAAAACCTATTCCTATTTTTGGCTACGCCAAAAAGTGAAATCCGAAGCGTACCAGAGTCTATCAAAAAAAGAAGAATTGTGTTTAAGTTTTTTTAGAAAAAAAACCACGCGCTAGACTACTATGAGCCAATTTTATCTTCTTGGCTGCCGCCAATTCAATAAAAAAGCCTCCTAGCAGCCTACCGCTGGTAAAAAAACCTTCGTCGCTGATGCTCCTCGGGCTCACTAGCGTTCGCTGGGGATTCTCATGAAAGTGATGTATAGCTTCGCGATAGTCGAGCATAGGCATGAAGCATAAGAAATAAAAATCTACCCCTACAAGCGTGAGCTTTAGCTCATGTAAGTGAAAACCGCCCAAAACGAGTGAAAGTGAAAGCCCAAAACCACTCCAACGACTACTCAGATTGATTGGTAATTATGTAATAATATTATATAGTATAAACGTTTGTTTTTAGTAGTGTTTGTTTTGTCGATATAAGAAAACTGAAAAATTATTTTGGTTTTCTGGTTTTTGTAACTATCTTTGCACCGTGATAATACAATTAATAGATTAATGGATAGTATACAACAAGAAGCGATTATTGAATATGCACGCAAAACTATAGTTCAGATGGGTGTAAAGGCTCTTCGTATGGATGATATTGCGCAGGCAACTAGAACATCTAAGAGGACTTTATATGAAACATTTAAGGACAAGGAAGAATTGCTGTTTTTAGCTGTTCGAGAGCACTTTGATGCATTTGATAGGAGAAACGGAGATATGGCGAAAAATGCTCCCAATATTTTGATTGCAATATTGATTGTGATTGAGCAGGTACGTAAAAATTCGGAGTTGAATTGGTCTATTGTTACTAGCCTAAAACGTTTTTATCCTCATATTTATCACCGAGTTTTGAATGATAAGGCGGATTTAAAGAAGAAATTTATTCGTAAAGCGTTAAATTTGGGTATTAAACAAGGTTATATTGAAAAGAGAATAAACCCTGAGTTAACAATGAGTGTCTTGAACTATATTGCAATGGGTATCTCGGAGAATAATGAAGCGTTTGATATCCCTGATGGTATAAGTGTTAATAATGTATTTTGGGATGTGCTTATTACCTATATACGAGGGGTTTGTACGCCTAAAGGGGTTCAGATAATTGATGGATATTTAGAAACAAATAAAAAATTAAAATAACTTACTTTTATTAAAATGAGAAAAATTATTATCTCGGCAGTTGCTTTTTTAGCGTGCTTTAGCTCGCAGGCACAGCAACTACAACTCACTATCGACGACGCGGTAAGAATTGCGCTTGATGACAATCCTACAATTCAAGTCGCTAATATGGAGATTGAACGTTTTGATTATGTATTGGCTGAGACTAAGGGGATGTATTTGCCTTCACTTAGTATTGATGGAACATATAATTACGCCATAGTAGCACAACAGATGTCAAAAAGTATGCAGATTGCAGCTGATGGAACATCAACTATATCTGCAGCGTTGAATTTAACAGTGCCACTCTATGCACCTGCAATAGCACGTACACTTACGCTAAATAAGACTCAGATGGCAGCAGCAGTTGAGTCGGCAAGGGGGTCTAAAATATCTCTTACTTCGGAGGTTAAAAAGGCTTTCTACAACATTCTTTTGGCTGAGCAGTCGTTGAGAGTGTTAGAAGAGAGCTCGGCAATCTCCAAAAAGAGTGTTGATGATACACAAACTATGTTTGATAATGGTTTAACATCTGAGTACGATTTGCTTACAGCACAGGTTCAATATAGTAACCTTCAGCCAACAATTGTGCAAACTCGTAATTCGGTAGGTATTGCAAAACTATTGTTAAAGATGTATCTTTCGCTTCCAGAAGAGACTGAGATACTCTTAGAGGGTTCGCTAGATAATATGCGTGATGTTGTGCTTGGTTACACAAATGATTTATCTACAGACGTGTCGCAAAATAGTGATCTTTTGACACTCGATATTCAATCGCAGCTATTATCTGATCAACTTAGCCTAACTAAAGCATCGCTTCTTCCAACTTTAGCTGCTTATGGTAGTGCAACCTATTATGGTACAGAGTCGGCAATTATCGACTACTCTACATTTTCGGCTAATGGTACCGAATTCTACTCGCAAGTGCCAGTGAATGTTGGTTTGTCGTTGTCAATCCCAATCTTTTCAGGGCTTACAAACATAAATAAAACTAGGTCGCTAAAGAATCAAATGGCTCAATTAGATGTTCAAAAAGAGTATGCACAGCAGAGTAAGGTAGTTGAGCTTAAGAGTGCAATTAGTAATCTTTTGACCGCGCGTGAGAAGATGTTTGCTGAAGAGGCAACAGTTTCGCAAGCTACAAAAGCTTACAACATCTCAAAAACTCGTTATGATGCAGGAATTGGTACTATGCTTGAGCTTAATTCGTCTCAACTAGCTCAAACACAGTCAGAGTTGAACTACTCACAAGCGATATATGACTATTTATCGGCTAAATGTGATTACGATAAAATTATAGGTAAAGAATATTAAAAAATTAAAATAGAAATGAAAAGAGTTATTTATTGTGCAGCTATGCTAGCTGTCATTACAAGTTGCGGTCAGCAACAGCAACAACAAGCAGTTGTGAGTGAAGAAGTTCCCAAAGTTGCAACTACTACCACTTTAGCCATTGCACAGGTTATTACTATTGATGAGACTTATGCCTCAGAAATTAAAGCATACAAAGAGAATATGGTTACTCCAGCAGCTTCTGGTGTTAGAGTAGATGAAATTTTAGTTGAGGTTGGTGATAGAGTAAAAAAAGGAGAATTGGTTGCTACACTAGATCCTACTCAATACAACCAACAAATGACCTCTCTTAAAAATTTGCGTGCAGATTTTGAGCGTTTAGAGTCGGTATACAAAGCGGGTGGTATTTCGCTTCAAACTTTAGAGCAATCAAAAACTAATCTTGCTATACAAGAGGAGGTTGCAAAAAATCTAAAAACAAATATCGAGGTTCTTTCGCCTATCACTGGTGTTGTTACAGCTCGTAATACAGAATCTGGTAACTTATTTCTGTCTCAACCTATATTGAATATTATGCAGATTGATCAACTTAAAGTGACAGCTGATGTTCCTGAGTTGTATTTTCCTGATGTGAAATTAGGTATGAATGTAGAGCTTACTACTGAGGTGTATCCAGGCGAGGTGTTTGAAGGAAAAGTTAGTTTGATTGCGCCTGCAATTAATGCTGATGCTCGTACATTTAGTGTTGAGGTGACTTTCCCAAACTCTTCAGAGCGTTTGCGTCCAGGAATGTTTGGTCGTACAAAATTTTCAATGCGTGAAAAAGCGGGTATCTTAGTTCCAGATATTGCTGTTCAAAAACAGATGGGTACTGACGATCGTTTTGTGTATGTAAACAACAATGGTGTTGCAGAGCGTAAATCGGTTACAATTGGTCGTCTTGTTGGCTCTCACTACGATATCTTGTCGGGTGTTGAAGTGGGTGATGAGATTGTTACTACTGCCTTTTCGCGTATCTCTGATGGCACAAAAATAGAAGTAAAATAACATAAAAATAGAAAAATGAATATATACGAAACTGCCGTTAAGAAGCCTATCTCTACCATACTGATTTTTGTTGGTATTATGGTTATGGGGCTTTTTTCGCTGATAAATCTTGCTGTCGATCAATACCCAGAGATTGATGTCCCAGTAATATCGGTTATCACCTACTATCCAGGTGCTAACGCTTCGGATGTTGAGACCAATATCACACGTGTTCTTGAGGATAACCTCAATACAGTTGATGATTTAAAAGAGCTAACATCTACCTCTTCAGATAACTACTCAATTGTTAGTCTAGAGTTTGAGTATGGTATTGACCTTTCAGAGGCTGCTAACGACATTCGCGATGTTGTGAGCCGTACTCAATCACTGCTCCCAGACGATGTTGATTATCCTACAATATTCAAGTTCTCGTCATCTATGATGCCAGTAATCATGTTTGCTATTACTGCTGATGAGAGTTATCAAGCTTTAGATAAAATCCTTGACGATGAGATGGTTAATGTCTTAAATCGTATTAATGGGGTTGGTTCTGTAAGTGTGATTGCTGCGCCAGCGCGCGAGATTCAGGTTAATATTGACCCACGCAAAGCCGACGCTTATGGTTTGACTGTAGAGAGTATAGGTGCAATTATTGGAGCTGAAAATGTTAATATCCCAGCAGGTACAATCGACCTAGGTAACAGCACTTTCAATATTAAATCTGATGGAGAGTTTGAAGAGAGCTCAGAATTGAGAGATATTATTGTAGCAAATCATGGTGGACGCGTCGTAAGATTATCTGATGTTGCACAGATTAAAGATACTCTTGAAACTTCAACAATGGATGAGCGTATCAATGGTCGTCAAGGTGTTCGTGTGATGGTTCAAAAACAGTCAGGTGCAAATACAGTAAGCATCGTAAATGCTATCAACGAGGCGATGCCAGCAATTGGGGCAGCTTTGCCTAGTGATGTTGATGTTACAACAATCTATGAGTCAGCAACAGAGGTGAACAACAGTATCAACTCTCTTTCTGAGACTATCATGTATGCTTTTATCTTCGTTATTCTTGTCGTTATGACATTCTTAGGGCGTTGGAGGGCAACGTTTATTATATGTCTTACTATTCCAATATCGTTGATTTGTTCCTTTGTCTACCTTTACGCAACAGGTTCAACGCTTAATATCATATCTCTTTCGTCGCTCTCAATTGCGATTGGTATGGTGGTGGATGATGCTATTGTTGTGCTTGAAAATATCACTACTCATATCGAGAAGGGTTCTAGTCCTAAAGAGGCTGCAATATATGGTACAAATGAGGTGTGGCTCTCTGTAATTGCTACTACACTTGTAGTTGTTGCGGTGTTCCTTCCTCTTACGATGTTATCGGGTATGGCAGGTATTCTATTCCGTGAGCTAGGTTGGATTGTTACAATCGTTGTTTGTGTCTCTACAGCAGCTGCAATTACACTTACTCCTATGCTTTCGGCTTACATTCTATCTTCAAAAGGAGGCGAGCACGACTATAAAGGTTTAGGTATTGTTTACAAACCTATAGACAAAACGTTAGATTGGTTAGATCGTACCTATGCGAAGATGTTACGCGTGGTTTTAGCTCATCGTTTAATTACTATGACGCTTGTAGCTCTGACATTTGTTGGTTCGTTAGCCATTATGGGCTCTGGAAAAATTCCTACTGAGTTCTTCCCATCAAACGACAATGACCGTATGAGTGCCGTGGTTAAGATGGAGCAGAATGTTTCGGTAGAGTATACTGCAAAAATTGCACGACAAATCGACAATATCATCTATGATAAATATCCTGAAATTATTGTTGTTTCGGCTTCGGCAGGTGCTAACTCTTCAAGTGATGCATACTCAGCAATGACAACTACAGGTTCGCATATCATTAATTACACCCTTAGGTTTGTCTCTGCTGACGAGCGTGACCGTTCTATCTTTGAGATTGCTGACCTATTGCGTGAGGATTTAGATAAGATACCTGAGGTTAGAGATTATAGTGTAACTCCAGGTGGCTCTTCTGGTCCAAGTGGTGCAACAACTGCCGATATCAAAATTATTGGCCATGATATGGACTTGACAAATGTAGTAGCTACTGAAATTAAAGATTTGGCTAGATCGGTGTCAGGTTTACGTGACGTGCAACTTTCGCGTGAGGATTTACGCCCTGAGTTGGATGTTAAGTTTGACAGAGAGAAACTATCTCAATATGGTATTACCTACTATTCTGCAGCGTATGCTGTTCGTAATAGAATTAACGGACTTACAGCAAGTGTATATCGTGAGGATGGTGATGAGTATGATATTGTGGTTCGTTATGATGAGCAGTATCGCACAGCTCTTTCAGATGTAGAGAATATCACACTTACTTCTGTAACTGGTCGTCAGATTCCACTTAAAAATGTGGCAACAATCACAACTGTTGATGCAGCGCCATCTATTGAGCGTGAGAATCGCCAACGTATTGTGAGCGTTCAAGGCTCGCTGGGTGATGGAGTAGCATTGAGTGATGTTACGGGTGAGCTACAAGCAATAATCGACAACTATGATGTGCCTGATGGTGTATTCTTAGAGGTGGGAGGTACAATCGAAGATCAACAAGAGTCGTTTAGTGACCTTATGCTTCTGTTTGTTCTTATTGTAATTTTAGTTTATATTGTGATGGCAACTCAATTTGAGTCTTTGTTATTCCCATTCATAATTATGTTTACTATTCCGCTAGCATTTACAGGGGTTATCTTAGCTCTTTATATTAGTGGCACAACTCTTTCGATAATTGCACTTATTGGAGCAATTATGTTGGTGGGTATTGTAACTAAAAATGGTATTGTGATGGTTGACTATATGAACCTTCTTGTTGAACGTGGTTCTACAGTTTACAATGCCGTTATTGACGGTGGTAATAGCCGTTTACGTCCAGTATTGATGACATCGTTTACTACAATTTTGGGTATGATGCCAATGGCATTATCGTCGGATGCTAGTGCTGCTACATGGCGACCAATGGGTATTGCAGTAATTGGAGGACTTACATTCTCTACAATGCTAACGCTACTTGTAGTGCCTGTTTTCTACTCGGTTTTTGTAAATCACAAAATCAAGCGCGATTTGAAAAAACACAAACAAGCAGAGGCTGAAATGGCAGAATTAGAGGCTAACTTATAATAAAATTATTATCAAAAATGAAAGCAGTATTTATATCATACAATCAAGCTCTCACAGAGAGAGTTCATAAAATACTTGATGATTTGTCAATTAGAGGATTTACAAAATGGGCTTTAACCGAAGGGCGAGGCACTGTTGATGGTGAACCTCACCACGGTACTCACACTTGGCCATCTATGAATGCTTCGATTATGACTATCGTTGAGGACGAAAAAGTAGAACCGCTTATGGCAGCACTCCGCAGAATGGACGAGTTGACCAAAATGCAAGGCTCTCGCGCATTTGTTTGGAATATTGAGCAGATGAGCTAGGCTTTAAGTTGCTAGTTTAGCTATCGGTAACCACGAGTTACCAGACAATTTTAAATAATAGGTTTTAATTTCTTATACTTCGTGCCTACTGTATGGAGAGGAAATTAAAACCTATTGTTGTTTTGTTTGAATATGAGTGTTAATTATAGATTATTTTTATTACTTTTACAGCGTGGTATGAGAAAACAAATGTAATTTAGTAGTTTTTTATGCTTTACAACCACTAAATAAAAGAAAGAGACGTTATCATGAAGAAAAATCTATGCCTGATTTTTATAGTTGTTAGCTGTGTAGCTACAATTAATTGTGCCTTTGGGCAAACAACATTTTCGCAAAGAGGTGAAATAATGAAAACATACGGATATTCTGATCCTGATCCTATTGCCAATCCTGCAAAGCCAATTTATCCCTATTTTAGGTTTGATGGGTTTACGTCAGAGGGTAGTGATCAGCAGTGGCAGGTTGTTGAATTAGAGAATCAATATATAAAAGTGAAAATAACACCTGAGATAGGGGGTAAAATTTGGGGTGCGATAGAGAAGCAGAGCGGACACGACTTTATATATGATAATGATGTTGTGAAATTTAGAGATATCGCAATGCGTGGCCCTTGGGTGTCTGGTGGTATCGAAATTAATTTTGGAATTATTGGTCACGCACCATGGAGCTCCTCTCCAGTAGATTATATCGTAAGAGAGAATAACGACGGTAGTGTGAGCTGCATTGTTGGTACACTTGACCTTGTTACGCGTGCGTGGTGGAGTTGTGAGATAAAGCTAGAGTCAGACAAAGCCTATTTTACCACCTCTACAAAGTGGTATAACCCAACACTCTTGTCAAAACCCTATTATCACTGGATGAATGCAGGGTATGACCAAACTGAGCAGATGGGGTTCTATTTTCCTGGTGATACCTATATTGGTCATAATGGCAATAATCACTCTTGGCCTTATGATAGCGAGGGTAGAGATATTTCAAAATATAGTGAGAATAATTTCGGATCTTCAAAAAGCTACCATATAACTGGAGCTACCTCTGACTATTATGCTGCCTATTGGCCAGAAAACGAGTTTGGTAGTGTTCATTACTCTCCTTATGGAGAGAAATTAGGGATGAAGATATTTCTATGGGGTTTAGCTCGTTCGGGTATGATATGGGAAGATTTGCTTACCGACAACTCTGGTCAATATGTGGAGCTGCAATCAGGTAGGTTATTCAATCAAGAGACTGATCAGAGTGCTAATACACCATTTAAGCATTTTACACTGCAGGGGGCTGCATGTGAGAGTTTTACAGAGTATTGGTATCCAATAAAAAACACTAAAGGGGTGTTGACTACCAATAAATATGCAACAGTAAATATCACTATTGACAATAGTGAGACAAAGTTTCATATATCGCCACTACAGGCAATCAATGACAAAGTAACAATTAAAAATAATGGTAAAATTATCTTTCAACAACATCTGTCACTTCAGCCAATGGAGAGTTTCGAAAGTGCCATTGAGGCGGTCTCTGACGGTGAGTTAGAGGTGGTGATTGGTGATAACCTTTTGGTCTATTCGCAGGAGTATGTTAAGCCTACATCGCGCCCTCGTGAGATTGAAAAAAGCTTTGATAAAAACTCATTGTATGGTCGCTATGTATCTGCACTGCAGCACATATCTGTAAAACATTATGATGTCGCAAGAGGGCTGTTGGAGAGTGTATTAGCCGAAGATTCAAACTATGCGCCTGCTCTCAATAGTCTCTCTTCTATTTACATCTTTAAAGGAGAGTACAAAAAAGCCAAAGAGTTGGCTCTTAAATCATTGTCGATAGACACTTACGATGCAGATGCTAATCTTATGTATGGCTTATCTAGTGGATACCTTGGAGAGAGTGTGGATGCAATTGATGGTTATGCAGTTGCATCGCTCAGTAGCTCACATAGAGTAGCTGCATATATAGGTTTGGCAAAGGAGTATGCAAAGAGAGCTATGTGGGAGAGAGTAGTTGAGTATTGTTTGAAAATAGATGCCCTAGAGAGGGGAAATAGTGATGCAGCGCAGATGTTGTGCGTAGCATACAGAAAGATGGGTAGTGGTGATATGGCTGCAAAAACTATCGCTCAGCTCGAGCTTTTTGAGCCGCTTAATCACTTTGCTCGATTTGAAAAGTATATGTTGACTCATAGCTCAGTCGATGAATTTATTGCAGCTGTTCGCTCTGAGCTTAAGCATGAGATTTTCTTAGAAATGGGAATTTGGTATGAGTCGCTAGGTTTGACCTGTGATGCTTTGGAGCTGTATGAAGTTGCAGGTAATCATCCCCAGATTCTTTTCCACAAGGCCTACAACAAGTATTTATTAGGGCAAGATGATGCGCTAGATGTGCTAGCGATGGCAAACGAGGCTTCTGCTGAGTTTGTGTTCCCATTTAGGTATGAATCACTAGAGCTGTTTGAGTGGGCTGCAAAGACGAGTGATAGTTGGAAAAGTAAATACTACCTAGCACTGCTAAAATGGCATCTTGGCGACAAAGAGACAGCAGAGGTGCTTCTTGATGAGCTAGGCAATACACCCGATTATGCACCATTCTACATTACTCGCTCAATGTTAAAAGAGGGTGAGGATTGTTTAGCTGATCTCCTTAAATCGGAGAGTTTGGAGGAGAGTTGGCGAATAGGTTCGTTGCTTATCAAGGAGTATAAAAAACAGGGATTAATAGAGCAAATGATGAGTGTTGCCACAAAGTATAAAAAATTATATGGCGATGATTTTAGGTTAGGAATGGCTTATGTGCCAGTGTTGATTCAAACAAAACAGTATAAGGCAGCCCTTAAATATTTAGAGAATGTAGAGATAATTCCTTATGAGGGGGCAAATGAGGGGCGTACTATGTATCGCGATTGTAACCTTTATATGGCTCTTGAGGCTCTAGAGAAGGAGCGATATAGTGAGGCTATCGAGGCAGTAGAGCGATCGTTTATCTGGATTGAAAACCTTGGTGTAGGAAAGCCTTATGATGAGGATATTGACAATAGAACAGAGAATTATATTTTGGCATATTGCTACTCAAAATTGGGTGATCCAGTGAGAGCTAGTGCGCTTTATCGTGAAGTTGCCGACTACACTAAGTTTAATAATAGTAACACCATCTTAACACTCTTGTCGTTACGTAGCCTTGGCGAGCAGGCCAAAGCAGAGGAGCTTTTAGGTAGGTATCTAGAAAAAAACAACAATAAGCAGGTTGCGCAGTGGGCTGAATTTATATATAATGGTGAACTAGAGAAGGCTGACTCTCTATTTGATAGTAGTAACACCCAAGGTCAAATAGGAATATTTGGGGCGAATAACTTTAATGACTACAACTTCATATCAATAGTGAAAGAGGTTGTGAAGCTTAAAATAGATAATAATAACTAGAAAATATATTTATGAGAAAGATGACGTTGATAGACTTGTTTGAAGAATCGGTCGAAAAATTTGCTAATAATACATTTTTACGTGAGAAGATAGGGTCGCAATGGCACTCTACCTCCTACGCTCAGACAAAAGAGTTAGCGTGCAGGTTTGGTGCTGGACTTACTGCAATTGGTGTTGAAAAAGGGGATAATATTTCACTTCTTTCGGAGGGGCGAAACGCTTGGATAATTGGCGAATTGGCTCTTTTTTATGCGGGTGCAATTAATGTTCCTCTCTCAATAAAACTAGATCAAGGTAGTGACTTGCTGTTTCGCTTGATACACTCTGATTCCAAATTTATATTGGTATCGCAAGGTCAGTTAAAGAAAATTCGTGCTATTAAATCGGAGCTGCCAGAGATTAAAAAAATCATTGTTTTTGATAACCTTGATGCTTATGAAGATGGTGAAATATCTATGCAAGAGGTTTGCGAGTTGGGTGAGGCTTACCTTAAAGAGCATGAGGCTGACTTTTTTGAGATATCTAAATCTATACAAAATGATGATATTGCCACTATAACTTACACCTCTGGAACTACAGCTGACCCTAAAGGGGTGATGTTAACTCATCGTAACTACACCTCAAACGTTGAGCAGTCATTAACGCTTATGGATATTCCTCCAACCTTTAAAACGCTTATTATTCTTCCTTTGGATCACTGTTTTGCTCATGTGGTTGGATTCTACATTTTTATGCACAAAGGGGCATCAGTTGCTACTGTTCAAAATGGAAAAACACCTCTTGAAACATTAAAAAATATTCCTATTAACATCAAGGAGATTAAGCCTGATCTGTTGTTGTCAGTGCCTGCACTTGCCAAGAACTTTAAAAAATCTATCGAGACATCTATTAAAAGCAAGGGCAAGTCGACTGAGAGATTGTTTAATATTGCACTTAAAATATCATACCTTTATAATGGAAATGGTTGGAATAGAGGTAAAGGATGGGTCGCTATTCTTAAACCACTAATGTCACTATTTGATAAAATTCTATTTTCCAAAGTGCGTCTGGGTATGGGGGGCGATCTTAAAATGTTTATTGGTGGTGGAGCTCTTTTAGGTAAAGATATTCAAGATTTCTATTATGCTATTGGTATGCCAATGCTGCAAGGCTATGGTTTGTCGGAGGCTACGCCAGTAATCTCGTCAAATTCACTTCTAAAACATAAATTTGGAACTTCAGGCTCATTAGTAAAACCACTAGATATAAAAATTATGGATGGTGATGGCAATGAGCTAGCGCAAGGGGTGAGTGGTGAGATTGTTATCAAAGGTGAAAATGTAATGGCTGGGTATTGGAAAAATGAACAGTCAACAGCCGAAACCGTAGTTGATGGATGGTTGCACACTGGCGATTTAGGCTATATGGATAGTGATGATTTTTTGGTCGTATTGGGTAGATTTAAGAGCTTGTTGATTGGTAGTGACGGAGAGAAATATAGTCCTGAAGGTATCGAAGAGACACTAGTAGGAACTTCGCCTTATATTGATCAAATAGTGTTGCATAACAATCAAGACCCTTACACTACGGCTCTTATAGTGCCAAATATTGAAAATATAAAAAAGGCATCTAAAAGCGAGTGGGGCACTCCGCAGGCGCAGAAAGAGGCTGTTGTTGCAATTCAAGAGTCAATAAATGAGCTTAAAAAAGGAGGTAGATTGGCAAATCAATTCCCTGAGAGGTGGTTGCCTGCAAGTTTTGCAGTTCTCGACGCTCCATTTACAGAGCAAAATCACATGGTAAATAGTACTATGAAAATTGTGCGTAACAAAGTCGAGGAGGTGTATAAAGAGCGTATCGAGTTTCTCTACACTACT
Source organism: Rikenellaceae bacterium (assembly GCA_044433405.1). Taxonomy (GTDB): domain Bacteria; phylum Bacteroidota; class Bacteroidia; order Bacteroidales; family Rikenellaceae; genus CAMQVM01. Next base: position 17,904 of record JAWXTQ010000005.1, read on the forward strand.
TCGGGTAAGGATGTGTTTAATGATAGAAATTTTAAATCTTTCATCTAATAGCTAAAATTGCTGTAATTGTGGCTAAATGCCACAATTACAGGCCAACCAGACCAAAAACAACTGTAGTTTTAGAGCAGTATAAATGTTGGATAATTATATTTATTTTGAAACTTTGGCTTTTTTTACCAATTTTTTTGTACCTTAGCTGCGTATTTAATAATTTACCTCACAAAACATGAACTTATGAAGAAAGTGTTTCTTTTTTTATCTTTCGTAACTCTTTTTTCTGCACCATCATCGGCGCAGCAGAAAATGTCTACTTCTGAGTATATTGCAGTCTATTCTGATTTAGCAATTGCCAGTATGATAGAATATAGCATACCAGCAAGTATCAAAATGGGGCAAGCAATCATTGAATCCTCGTCTGGTAATAGTCGCTTAGCACTTAGTGGAAATAATCATTTTGGTATAAAGTGTAAAACTGAGTGGGAAGGTGAGAAAATTTATCACGATGATGATGCAGTTGGTGAGTGTTTTCGAAAGTATAGTTCTCCTTATGATTCATATATTGACCATAACGAGTTTTTAACTACAAGAGATAGGTATTCTTCGCTTTTCGATCTAGATATTACAGATTATAAAGCATGGGCAAACGGCTTGAAGGCTGCTGGTTATGCAACTAGCCCTACTTATGCCACTGATTTAATCCGAGTAATTGAGGATAATAAGCTCTATTTGCTTGATGATAAAGCCCTGGAGGGTGATAAAGAGGAGGAGGTAGTTGAGCCTAAGCAAGAGATTGTTGTTCAAAAGCCAAAAGAAGAGCCTGTGCAATCTAATCAATCTATTTATAGTGGAGTTTATGCTAACTCTATAGATTATATTGAGGTAGATAGTAAGAGTGGCATTCCTACCTATATCAACAATAACGTTAAATTTGTTATTGCTCGTAGAGGTGATACATTCGACTCACTCTCTAAAATAACAGGTAAGTCGGTATCTAAATTATTGAAATATAATGAGCTTGACTTTAAACCAGATGCCATAAAAGAGGGGTCGATTATCTATATAGCAGCTAAAAAATCAAAAGCCTCTAATGGTTATAACTACCATACAGTTGCTAAAAATCAATCTCTGCATTATGTGTCGCAAAAGTATGGAATTAAAATAGAGAAATTGGCTAAATTGAATCTATACTCATCGCACTATGTGATTAAGGTAGGACAAAAAATATTATTAAGATAATGGATAGTAACGACAGGTCAGATAGGATAATAAAGCTCCTTGAGAGCAAATCTACACTAAAGCAGGCTGCATTTTCGAGCTGTAGCCTGTTGTTTGAAAACTTAAAAGAGATACTCCACGAGATGAGTGGAGAGATTAATGATACTCTTTCAAATTCTCGTCTAATTAAGGTCGAGTATAGAGATAGAGGAAAATTCGAAGCCCAACTTCAGATAGCAACAGATATGTTGATATTCTCGATGCATACAAATGTGTTTCATTTCGATAGAGAACACCCAATTTACCAAAATGACTACGTTAAAGGTAGTGAATATAACAGTTATTGTGGTGTGATTAATATTTATGATTTTCTTGCTGACTCCTTTAAGTTCAATAGGTTAGGTGATGAAGGTTATCTTATTGGTCGTATATTTGTAAACCACGAAAATTGCTTCTTTGTTGAGGGTAAACGTCAAGAAAAGTATGGTTGCAGTACGTTTGGCTCTCGTCAAATAGACGAATCCTCTTTACAGGAGATTGTAGAGATAGCAATTGAATATGCTATCAATTTTGATCTTCTAGTGCCTCCGTATGACGCAGTTAAGATAGTCGAGGTTGATCAAATGAACACAAAAATAGAGAATTCACGCATACAAACAGGTAAGCGTTTAGGCTATAAGTTTAATTCGGACGACATATAATTGATATGAAAGTTAAGATATTGTGTTATTCAGGTTGTTCGACCTGTAAGAAGGCACTTAAATGGTTAAAAGATAACTCTGTTGAGTTTGAAAATAGAGAGATTACAATTGATAACCCAACCTCTAAAGAGCTAAATGAGTGGATTGAGTTGAGTGATAAACCTGTAACTAAATTTTTTAATACTAGTGGCAAAAAATATAAAGAACTAGGTTTGAAAGATGTAGTGAAGAGTGCCACTCAAAATGAGCTTATAGAGTTGTTGTCGTCTGATGGTATGTTAGTAAAACGCCCAATTTTAGTTGGTGATAATCGCGTTTTAGTTGGCTTTAAGGAGGCTGAATGGAGCGAACTACTACTCTGTAATTAATGAATTAACTACGTGGTTACGATAGAAAATCCATTGTGTCTATATAACAATATTAATATTTATTTATAAAACAAACAATTAAATGAAAAGAAAACTTTTACTTTTGGCTGTTTTAATTATGACAGCAACAATTTCTTCAGCACAAACATTTGGTTCTGGAGATAAAGTTCTAACTGCACAAATTGGTTTAGGTAGCTCTTATGGTTTACCTATAGCTGTAGCTTATGAGGTTGGAGTTGTAGATTTAGGTAGTAATTTTGCAATCGGAGTTGGTGCAACTGCTGGTTATGCTTCTAAATCTGAGAATGACTACAAATATTCTAACCTTCTTTTAGGAGCACTTGGTAACTTCCACTATGTTGGTTTAAACAAATGGGATTTTACTGCTGGTCTAGTTCTAGGTTATGATATCGCTTCTGCAAAATGGACAGGAACAGGTACAGAGATTGGAACTGACAGTGCAAGTGGATTACTATTAGGTCTTAATGTTGGTGCAAAATACTACATTACAGAGAGTCTAGGTATCGCAGCAAATGTTGGAATGGGTATCGCAACTTGCCAATTAGGTATTGCATATAAATTCTAATCAACTTCTGCAAAATAAAAAAATCAACCTCAAAAGGTTGATTTTTTTTTTGTTTCTCTTAGCTCTTACTTGACAGTATGGCTGAAAAAAACGGAGTATTTCATTTGAAGATACTCCGTTAAAGTTAGCTATAACACTCGTGTGTTATACTACTGATTTTTTTTATCGTAGTGCTTTTTGTAGCGGTTCATAAACTTATCAACACGTCCTGCAGTGTCAACTAATTTCATCTTACCTGTGTAGAATGGGTGAGATGTACTAGAAATTTCCACTTTAAAGACTGGATAGGTTTCGCCGTTCACTTCTATAGTTTCTTTAGACTGAACCGCGGACCTGCACAAAAACACCTCCTCGTTAGACATATCTTTGAATGCTACGATTCGATAATTTTCTGGATGAATACCTTTTTTCATTGTGCTTATAATTATTGTTTTAAATATGGCTGCAAAGATAGTGATTATTTTTTAATTTGAACTATCTTTTTAATATATTTTTTATTATTACTCCTTCTACTGTTTTGCTAGAGCTCTTTTTACCCCCTGGAATCAAGGGTGCTTTAACTCCATTTTTGCCATCGCCACCATCTAATTCATTGAGTGATAGAGGTGATATAAATATCTTAGCTTCATCGTATAAGTTGTTGTATATAAATAAGTTTAATAGTTTTTCTCCTCCCTCTACAATCATCGAGCATACTCCTTTTTCGTAAAGTTTGTAGAGCATTTGTTTGATTGCATCGTCGGTGTTAAAGTCGATTTTTATATGATTTTCATCCTCTTTAATTGAGTTGATAATAATTGTACGCGCTTCAGAATTAAAGATACTATGCTCCCTACTTAGCTTTAATTGGCGATCAATTACAACCCTTATTGGATTTTTACCGCTCCATTCTCGTACTGTGAGCGATGGATTGTCGCGCGTAACGGTGTTGCTACCTACCATTATTGCGCTCTCTTGTGAGCGCATTTTATGCACTATCTCTTTACATCGTGCTCCAGTTAGCCAAGTTGGTGGAGTGTTAGAGTCGCGATTATTGTCGATAAATCCGTCACAAGTTTGAGCCCACTTCAATATTATATATGGGCGTTGCTCCTTATGAAAAGTAAAAAAACGTCGATTAAGCTCTATTGATTCGCTCTCTAATACGCCTACTTTTACCTCAATGCCGCTCTCTTGCATCATGGCGATTCCACGTCCATTAACCTTCGAAAAGCTATCTTTGCATCCAATTACAACTCTTGCAATAGAGTGTTCTATTATTAGATTTGCACAAGGAGGCGTTTTACCGTAGTGTGAGCAGGGTTCAAGATTTACATAAAGGGTAGAATTTTTAAGTCTGTTTTTATCTTTCACGCTATTAATAGCGTTGACTTCAGCGTGAGCCTGGCCACATACTCGATGATATCCCTCTCCTATAACCTCACCATTTTCAACAATAACACATCCCACCATTGGGTTTGTTGCTGTTTTTCCCTTTGCTAGTTTTGCCAGTCTAAGGGCTCTAGCCATATATATTTCGTCTTGCTCCATAATAGTGCGTATTGTTTAGAGTGCAAAAATAGAGATAATTTATCTATATTTGCAATATATCTAATTAATATAAGAAAATTTTTATGACAATTTTAGAACTTAAACGATATTGCTACTTCTATCTAAATTCAACTTTCGATGTGGGAGAGTTGCAGTGTGTGGTTGCTCGATTGATGTTGGATGTCTATGGTGTATCAAAAAATGATGTTATCCTTTGTGGTGACAAGCAGATAGATATAGATGTTGAAATTCTCGATAAGATATTGTCGCGAATCTCTGATGGTGAGCCAATACAATACGTTGTAGCGCAAGAGAGTTTTGGTGATTTGAATCTATATGTTGATAATGGTGTGCTTATTCCGCGTCCCGAAACCGAGGAGTTGGTTAATATCATCATTGACGAAAATAGAGCAGGTGTGAAGTTGTCTATTTTGGATATTGGCACTGGAAGTGGAGCTATAGGCTTGTCGCTTGCACGCGCCTTTGGCGATGCTAGTGTGAGAGGGCTAGATATATCTGATAGCGCATTAACGGTGGCTCGAAAAAACAGGTCACTTCACAATGTAAAGAATATAGAGTTTGAAAAATGTGATATCTTATCAATTGATGCTCTTGATGCCACTTTTGATATTATAGTGAGCAATCCACCCTATGTTACCAATTCAGAAAGAGGCGAAATGTGTTCTAATGTGCTCGATTATGAGCCTCATAGTGCGCTGTTTGTAGAGGATGATAACCCATTGCTGTTTTATAAGAAAATAGCTGACTTGGCCTCAAAATCTTTAAACAAAGGGGGTAAACTATATTTTGAAATTAATGAGCGTTTCTCTAGTGAGGTGCAAAAATTGTTAGAGGAGTGTGGTTTTAGCTCGGTTGTGGGAGTCGATGATTTTAGGGATAAACCACGCTTTGTAAAGGGAGTGATTTTGTAGTGTAATATTATGGAGGATAGATACAAAAAACGAGTAATAACTGCCGACAAAGCGGTAGTAAAGCTAATGACGCTCTGTTCGAGAGGTGAGAAGTCGAGTTTTGATGCAGCTCAACTGCTGAGGCGTTGGGGAGTGTCGCAGGAGGATTCTGACTCTATAATAGAGCGGCTAAAGAGCGAAAAATATATTGATGATAGTCGCTATTGTGATGCCTATGTGCGTGAAAAATCGCGCCTTTCAAATTTTGGAGCTCAAAAAATAAAGCAAAACTTAATCTTAAAGCGTTTGCCAGTAGAGTTAATCGAGAGCTCGATGAGTCGTTATATATCGAGTGATTCGATGAGAGATAAATTAGAGCTGATGTTGTCAAAAAAGAGAACCGAAATTGAGCGTCGCGAAGATGATACCTATAAAATTAAGGATAAATTAATCCGTTTTGCAATTAGTCGCGGCTATGATTACCATCTGATTTGTGAAGTGCTAGAGTCTTAAGGTGTATGCGTTAAAATAAGCCTAAATGTAGTTGGTGCACTCCTTGACTTTGGATGTTTATGCGTTGTGGTGATAGAATTGATATGAATTGAAGAAAAAAATAGTTTATATCAAAAAAATGTATTACTTTCACTGCCAAATAAATCAAATGAATTTATGTTAGAAAGAGAAAAAATAGCGATTATATATGACTTTGATGGGACTTTGGCTCCTGGTAATATGCAGGAGTATGACTTTATTCCCGCTGTTGGAAAGAATAACGAGGAGTTTTGGCAAGAGAGTTCGCGTATGGCGCATGAGCAGGATGGCGATATTATACTGGGTTATATGTATCGAATGATTAGCGAGGCTCAGAGTCGCAATATTTCTCTTCGTAGAGAGGCTTTTAGAGAGTCGGGTAGCAAAGTTGAGCTTTTTGATGGAGTGGAGCAGTGGTTTGGTCGCATTAATGGCTATGCTAAAGAGCGTGGTATTGAGATTGAGCACTACATCAACTCTTCAGGAATCAAAGAGATGATTGAGGGAACAAAAATAGCTCATGAATTTAAAAATATCTTTGCTTGCTCTTTCTTCTATAATGTTGATGGCGTGGCTTTCTGGCCTAGCGTAGTTGTTAATTATACAACTAAAACTCAATTTCTATTCAAAATAAATAAGGGTATTCAGAGCATTTCAGATACAGTTAAAATTAATGAGTATGTGCCCGAAAATGAGAGGCAAATACCCTTTAAAAGAATGATATATATTGGTGATGGGCATACCGATATCCCTTGTATGAGGTTGGTTAAGCAGATGGGAGGCTATTCGATTGCTGTTTATTCGCCTCAATCGTCACATAAAATGGATGGCATATCAAAGCTTATTGAAGATAATAGAGTCGACTTTGTTGCAAAAGCTGATTACACTGCTGATAGTAGTATGGATATATTAGTTAAGAAGATAATTAATAGAATCTCAGCAGAATTAGATTTAGAACATTATGAAAGATAGGGAGTGTTAATTTTTGCAATGAAAATAGATAAACTTACTCGAAAGAATGTGCTAAGAGTAGCACTGTTTGTTGTTTTAGGCGCTTTGCCATGGTGGGGTATCACTCCTTTGTCGCAGTTTTTAATGTTTGTGCCACTTCTGTTGATTCAGCGCGATCTTAAAGGTGTTGGAGTGATGAAATGGTGGATTTTGGCACTTGTCTTATGGAATTTGTCTGCTGTTTGGTGGGTTGCAAAGGCCACAATTTTAGGTCCTATTGCTGCAACTCTTGCTACAACCACATTCCTATCTGTAGCTTTAGTGAGTTACAACTACGTGTGGAAAAGGGCAACTCTTTCGCTAGCTTACACCACCTTAATCACTGGTTTTTTGGCCGCAGAGTGGTTTTATGGCTACAATCTAGAGGTGTCGTTTCCGTGGTTAAATCTTGGTAATGGTTTTGGAATTACTCCACAACTGGTGCAGTGGTATGAATTTACTGGTTCGCTAGGAGGTACACTTTGGGTGCTAGTTGTAAATGTTTTGTTGTTTGAGGCGATTAAGAATGATGTGTCGATAGATTTTAAACGACTAATGCTTAAACCCAAAGTCGTAGCAGCATTTTTGATTGTAATACTTCCAATAGTTGCATCGTTAGCTCGTTATGCTACTTATCAAAACGATGGTGAGCAGGTTAGAGTAGCTGCGCTTCAACCCAATATTGACCCTTATACCGAGAAATTTGAGAAAGACAATATTGATTCTCAGGAGCAGATATTACTAGATTTGGCTACAGCAATTGAGCCTAATAGTGTCGATTTTATAATTGCACCAGAGACTGCTCTTGGTCGCAATGTTATCATAAATAATATTGCTAATAACTCATCAGTGGCTAGCATTCGTCAGCTACTATCACAAAGGCAGCCAAACGCTGACTTTATCACAGGCGTGGTTGCAATGGAGTATTTCTATAAATCAAAATACAAGGAGGCTCCAACATTTACTGCCCGTACTAAAGATAATCTTCCTTTTTTTTACGAGTCATATAACGCTGCAATGTGTGTGAATTTGGATAGTGTGTCGTTTTACCACAAATCACGTCTTGCAATAGGTGTTGAGATGACCCCTTTCTATCGGTATACACGCCATTTGGGTCAGTGGTTTATCGATTTGGGAGGCGCGTTTGGGATGTTTGGTACACAAGAAGATCGTACCCCGTTTATTAATTCTAATAGTGGCATTAGCGCAGGTACGGCAATCTGTTATGAGTTTGTTTATGGTGAGTTTATTACACAGTTTGTTAAAAATGGTGCCGATGTGCTATTTGTAATATCTAACGATGGTTGGTGGGGAGATACGCCAGGGTATAAGCAACTTTTGAGCTTTGCATCGCTCAGAGCTATTGAGACTCGTAGAGATGTGGCTCGCAGTGCAAATACAGGTATTTCGGCCATCATTAATAGCCGAGGTGAGATAACTAAGCGAACCAAATGGGATGAAAGAGTAGTTCTTGAGGCAGCGATAGAGAGCAATAGCGATATAACTTTTTATGTTATGTATGGCGATTATATTGGAAGAATTGCATCATTCATGTTTGTGTTGTCTATGCTTTATATGGTTGCTTACTGTTATAAACGAAAGAATCACTTAAGTTAATTTACGAAATTTTAAAATAAAAGATATATGTTTTCAGGAATTGTAGAAGAGGCTGCAACTATTACAGCACTCAGAAAAGAGTCAGAAAATTTACACATCACAGTAGAGTGTAAATTTACTAACGAATTAAAAATCGACCAAAGCATTGCCCATAATGGAGTTTGCTTGACAGTGGTTGATATAGCCAATAACAACTACACTGTAACTGCCATTAAGGAGACTCTTTTAAAGAGTAATTTAGGAGCGGTAGCAGTAGGCGACAAAGTTAACCTAGAGAGAAGTATGCGTCCAGATGCTCTTCTTGATGGTCACATTGTGCAGGGACATGTTGACCAAACAGCTATTTGTACAAAAATAGAGGAGGCTGATGGAAGTTGGTACTTTACCTTTGAATATGAAAATGGAGGTGACAATGTCACTGTAGAAAAGGGATCAATTACTGTAAATGGAGTTAGTTTGACAGTAGTGAATTCTCAGTCAAATTCGTTTCAAGTGGCAATAATTCCTTACACCTATCATCACACAAACTTCTGTGAATTTAAGGTTGGCTCAGTTGTTAATCTAGAGTTTGATATAATAGGAAAATATATCACTAAACTAATGAAAAGTTATCAAAAATAGTCATCATTTTAGTTATGAGTATAAAAATAAAATCTGCCGACAAGGCCGCACTTATCATCACTACCATAATGTCTGTTATGGTCGTAGTATTATTGCTCGTTTTGGAAATTGAATTATTACCTCTATTAATCTCCGTAGCATGTTTTGCCATTTTTACCTACATGTCCTCAATCTTTATTATATCAAAGTTTGTGTTGTATCGTCTAAAACCAATTTATGAGATTATATTAAACAAAGATGTTGAGGTGAATTATTTGTCTGACAAGTTCGAGAATAAGAATGTATTCTCGGAGGTTAAAGACGATTTAGTTCGATGGGCAGAGAATCGTTCTCAGGAGATAATAGCATTAAAAGAGACTGAAAACTATAGAAAAGAGTTTCTTGGCAATGTTTCACACGAGCTAAAAACACCCCTGTTTACCCTTCAAGGATATGTGTTGACTCTTCTTGATGGAGGAATTGATGATCCAAATATTAATACCAAATATCTACAAAATGCCGACCATAATATCGAACGACTAATTGCAATCGTTAAAGATTTGGAGTTTATTTCTGAGCTTGAACAAAAGGTTGTAAATCTTGAGCGTACAAAAATTGAGATTATCAGTTTGTGTCGTGAATTAGCAGAGTCGCTTTCTTCTCAATCGCGCGAGAAACAGATTACTATCTCTGTTGTCAATGCAGGCGTGGATGCAATCTATCTTTTTGCAGATAAAGTGCGTGTTGAGCAGCTATTGATAAATCTTCTAGTAAACTCAATAAAGTACGGAAAGCAGGGAGGTGCTACTCAGATTAAATTTGTTGATATGTATCAAAAAGTGATGATTGAGGTTGAAGATAATGGTATAGGTATAGCCGAAGATCATCTTCCTAGGATATTCGAGCGTTTCTACCGTGCTGATAAGAGCCGTTCTCGTCAAGTTGGTGGTACAGGCCTAGGATTGTCTATCGCAAAGCATATCGCCGAAGCGCATGGCGATAAACTAAATGTTCGTAGCGAACTAGGCAAGGGAACAACCTTTAGCTTTACCTTGAAAAAATATTTATAGCTATTGGCTTAGCGGCTTGCTTGGCGATTTGCTTGGCGACTTTCACTACGTGAGCTTTAGCTCATGCGGTGAAAGCCGCCTAAATGAATCGCCTAAATAAAACACTCCAAATTAATGCTTAAAGCTGCGCTTTGCTAACATTAATATGTTGAATGCCTCTTGAACATCACTATCTTTTACTAGTACTGTAAATTCATTTGTTGTACTGATTACCTCGGTGATATTGATATTATCCCACGCTAGTTCTTTGAAAATAAAATAATAAACGCCAGGGCATATTGTATTATCGAATGGTAATTTAACGGTTAAGCTTGATAGCCCTTCTGTTTTTGTTATTAATGTCTCATCTGAGAATATATTTTCAACCTGATCTGAAATAAGATTACTAACAATAAGTGTTGTTTCGTTAATACCTTGAGAGAAGGTACAAAATATATCTTTTGTGTTTTTAATTCTCTCTAGCAGTTCTGATTGACAAGAGTATAAACTTTTGCTATTTTCAAAAGAGTAATCCACTAGTCCAGAACGAACAATTATATCACCAATATTTTCAACAACTTTCTTAAACTTCATAGTTGATGTTAATTCTAACCTTGGAACAAGTCTGTTAAGCGCCATAATAACTGCACCTAAATTGGCTGGTTTGCCTAATATGATTTCTAGATCAGGCATTATCATTCGTGCAAGTGAGGAAAGATTGATAATTCCCTCAATTAGTGCATTTTCCAAGAATGGTTTCTTCTTGATTATTTGCTCTACGGCTGTTGGTATTGTTATCATGTTAAAATTTTAACTTATTTATAAAAAGTTGACATTGTCGTTGTTAAAATATAATCTTTATAGAATTAAAACTACCTTTGCAGAAAATATTTGAATGTTACAAATGTAACAAAAAAAAATTTAACAAGCAAATAAACGAAAATATTGCATGACAAAAGTATTGAAATTTGGGGGAACGTCCGTAGGCTCAGCTGAAAACATGAGGTTAGTAGCCTCTATTGTTACAGGAGAAAAATCGAGAGTAACTGTTCTTTCTGCGATGAGTGAGACAACCAATGGATTGGTTAAAATTTGTCAAGAGGCTTCAAATGGGAAGTTTGACACACAATCGCACGATTATTTATACAATAAGTATGTGACTTGTGTGAATGATTTATTGGATCAACACAAAGCAGAAGCTATTGAGAAGGTAGATTCGGTTTTTGAATATATTAAGAATCAAGCTACAAACTACAATAGCTGCTCAGAAAACAACATATTAGCGCAAGGTGAATTGTTGACATCAGCTATATTTACTCACTACATGAATGAGATAGGGTGTGAAGCAAAGTTGATTAATATCCCAGAGTGTATGCAAACCAATAGTGATGGTTTGGCCGATACTGGGAAACTTAAAGCTACAATCAACCAGATAATAGATCACTCTAACGACTCAATATACTACATTACTCAAGGTTTTATTTGTAGAAATCACATTGGTGAGCTAGATAATCTAGGCCGAGGAGGTAGCGACTATTCGGCAGCTTTGATTGGGGCTGCAATAGGTGCTAGTGAGGTTCAAATATGGACAGATATTGACGGAATGCACAACAATGACCCACGTTATGTTGAAAACACTTTCCCAATCGCTGTGATGAACTTTACTCAAGCTGCTGAGCTTGCCTATTTTGGAGCAAAGATCCTTCATCCTGCAACTATTCAACCTTGTCAGAAGCAGGGGATAGCTGTTCGTCTTAAAAACACTATGGATGCTAAGGCAGAGGGAACATTAATAACGAATGACACAGAGCTAAATCCTCATAACTACACTGCAATTGCAGCAAAAGATGGTATTACGTCAATTAGAATTTGTTCAGCACGTATGTTGATGGCTTACGGTTTTTTACGTCAAGTATTTGAGGTGTTTGAAAAGCACAAAACTCCTATTGATATGATTACCACCAGTGAGGTAGCAGTGTCGTTAACTATTGATAACGATGCGCACTTATGTGAAATCATAAAAGAGCTAGAGCCTTTTGGAAATGTTAGCTTTGAAAAAGATAATTGTATCATTTGTGTAGTTGGAAGCATTGAGCCTCAAAGGCCAGGTGTGATAGCGCGAATTTTAGACTCAATAGATGATATCCCAGTAAAAATGATATCGTATGGTGCTAGCAATAGCAGTGTTGCTATGATGATAGATTCTAAACACAAAATTACGGCATTACGACAATTAAATAACAACTTATTTTAATATATTATGTATTTGAAAAATAAAATTGAAAAATTCAATTCAATTGAGACTCCATTCTACTACTACGATATGGAGCTACTTCGTTCGACTCTTGAAATAGTAAAAAAAGAGAGCGAAAAGCACGATTTTGATGTACACTATGCAATCAAAGCTTGTAACGACGACAAAGTGTTAAAAACTATTGCTTCTTACGGTTTTGGCGCAGATTGTGTTAGCGGTGGTGAAGTGCTAAAGGCAATCGAATGTGGATTTAAAGCAGGTGAAATTGCATTTGCTGGAGTTGGTAAAAGTGATAGAGAGATTAATATTGCTATTGATGCAGAGATTTTCTCTTTTAACTGCGAGTCACTCGAAGAGCTTGAAGTAATCAACTCTTTAGCAGCAGCAAAAGGTAAAGTAGCGCGTGTAGCTCTTCGCCTAAACCCAGAGGTTGACCCTAAAACTCACGCATATATTACAACTGGTAAAGCAGAAAATAAGTTTGGTATCTCATTCGGTGAGATTGATAAATTCTTAGAGATGTTGCCAAATCTTCAAAATTTGCATATTTGTGGATTACATTTTCATATTGGTTCTCAAATTCTTGACCTTAGTGTATTTAAAAATCTTTGCGATAGAGTTGCAGTTTTTGTGGATTGGTTCGAAAGCAAAGATATCAAAATTGAGAGCTTAAACATGGGTGGTGGATTAGGTATTAACTACCAAGATCCTGATGGTGATCCAATATCAAAATTTGGCGAATATTTCCAAATTTTTGCTGATAATACACCATACCGTCATGGACGTTCAATCCATTTCGAGCTAGGTAGAGCAGTTGTAGGCCAGTGTGGTACATTAGTTACTAGAGCTCTATTCAACAAAACAGCAGGTTCAGGTAAAAAATTCGTATTAGTAGATGGTAGTATGACAGAATTATTACGTCCAGCTCTTTACGGTGCATATCACCAAATTGAAAATATTTCATCTACATCTACTCAAATTGAGGAGTATAGCGTAGCAGGTGGTGTGTGTGAATCAAGCGATGTTTTCTCAAAATCGGTTGAATTGCCAACTACCAAACGTGGTGATTTTATCATTTTGCGTTCTGCAGGAGCTTATGGTTCAGCAATGTCTTCTACATATAATCTTCGTCCATTACCTGCATCGGTTTATAGCGACGAGATTTAGATTTAATCGCATGGTTTGGCTAGGCTAGACGGTTTTCACTTACATGAGCTGAAGCTCATGCTTGTAGTAATAGATTTTTATTTCTTATACTCATACCTAAAGGTATGGTAACGAAATAAAAATCTATTACTATTTTTGGCTGCGCCAAAAAGTGAAAGCCGAGGCGTACCAAAGTCTATCAAAAAAAGAAGAATTGTGTTTAAGTTTTTTTTAGAAAAAAAACCACGCGCTAGACTACTATGAGTCATTTTTAGCTTTTTGGCTATCGCCAATTCGCTAAAAAAGCCTCCTAGCAGCCTACCACTGGTAAAAAAACCTTCGTCGCTGATGCTCCTCGGGCTCACTTGCGTTCGCTGGGTATTCTCGTGTAGGAAAGTGTGTGACTTTGCGATGATTGAGGTTTGGGGTAATGATTAATGGGGATGCTCACCGAGCCTGTGCACAAGAGAAACGCAGTTTCTCTAAAGGGATCTTTGACCCCTGCCCTCCGCAAGGAGCGTCCAGATCTCAGCATCGCCAACGCCCGTTAAAAGCATTTTTGCGTAGCAAAAATGCAGGGTGGCGTAGTGTTAAAAAAACCCAAATCCTCAAATCACTCTAAAATAACCCTTGGATATATTTAAACATATCATCAAGGATGTTTTCATGTCCTTGGTTATATGCTGAGCGGAATCCAGCATTGCCGTTGACTTCGCACACTTTGTAGCTCTCTTTATCGAGTAGTATATCTACGGCACACAGCTCTAATCCCAGCGCCTTTGAGCTTGTTATTGCTAATTCTCTTAATTCGGTTGTTAGTGGATAGGGAGTTGCTGTAGCCCCACATGCTAGATTTGATTTAAACGAGTTCTTGTTTTGTCGCATTACTGCTGCCGATGCCTTGTCGCCTGCAACCCATACTCTTATATCGCGACCTGAGCTGTTGGCAATATACTCTTGTAGTAGTAAGCTTTCTTTGGTTTGAGATTTTATCTGTTCAAATTGGTCAAGGTTGTTTATCAGCCACACCTCTTTTCCTTTTGAGCCAGTTGGTGATTTTACTATAAAACACTTGCTCCCTATTATTTCACACGCCTCTTGGTATGTTTGGTTTGCAGTTAGTGTGTATGTTGCTGGGGTTGGAATGCCGTATTGTTTAAATATATTGTAGCTAATCTGTTTGTTTAGGCAATTTTGCATTGCAATGGTTGAGTTAATTACCTTTATAGAGTTTGCTTCTAGCTTTTGAGATAGAGTAAAATCGTATCCACGCATGATTGCAATATTTGTTGATACCTTAATTTCAGGAGTGATAAACTCTAATTTTAATTCAATTCCAAACTTTTTCGCATGTTTTCTTATTAGTTGATAGGCGTGGTTGACTCTCGATTCTTGCGGATATATTATTGTACATTCCATGCTTTGTGATTCTATTTTAATGATGATACTCACCGCTGCTAAATTGATGTTTTATTAGAGTATCATTTATTAATATGTGGTTTATTTAACTTTTATTTTGCAAAATTAAAAAAAAATCTTAACTTTGCCACATGATGAAAATAAGAGTAATAAATATATATTTTTGTAACTTCTGTTCAATGCGAATGTGCTAACAGC
>JAWXTQ010000005.1:33028-33403 GCA_044433405.1 Rikenellaceae bacterium
GCACATCGTTCTTTAATTGTGGCATTAACTGGTCGAAGCGACTAACCCACAAACATTCCCCATTTTTTTAAAATTAAAATAGTAATAGACGCTTTTACTTGGCGTATTAAATCTTTATATATAAAAGAATAATCATGGATTATAATAAATTTAAATTTGAAACATTACAACAACACGCAGGACAGGTAGTTGATTCAGAAACTTTGTCGCGCGCTGTTCCGCTTTACCAAACAACAGCTTATCAATTTAAAAATGCAAAACATGGAGCCGATTTATTTGCTCTAAAAGAGGCTGGTAATATCTATACTCGTTTGCAAAACCCTACTACCGACGTTTTTGAACAGCGTATGGCTGCATTGGAGGGTGGTTTAGCCG
>JAWXTQ010000006.1:0-29281 GCA_044433405.1 Rikenellaceae bacterium
AGCAAATAGAACAACGGCTAAGGTGTAGGCATAGAATAGACTCTTTGCGGTGTTGCCCCGAATAGTCCACCGCAAGATAATTGATATAGCCAGCAGTGAACGCACGACAGGCGTAGCCCCTGCCAAAATAAATGTTGTCCTATCAAAATCAGGCATACACCACGTCATAATATTCAGATATGGCACAGAGAGTAGCAAAAATGCAAGATTCCGCACGACATATCCTCGCCCAGACGATGTCTCAGATAACCCCACAAAGAAACTCCCCAAGAATATTAAACAGACCACAAATTGAAGGGTCAAAAACCAGGAGGAGAAGTGCGACCTATCACCCATGACAACCTCTATGGTAACGCCTACAATGAGTAGAATACTCGCTATAAGGAGTAGTATCTCTAATGTTTTTTTATTTATTTTATTCACAATCATATTGCCTTAACCATTTCTGGGTGCAAAATTACGGATATACAATAAATATATAGAAAATTACATCTGCTGTCTATCCCGTGTTTTGGTTGTCTGTCACACGCACGCAACAATACGGGTGCAGATGGTAATATCAATACTTATATTGAGAATAATAGTACAATAAAACAGCCTACTCTAAGCCTTTATTAATTCCTATAACTTAAAAGCATTATCGAAAAGTCTTATGTCGGTACATCTCATAAGTACGGCTGTTAATTCGGCTGCAAATTCCACCGATTAACCGTGCGTTTTGATGACTTTAAGTATGATAGAATGAGGCTGTCTTGAATAAAAAAATCAAGACAGTCTTTTTTTGATTTTTAGTGTGTTTTTTTCACGAAAAATTTGGTAGTTTCACAAATAATTACTACCTTTAACACATTAAAATAAAGATAGTTAACCATAAAATTTAAAAGTTACATACAAGAACAAAACATGCTGTTTCCTTTGTCATTTGATGATTTAATCCCATCGAATGATCCAGTTCGCATAATCAATTCTATTGTTAACAAGTTAGACATGCGTAAGATTTACGATTTATACCAACCTAAAGGAGCTCTAGCATATCATCCACAAATGTTGTTAAAGATTTTAATCTATGCTTATATGTGTAATACTTATTCTTTACGTCGTATTGAGGAGTCAACAGCTAATGATGTTCGTTTCATGTGGCTTGCAGGTATGCAACGCCCAGATCATAATACAATCAATAACTTTCGTTCATCAAGATTAAAAGGTCTCATCAAAGAAGTGTTTGCTGAGGTTGTAATTCTGTTTAATCAAGAGGGATTAGTTAGTTTAAAGAAATGTTATACTGATGGTACAAAGATCGAAGCAGATGCTAATCGCTATACCTTTGTATGGGCGAAATCTATTGCAACACGTAAAGAGAAGATAGCACAACAACTCAACGAATTATGGGAATATGCCGATAGTGTTTGCAAAGAAGAGGCGCAAGATCGTACTCCTATAACTAGTAAAGAGATCAAGTCTGATAAGATAGAAAAATTTGTAGATGAACTAGATGAAAAATAAAGGATATTGAGATTCCAGCTAAGACAAAAACCAAGCTAAAAAATGCACGTAAGAACTGGAAAGAACAATTAGAGCGTAACGAGGTCTTTGAGGAACTAATGGGCGAGAGAGGTTCTCTCGGTAAAACAGATACAGAAGCAACCTTTATGAGAATGAAAGAAGATCATTTTAGTAATGGTCAATTAAAGCCTGCATACAATGTTCAAATGAGCACAGAAGAAGAGATAATAACTAATTACTCTATTCATCAAACACCGACAGACACAACAACCTATATTGAACACACCGAACAATTCAATCAAATGTATGGTGCATATCCCCAGGAGAGTATTGCTGATGCAGGTTACGGAAGTGAAGAGAATTATGAATATGCAAAAGAGAAAGATATCACCCCATATGTGAAATTTAGTTACTTTCACAAAGAACAGACAAAGAGTCATAAAGAGAATATTTTTAATAGTGCTAATTTTTACTACGACAAGGAGGATGATTTTTTTGTTTGTCCTATGGGGAAAAAGATGCTTCGACAAGGGGATGTAGAGAATGTTACCAGAACGGGATTTGTACAAACTCTAACTTCATACAAAGCAATTAATTGTAAAGGATGTTCGTTAAGATATAAGTGTCACAAAGCAAAAGGGGATAGAGTTATACATGTCAATCATAATCTAAACAAACACAAAGAGGTTGCACGTAATCTACTGAAAAGCGAAAAGGGGATTGAGCACAGAGGAAGAAGAGCTGCTGAAGTAGAACAGGCTTTCGGAAATTTAAAATGGAATAAAAAGTTTAAACGATTTTTACTTAGAGGAATCAAAAAATTAGAAATCGAATTTGGACTGCTCGTCATTGCCCATAATATGAGCAAATATATGGTTAAAATGAGATAATAAGGGGAAAATCCCTCTTTTTTCGTTTTTCTGACAAAAAATTGAGCTTTGTGGTTTGAATATTTGAAAAAAATTGCAAAAATCACGGAATTATAATTGAGGCTGTCTATAATAGCGTAATTGCTATTATAGACAGCCTCAATGTTTATGCTCAGTAAATCGAGCCTATTGCTATTCGAATTCTAGTATTGGCGTTCCTTTTGGAATTGAAACGTTAGGCTCAACGCGGTAGCATTTCACCTTGCCATTAACAGAACTTTTAACTTGGTTATTCATCTTCATGGCTTTGTAGATAAGGATGATATCACCCTCCTTCACCTCATCGCCTGGAGCAACTTTAAATTCAACGACGTGCCCTGGTATAAACGAGAGAACTATCTTTGGATCAGCTGGGGTCCACTTTTTTCTTTTAAGATGAGTAGCCGTAAGTTTATTCGTTTTAAAATCACCATGTTGTGTGGAGATGATAAAAAATTCCTCTTTTTTTGTGCTCATTGTAGTGCGGTTAAGTAAAAACTATTAATACATTTTGGCATCTATCTCAAATGCTTTTGAGATAATTCTTTAAAATGGAGGGATACCATGTTTTTTAGTAGGACGTGTAACCGTTTTGTTTTTTGCTACAGTGAGGGCATGTTCGATACATTTGCGGCTCTCTGCTGGGCTTATAACTGCATCTACGTAGCCTTTGGCTGCTGCAACGTATGGGTTCGCGAACTTCTCTTTGTACTCTTGAATTTTTAGTTTACGCATCTCTTCGGGATTCTCAGCCTCCATAATCTCTTTTCTGAAGATGATGTTTGCTGCCCCCTCAGGTCCCATAACTGCAATTTCTGCATTTGGCCATGCAAATACAAAGTCAGAGCGAAGGTGACGAGAGCTCATCGCAATATAACCACCACCGTAAGCTTTACGAAGGATAACAGTTACTTTTGGAACTGTAGCCTCGCTATATGCGTAAAGTAGTTTTGCTCCATGTCTGATTACACCTGCATGCTCTTGATCAACACCTGGAAGATAACCAGGAAGGTCTTCAAGTGTTACGATTGGAATATTGAATGAGTCGCAGTAGCGAATAAAGCGTGCAGCTTTGTCAGATGAGTCGCAATCAAGCACACCAGCCATAACCATAGGTTGATTAGCAACAAAACCTACTGTGTCGCCATTAACTCTACCAAAACCAACAACTATATTGCCTGCAAAGTTTTCCATGATTTCTAGGAAGTCGCTATTGTCAGCGATGCTGCAAATCACATCGCGTACGTCGTAAGGTACAGATGGATCAATAGGAACAATCTTGTCGATTTGATATTTATTTGTGTCAGGAAGTGCAGCTGTTATTTTAGAGTGCACATCTGTGTTGTTTGATGGGATGAAAGATAGCAGGCGACGGATTTGGATAAAACAATCTTGTTCGCTCTCGGCAAAGAAGTGAGCATTGCCAGTCACTTCGCTGTGAATGCGTGCACCACCTAACTCCTCCATGCTAATCTCTTCACCAAGTACCGTTTTGATAACTTCAGGTCCAGTGATAAACATTTTAGATATCTTGTCTACAACAAATACAAAGTCTGTAAGTGCAGGAGAGTATACTGCCCCACCAGCACAAGGTCCTAAGATTACAGAGATTTGAGGAATTACCCCACTAGATAGAGTATTGCGGAAAAATATCTCACCATATCCAGCAAGTGCATTTACCCCCTCTTGAATACGTGCTCCACCTGAATCGTTAATCCCGATAAGTGGAATTTTCATATTTAGAGCATAATCCATAATTTTTGTGATTTTGCGAGCATGCATAAATCCTAATGATCCACCAGCTACAGTAAAATCTTGTGCAAAAATAGCAATTGGATTGCCCATTACGGTTCCTGTTCCGATGATTACGCCATCACCTGGGAGCTCTTTGCTCATCATGCCAAAGTCGCGACCATCGTGTTCTACAAAGATATCATATTCTTGAAAAGAATTTTCGTCTAAAAGAGCATCTACTCTCTCACGAGCAGTTAATTTGCCCATCGCTTTTTGCTTCTCTGTTGCTTTTTTACCTCCGCCACAAAAAATCTTAGTTTTTCTGGTTTCTAGTTCAGAAGAAGCAACATCGTTTTGTAAGTTCTCCATTCGATTGTTTTTTAGTCAATGTGAGACAAAATTGTTCACATTTAATTTAAATAAATTCTAATGTTTTTTCTGCGCAAATATATGTATTTTTTTTTAAATACAACTTTTTATCTATTTTTAGTGGCGCATTATATCTTTTCGACAATCACTATTGAGTCCTCATATCCAACAACCACAACTTTTGTTCGAGGCTCAATATAGCCCGAAATGCTCTTAGCTTCAAAGGTGTTGCCATCAATAGTGATATTACCCATAGGAGCTAGTCGCGTAGTGGTTTCAGTGATTTTACCAATTGTTATTTTGTTGTCAGCATTTTCTTGAACTTTGCTGTCAATTGTGGTGTTAAGGGTGAGTTTTTTTATGGCATTTCTGCGCGTACATACAATTAGCGTAGCTGCCGATAACACGATTGCTATAGCCAAAACAATAAATGCCCAGTTAGAGCCTACGTAGCTAAATGTAATCATGATTGCAGCTGCAAATGATATGATTGAACCAATGCCAGCTATTGTAAAGCCAGGAATAAGCAGAAGCTCTGCAATGATGAGAGCCACACCTAAAAGCAGTAGTAGAATAATAGTAGTTGTAATCATAATATTTGGTGTATTGGTTTATATATCGTAGATAATAAGTATCTCGGCCTCTTCTCCAATAAAACTTGCTGCCATAGTAGCCTCTTTTCGTGTGTTAAATGGGCCAACTTTGTATAGTGTAGATCCATTTGCATCCTCATCACTTTGTGTGGTTATGTTGGGGAAGTTTGCTTGCAACATCTCTTTTATAGTTGTTGTGTAGTTTTTGAAAGTGACCTCAAATTGACCTAAATTAAGGGTATAGTCAGTTAGGTTAACGCCATCTTTCCACGAGGCAACAGAGGTTTTTAAACCTAGTTTGTTTAAGGTTTTAGATTCGTTCTCAGCCTGTTTTGCAGTCTCAAAACTTCCAGCCCAATAGCGAGTTTTTCCGTTTGGAAGTTTTTGCTTCTCTATTGGACTAATATATTTAAAAGTTGCAAAGTTTGTAGGTGGAGTGGTGTATGTAAACAACTCAACTTTGTGTAGTTCCCCTCTAGTTGGAATTACTAGTTCTTTTATAGGCTTATCTTTTGAGTGAGAATCACTCTTTGTGCGTTTTATATCTTGATATAAAACAAAGTCCTGCACAGGAATAGATATTTTGTCGATGTCGTATGCATCAACTTGTATGCTGCTTTTCTTTTTGTCGATACTCTCTAGAGCTGCATCAAGATTGAGCACCCTAGCTAACTCTTTTTCGTAATCCATTACTAAAAGTTTTTGGCGTATTGATTTGCTAATTGACGGAGCAATATATTGTAGCTCTAGAGTTGACTCTTGGCTACGTGTGTTACGGCTCTTTTCGTTTAGCTGCTCAATAACCTCGCTTGGTGCTAGGAATTTATCAAGCAAGCGGTTGTAAAGCTCAATTTCGAAAGTGTATATCTCGTTCCATAACTTTGTAGAGTTAAAATCGGTTGCACTTATTGTTGATGATGTTGATTTAAACTCTGCTAAAAGAGAGTCTCCTGTTATGATGTCGGCTGTTTGTAGGTAATACTTCTTGATGGTATCTAGTCGCTCTTTGTATACTTTGATTGAGTCAAAAGCTACAGAGATGTTTTTGTCAGCCTCTTTTAAGCGTGATAGTTGAAGAAGTTCGCTTTTTGTAAGTTCAAGCTGCACCTTGTCAGACTGCAATACATCTGTAGTGCTATCGTCACTGACAGCGGTGTTCTCCTCTTGTGATGGTGTATTATTGTTAATCATGTTTGCAAGAATAAAATCTTGCTCAATAGCAGAAGTTTTACTATTAATTAAACCTTGTTCGCTTCGAATGTCGAAAAGTCCAGATTCGAGGTTTAATATCTCATTTGTAAGATCTAATTTTTGCTCATCAGTAATCTCTGAATTTTGAAAGTTTGCCTTCTTAACCTCGATTATCTGTGCTAAAGAGTCCTGTTTTAAAGTGAGTTTTTGCCCCTTTTCTAGCAGCTCCATATACTCTCTATTGTTTTTTAAACCCTCTAACCCAGGCTTTATCTGTGCGGTACCGTCGAATACACATAGTGATAAAACAACAAAAAATAGAATGTAACCCTTAATGTTCATATAGCCTTTTCTTATAAAAAATTAAAATTTAAGTTTACCATCAAATGATAATAAACATACAAATGTATAATTTTTTTTTGGAAAAAAATAGTATTTTCTTCCAAATTTACCTCCAGCTCTTCATTAAAAATATTTGAATAAATCCAAACAACTCTAAACGACCAAGTAGCATAGCGAAAGCACAGGTCATTTTGGCGGCACTAGGTAGAGATGCAAAGTTGCTAAGCGAACTTACATCGCCAAATCCAGGTCCAACATTGCCAAGACTTGCAGCCGCTGCGGTAAAGCTTGTCGTTAGGTCGATTCCCATTGCTGTTAGAATCAAGGTAAAGATTAGGCATATTACTATATAAAGAGCAACAAACACTAACACTGTAAAGGTTAAATCCTCAGTAAGAGCCATTTTGTTGAGTTTTATCTTGATAATGGCGTTGGGATGTTGCATTTTTAGCGTTCGAGCACGAAAAACCTTCACTAAAATAAGAAATCTATCAGCCTTGAGTCCCCCTGTAGTTGAGCCAGCACACGCACAGTGAAAGGTGTAGAAAATTAGCACCAGCACTGATAGTGATGGCCACATTCCTGTATCTACAGTTGCATAGCCAGTTGTGGTGATGATGGATATGAACTGAAATGAAGCAAATCGGAGTGAGTCAAACAGAGAGTAGGTGTCGGTAGCAAAAAGATTTAGAGTGATAACTATAGTTCCAACCAATATAGTAGTGAAGTAGTAGCGCGAGACTTCAGAGCTAAACAGATTCATCTTTTTGCGTGTAAGTGTAGCAAATAGCAATCCAAAGTGAAGCCCCGAAAAGGCCATAAATACCATAATAATAACCTCTATCCAGATGTTATTGTAGCTAGCAATGCTCATATTGCGAGTGCTAAAACCCCCAGTTGCAATTGTTGACATTGAGTGGTTGATTGCGTCAAACCAATCCATTCCTGCTAGTCGTAAACAGATAGTCTCTGAGGAGATTAGGGTAGCGTAGATAAAAAGCAGGATTCTCACCACCTTATCGATCCTATATCTGTAGTTGTCTTTAGCTAGGGATGATAGTTCTATATTTGAAAGAGAGAGCTTTGCTTTGTTGGCTGAAGGCATAACTGCAAGTGCAAATATAATTATGCCAGCTCCACCAATAGTGTGTGTTGAACTGCGCCAAAATAGCAATCCGCGTGGTAGAGCCTCAACATTTTGAAGTATAGATGCTCCAGTTGTTGTATAGCCTGAGATACTCTCAAAGAAACTATTCACTAGCGTGAATTCACCTCCCCATAGTAGGTAGGGAAGCATTCCTACAATCGACGATATAACCCACGAAACAACAACTATTATATACCCCTCTTTGTTCTTAATATTTGAGTTTCCTGGAACAAAAATTAGTGGAAATGACCCAACAATTACGGTTAAAAGCGTTGATAGCAGAAGAGGATAGAATGCAGTATCAATTCCGTTGAATAGTGATACCATTGCCGAAACAAGCATAAATACCGCATTCAATAGAATTGCTAATCCTGTATATCTTGAAATGATAGAAAATCTCATTAATGTCTGTTTATAAGTTTTTTACAACTATGTGTGTCGTCTTTTACCCCTCAAAGATATGCAAACTTATGATAAAGAGCAATATAATTTGAAATATTTTGTTGAGCTTCAGTAAATGTATAACTTAACTGTTAGCTGTCAAAAGTTCTCACGCCTAGCTGTGTTCTGATTTCATCTAAAATCTCCATAACCCATAAAGATATGGTGTGACTATTTATTTTAGACTCTCTTTCGCCAAGCTCTATGATGTTTATAAACTCCTCAATCTCATAGAAATATTCGTTTATATCATTCAGTGAGTAGGTTTTGTTTCTGGAGTTGTCACCTCTGTAGGCAATCTCAATCTCTGGGATTATATTTATTCTTTTGGCAGTAATTGTCCCCTCTTCACCCATGATTTGAGTGGGAAGTGAGCCATCTGATATTTTTGAATACGACACTACTGCATCCATTTGCTCATACTTAAATAGTATGTTGGCCGTTGAGTCGACGCCAGTAGTTAGCGTCTCTCCTATAGCTTTGATTTGCGACGGCTTACCAAACAATATAACCATTGGGTAGATTGTGTATACCCCAATATCGACAGTCGCTCCATTTGATAGTTCGTATTTAAAGGCATTTTCGATAATGCCAGCTTTGTATTTGTCGTAGCGTGACGAGTATTGACAATATGAAGAGCAATATTTTGTAATCTTGCCAATATCGTTACACAGCTCTTTTATTTTTAGAAAATTGGGTGTTAGAGTGGGTTTCATCGCCTCCATTAGAGCTACGCCTCTCTTTCTGCTCTGCTCAATCATCTCTTTTGCCTGTAAGGCATTTGAAGCAAAGGCCTTTTCACACAATACGTGCTTGCCATGTTGCATAAAGAGCATCGCTTGAGCATAGTGGCATGAGTTGGGTGAGGCAATATATACTGCATCAATAAGGTTGCTCTTGGCCATCTGCTCAAGAGATGTAAATCTGTTTTCTACACCATATTTCTCAGCAAATTGTGCGGCTCTCTCTTCGCTACGAGAGTAGATAGCAGAAATGCAAAAGCGAGGGTCAAATTTTGCCCCCGCTATTACGTTGTCTGTTATAAAATTTGTTCCGATAATTCCAAAACGAATCATAGTTTTATATTTTAGAAGTTCTCAAATATATCATCTATTGTTGGTACATTATCACTTGATACAGTTATCTCATTTTGAGTGGTAGTGCTGCCCGAAGTTTCCTCAGTAATTATGTGAAAGCTGACGGTTATGGATGGGTCGGTGACAAATTCGGTTACATCTACGCATATAAAACTTTGTGTCTCGTATGAGAATGAGTAGCTATCATCTTCTGCATCAGCTGCAAGATAGTAGAAGTAGGCGTAGACATCTGTGTCGGTGCTGTTCTCCATGTCTACTACTAGAGTTGTTGAGCGAAGTTCGTATGGATCTTCATATCCAAATGTGAATACAAAATGTAGGAAACCTCCTCCGTAAACTACGCTTGTAATGTCAATCTCATTTGTGCCATATTTGTCAAATAGCTCGTCTGATGTCTCACCATAGCTGTAATTTGGGGTTTGTGTCTTATAATATGCTACGTCTACAACGTCGCCTTTTACAAAATCGTCACCAATGTTTGTTGTTCCATCATCGTATAGCGTATATATAACGTAGGCTCTATAGCCTATATTAACAGCACTTAAGCCGCCATCTGCATACAATTCAATTAGTTTTCCATCGTCACAAGCAAGTGTCATCTTGCTAGATGTAGATGATGTAATTGTTCCGAATGCACTATACTCATCATCATTGTTACTACACGAATAACAACCCAGTAGCACTACTATTAGTAGTGTGAATTTAAAAAGAAATGCTCTCTTCATGACCGTCAATTATATATTTTATTTGTTTTAAACTAATGCTAATTCTAATACCTCGTTTAAAGTTGTTGCATAGTGGATAGTTATGCCCTCAAGATAACTGGCCTCTATTTCAGATATCTCTCTATTGTTGTCACTGCTGACAATAACATCTGTGATTCCTGCTCTTTTAGCAGCAAGTAGTTTCTCTTTCAATCCACCTACAGGCAAAACCTTGCCTCGAAGTGTAGTCTCGCCTGTCATGGCAATCCTCTCTTTTACTTTGCGTTGAGTTAAAAGTGAAACTAATGAAGTAACCATTGTGATACCTGCCGATGGTCCATCTTTAGGGATAGCACCCTCTGGTACATGCACATGGATATTGTTTTGCTCAAACTCTTCTGGCGAGATGCCATACTCCTCGCAATGAGCTTTCACCCACGCTAAGGCGATAGTTGTCGACTCTTTCATTACATCACCTAGGTTTCCAGTAACGATTAGACCCCCTTTACCTTTGTGTTTGCTTGATTCGATATATAATATGTCTCCTCCAACTTGAGTCCATGCTAGACCAGTCACAACACCAGGGAAATCATTGCCCTCGTAGATGTCGTTTCTAAACTTCTCAACTCCTAGTATATCTGTCATTTCAGCCTTTGAGATATCGGCAGAGAATTTTTGCTCTGTTCCTATCTGCATAGCTCTGTGACGTGCGATTTTGGCAATAATCTTGTTTAGTGTTCTAACTCCCGACTCTCTAGTGTATGATGTGATGATTGAATCTATCACATTAGGCTTTATTTTAAACTGTCTACCAGTTAATCCGTGAGCTTCAATCTGCTTAGGTATTAAGTGCTTGCGTGCAATCTCCACCTTCTCTTCAGGTAGATATCCTGCAATGTTTATCATCTCCATGCGATCGCGAAGTGCGTCAGGGATGTTTGATATGTTGTTTGCAGTGGCAATAAATAATGCTTTTGATAGATCATACTCTATGTCGAGGTAGTTGTCGTGAAATGTTGTGTTTTGCTCTGGATCAAGCACCTCTAGCAAAGCTGAGGCGGGATCACCATGAGCTCCAATGCTCACCTTGTCTATCTCGTCAAGGATGATTACAGGATTGGCAGAGCCGCACTTTTTGATTGTCTGGATAATTCTTCCAGGCATTGCTCCGATATATGTTTTGCGATGGCCTCTTATTTCAGATTCATCGTGTAATCCACCTAGTGAAATTCGTCCAAACTTGCGTTTTAGCGAGCGTGCAACCGATTTTCCTAACGAAGTTTTACCTACTCCTGGAGGGCCATATAGACAAATAATTGGCGATTTTAGGTCACCTTTTAATTTAAGAACCGCTAAGTGTTCTATGATTCTCTCTTTTACCTCTTTTAGACCAAAGTGGTCGTTGTCTAGACATTTTTTTGCACGTTCTAGGTCGAGATTGTCTTTGGTTGAGTGATTCCAAGGCAGGTCGAGCATTAGTTGTAGATAGTTCATCTGAACAGAGAACTCTGCTACCGCAGGGTTCATCCTCTCTAATTTAGCCGCCTCTTTATAGAAAATAGATGCTACTTCTGGCTCCCATTTCTTCTTTTGCGCCTTATCTATTAGCTCGTTAACCTCTCTATCAGCAGGGTCGTCGCCCAGTTCTTCTTGGATGGTGCGAAGTTGTTGCTGTAGGTAGTACTCTTTTTGTTGGTTGTCTAAATCCCTCTTAACCTTTCTTTGTATCTCCTCTTTGAGCTTCAAAAGTTGTTGCTCTTTGATTAATATCTCTAGCAGCAAATTAGCTCTAGCTTGAAGGCTAGGAGTCTCAAGTAGTTGCTGGCGTGCAGCGTCAGTTAAATCAAGATTAGAACAGATAAAGTTGATTATTCCTCTGTTTGAATCTATGTTTTTGATTGCAAATGCAGCCTCTTTAGGAGTGTTGTTTGAAAGAGATATAATGCTGATAGCTATATCCTTTACACTCTCTATAAGTGCTTCAAACTTAACTTTATCTTTAGGTAGATTTGCATCTTTCAATACTTTAACGTTTGCTCTAAGGTATGGTTCACTTTGAGTGTAGTTAAGTATCTCTATTTTGTCAACTCCGTTTAGTATTACAGTATAGTTGCCATCTGGCATCTCCAATACTTTTAATATCTTTGCAGTTGTTCCTATTGTGTATAAATCACTTGGTTCTGGATGTGTGATATTTGGATCACGCTGTAACACAGTTCCGATAAAACCATTTGTTTTCTCATACTCTTTGATAAGCTTAATCGACTTTTCGCGCCCAACAGTGATTGGGTTGATTGATCCTGGGAATATCAAAGAACTCCTGAGAGCTAGAATAGGTAAATCTGGTGGAACTTGTTCGTTTGTTGTTTGATCATCATCAACTAAAGGTATGATTTGACTCTTGAAATCAATCATATCTGTAACTTGTGATAAATCTTCTATTATGTTATATTTTTTCATATCTTTTATACTTGCTCTGTTTTAGTCACTTGCCAGGCTTGTGGCTAAAAATATTTTAACTGCAAAGGTAAGAACAATTATCTAAAATTACAACTTTCTTTGCTGTTATTAGCCATATTGAGTCGACTAATCCAATTATATAACATTGAACAGGTGAATATTATTGTATATTGGCTAAGTTTAGGTTAAGCTTAATTCTTAATGACCTTTGTTTCTTTGGCGGTTTTCACTTTTTAGCGACTTTCACCTAGCGGTTTTCACCTAGCGGTTTTCACCTAGCGGTTTTCACCTAGCGGTTTTCACCGCATGAGCTAAAGCTCACGCTTGTAGTAATAGGTTTTTATTCCGTTACCATACCTTTAGGTATGAGTATAAGAAATAAAAAACTATTACTACAAGCATATGCGCAGCATATGCGGTGAAAGACGCTAAACAAAGACGCTAAGCACTCCACCGAAATTTCGGATTGACCCCTTTTTATTTTAGGGTGACTTTGTTTGTTTTTGCCTATTTCTTGTTGTATTCTGGGGTTTTGTAACTTTTATTATGCCTCTATAAATCAAAATTAAAAAAGTTTGCGTACATTTGCGGAATTATAACCTTTGGTTAACAAGAATAAAATTTTTAAAAACATATATATTTTTATAGTTAAATTATGGAAATACCTGCTAAATACGATCCATCTCTTTGCGAAGACAAATGGTACAGCTATTGGTTGAA
This sequence comes from Rikenellaceae bacterium, assembly GCA_044433405.1. GTDB lineage: Bacteria > Bacteroidota > Bacteroidia > Bacteroidales > Rikenellaceae > CAMQVM01. The sequence continues at coordinate 13,210 of JAWXTQ010000006.1, forward strand.
AAACGACTATTTTAGTTCGACTCCTGACGAGAGAACACCCTACACGATAGTAATCCCTCCCCCTAATGTAACGGGTGTGTTACACATGGGACATATGTTAAACAACACAATTCAAGATGTGCTTGTTAGACGCGCTAGAATGAAGGGTTTTAATGCTTGTTGGGTTCCTGGAACAGACCATGCATCAATTGCAACTGAGGCAAAAGTAGTGCAAAAACTCAAAGCAGAGGGGATCGAAAAATCGTCACTTACACGTGATGAGTTTCTTGACCATGCTTGGCAATGGAAAGAGAAACATGGAGGTATTATCTTAGAGCAACTTAAAAAACTTGGAGCATCGTGTGATTGGAAACGTACCTCATTCACAATGGACGAGCATATGAGCGAGAGTGTAATAAAAGTGTTTGTTGACCTTTATAATAAAGGGCTTATTTACCGCGGTGTGCGAATGGTAAACTGGGATCCTGAGGCGCTTACTGCACTATCTGACGAAGAGGTTATATATAAAGAGGTAAAGAGTAAATTATACTACTTACGCTATATGGTTGAGGGAAGTGATGAGTATGTTGTTGTGGCAACCACACGTCCCGAAACAATTCTTGGTGATACGGCACTTTGTGTAAATCCTAATGACGAGCGTTATGCTGCGCTTAAGGGTAAAAAAGTAATAGTGCCTCTTGTTAATCGTGTGATACCTGTGATTTTCGATGAGTATGTTGATATCGAATTTGGTACAGGAGCTTTAAAAGTTACTCCTGCGCATGATGTGAATGACTATATGCTTGGTGAGAAGTATAATCTTGAAACAATAGATATTTTTAATGACAACGGTACTATAAACGACAAAGTTGGTTTGTATGTTGGTATGGATAGAGCTGTGTGTCGTGACGTTATTGCTAAAGATTTGGCAGATGCTTCGCTATTAGAGAAAACAGAAGATTACGATAATAAGGTTGGGCTTTCTGAGCGTACAAATGCCGTGATTGAGCCTAAATTGTCGATGCAATGGTTTTTGAAGATGGAGGATATCTCAAAACCTGCGCTAGAGGCTGTAATGAGTGATGATGTAGCTCTTGTACCTCCTAAGTTCAAAAATACTTATCGTTACTGGATGGAGAATGTAAAGGATTGGTGTGTGTCTCGTCAATTGTGGTGGGGACAGCGTATTCCTGCCTATTATCTTCCTGAAGGTGGATATGTTGTAGCAGAAAGCTCTCAAGAGGCTCTTGAGCTAGCTAAGGCTAAGAGTGGAAAAGACTTAAGTTTGTCTGATTTGCGTCAAGATGATGATGTGTTAGATACTTGGTTCTCATCGTGGTTATGGCCAATATCTGTGTTTGATGGAATTCGTAATCCAGAGAATGAGCAGATAAACTATTACTATCCAACAAACGATTTGGTTACTGCACCTGAGATTCTATTCTTTTGGGTGGCAAGAATGATTATTGCTGGTTATGAGTATAGAGGTCAGATGCCATTCAAAAATGTATATCTTACAGGTATTGTTCGCGATAAACAGCGTCGAAAAATGAGCAAATCGTTAGGTAACTCGCCTGATCCACTAGACTTAATTGCAAAATATGGTGCTGATAGTGTACGTATGGCAATGATGTTGTGTTCGGGTGCTGGTAATGACTTAATGTTCGATGAGTCGCTTATCGAGCAAGGACGTAACTTCGGAAATAAAATATGGAACTCTTTCCGCCTAATAAAAGGCTGGGAGGTTAAAGATATTGAGCAACCAGCTTATGCTGCGGGGGCTATAGAGTGGTTTAATAGCTGTTTAGATAAAAATATTGCTGAAGTTGAGAAACTTTTTGCTCAATATAGAATATCTGAGGCTTTAATGCAGATTTATAAACTATTCTGGGATGAATTCTCTTCATGGTATTTGGAGATGATAAAACCTTCTTACGGTTCGCCTATTGATGCAGCTAGTTATAAAGCAACAATTGATATCTTTGAAAAATTGCTTCATCTGCTTCATCCATTTATGCCATTTATCACAGAAGAACTTTGGCACTTTATTGCTGAAAGAGCTGAGGGTGAGAGTTTGATGGTCTCTGCAATGCCTGAGCCTAAAAGCTTTAATGAGCAAATAGTTGCAGATATGGAGTTTGCTAAAGAGGTTGTCTCTGGAGTACGTAACATTCGTAAAGACAAATCGCTTCCAAACAAAGAGCTTTTAGAACTCTATGTAGTGGGTGCTGAGGTGTTCCCTGAGTCGTTAGTGGCAGTTATTGAAAAAATGGCTCAACTATCGTCAACTATAGTTGGTGGTGAGAAACCTGAAGGTGCTACTGCCTCTTTCCTTATCAAAACATCAGAGTTTTATGTGCCACTTGGTGAGGCTGTGAACGTTGAGGAGGAGTTAGTAAAGTTGAGGGGAGAATTGAAATATTTAACAGGATTCTTAATCTCAGTTGAGAAGAAACTCTCTAACGAACGTTTCGTAAATTCTGCACCTGAGGCTGTTGTTGTTACTGAGAGAAATAAACAAGCTGATGCTCAATCTAAGATTGCTTCGCTTAAAGAGCAGATAGCACAATACGAAAAAATGTAAAACAAAACCAATTTAATTATAAAATTATGGTGAATGTGAGCAGTAGTGCAATTAGTGAGTTTGCTAAATATATTGTAAATACTGAGATTAAAGCGTTGGAGGGTATACTTGACTATATTGACAACGACTTTATTGAGGTTGTAAACGCTATTCTAAAAGGCGAGGGCAGGGTGATTATAACTGGTATTGGAAAGAGCGCTATAATAGGAACAAAAATTGTTGCTACTCTTAACTCAACAGGAACACCTTCGATATTTATGCATGCGGCAGATGCTATTCATGGTGATTTGGGTATAATTCAAAGTGGTGATATTGTTATATGTATCTCTAAAAGTGGAAATACACCTGAAATAAAGGTGTTAATTCCACTTATTAGAAACCTAGGTAAGAGTAATGTAATTGTTGGTATGGCTGGTAATAAAGAGTCGTTTTTGGCTATTCATAGCGATTTTCTATTGAATACAACTGTCGAAAAAGAGGCTTGTCCAATGAATTTAGCACCAACATCTAGCACTACAGCGCAGCTTGTAATGGGTGATGCGCTCTCTATGACTCTCCTTAAAATGAGAGGATTTGGTGCTGAAGATTTTGCAAAAGTTCATCCTGGTGGTGCGCTTGGCAAACGCCTATATATCAGAGTTAGTGATTTGGTAAATAGTGAGAGTATTGCAACCGTTAGCAGTAATGCCTCTATAGATGAGGCGATAATTGAAATCTCATCCAGACGAATGGGAGCTACGGCTGTAATGGGTGACGATGGTGAGATTTTAGGTGTGATTACAGATGGTGATTTAAGGCGAATGTTGGAGCGAAAGGTTGATATATCAACTTTGAAAGCTCGAGATATTATGAGCCTAAATCCTAAAACAGTAAATAATGACCAGTTAGCAGTGCAAGCGTTTGCAAAGATGGAGCAATACAAAGTTACACAACTGCTAGTGGTTGACCAAAATAGTAAATATTGTGGCATTATTCATATTCACGACATATTAAGAGAAGGAGTTGTTTAATTATGCGATTACATACAAAGAATTTAGTTAAGAAATACAAAAACCGTACAGTTGTAAATGAGGTTTCAATTGAGGTTAATCAGGGTGAAATTGTTGGATTGCTTGGTCCTAATGGTGCAGGTAAAACAACTACATTCTACATGACAGTTGGGCTTATTAAGCCAAATGGTGGTCAGGTGTTTTTAGACGATCAAGATATTACCAGTCTGCCAGTATACAAACGTGCCCAGCTAGGTGTTGGTTATCTTGCTCAAGAGGCGTCAGTGTTTCGTAGATTGAGTGTAGAGGATAATATTCGTTCGGTGTTAGAGATGACTAACTACACTAAAGAGTATCAACAAGAGAGATTAGAGACTTTAATTGACGAATTTAGGCTTCATAAGGTTAGGAAAAGTTTAGGTATTCAACTCTCGGGTGGTGAACGTCGTAGAACTGAAATTGCGCGTGCGGTATCTATTAACCCTAAATTTATTTTGTTGGATGAGCCATTTGCAGGGGTTGACCCTATTGCAGTCGAAGATATTCAAGGGATTGTACGCTCTTTAAAGGATAAAAATATCGGAGTGATTATTACTGACCACAATGTTCATGAGACTCTTGATGTTACTGACAGAACCTATCTGCTCTTCGAAGGTAAGATATTAAAGGCTGGTAGTGCTCAAGATTTGGCTGATGATGAGATGGTGAGAAAAGTGTACTTAGGAAAAGATTTTAAACTAAGATAGTTAGTTGGGGAGTCTTTAAACCATCTTAAATGATTAGGTAATAGATATGATAATGAATCTAAATATTGCAGATGACTGGAAGAGTGTGTTAGCTGATGAGTTTGAGAAACCATATTTTGCAAAACTGTGTGAGTTTGTTGAGAATGAGTATGAAACGGCCACTATTTATCCTACAAAGTCTAATATTTTTCGAGCTTTCGATAAGTGCTCTTTTGACAACCTTAAAGTTGTGATAATTGGTCAGGATCCTTATCATGGTCCAAATCAGGCTAACGGATTGTGTTTCTCTGTTAGTGAGGGGGTGGCAATACCTCCATCACTCAAAAATATATTTAAAGAGGTGCATGCTGATATTGGTGTGCCAATTCCAGAGTCGGGAAATCTCGATAGATGGGCAGAGCAAGGGGTGTTGCTGTTAAATGCAGTGCTTACAGTAAGGGCACACGAGGCCGCTTCGCACGCTGTTAAAGGGTGGGAAATTTTTACTGAGGCGGTTGTTGATGCTATTGCTAGCAAAAAGCAGAATGTTGTTTATATGGCTTGGGGTAGCTTTGCTCAGAAACGTTGCGCAGTGGTGAATCAGAGCGAAAACTGTCTATTAAAAAGTGTTCATCCATCTCCATTGTCTGCATATAGGGGATTTTTAGGGTGTCGTCATTTTTCGCAGGCTAATCAATACCTTGAGAGTGTAGGTAAAAATCAAATAGAGTGGTAAAAAAGAGTTATTTATAAAAGTTATGCAAGATAAAGAGTTAAGAATAGTATTTATGGGAACACCTGAATTTGCAGTTGGACCATTAAAAACACTATGTGAAGCTAATTACAATATTGTTGGAGTTGTAACAATGCCTGATAAACCAATCGGTAGAGGGCAAAAGATGGGTGAGAGTGCAGTTAAAAGCTATGCTAAAAGTGTGGGATTGCCAATATACCAGCCTCAATCGCTTAAAGACGAGGATTTTATTGCGCAGATGAGAGAGCTAAATATTGATATTGCAATTATTGTCGCCTTTAAGATGTTGCCTAAGGCTCTTTGGAGTATACCGCGTTTGGGTAGTTTTAATCTGCATACATCTATTCTTCCTGATTATCGTGGTGCTGCTCCGATAAATTGGGCTATAATAAATGGAGATAGTAAAAGTGGAGTAACAACATTCTTGCTTGATGATAAGATTGATACTGGCGATATAATTGCATCTAAAGAGGTAGAGATAGGTGCTGAGGATAATTGTGGTGATTTGCACGATAATTTAATGGGGGCTGGAAACATCTTGGTTCAAGAGAGTATTACTCTTCTTAATAGTGATGATTTTGCACCAGTAAAGCAAGATAACTCTTTAACTATGCGTCCTGCTCCTAAAATTTTCAAGGATGATTGTAAGATAGACTGGTCACAGGATTGTGTTACAATCAGAAATTTTGTGCGTGGTCTCTCACCTTATCCCGCAGCGTGGAGCGATATGGGCGGAAAGTTTGGTGAAAACTACTCGATGAAAATTTTTAAAGTAGATATAGAGATTGTATCTCATGAAAATAAAATAGGAGATATCAATAGTGATGGCAAAAAATTTGTTACCGTAGCTTGTAAGGATGGTTATGTGAAGTTGCTTGATGTTCAAGTTGCTGGTAAGAAGCGAATGGATATAGAGAGTTTTTTGCGTGGCAATAAGATATTGTAATTAAGTCGAGAATCAAGCATACACCATTTAAGTGTTAATAGTAAAAAAATGTTATGTTATGGTGCGTGTATTGTTGTCGGTTTTGCTATTGTTTTTGTGCTCTTGTCGAGAGTCTCAATCACAGAGTGATTCAAAATGGGTGTTGAGTAGTAGCCACGACTTGAGTATGCTCTTTTTTAGTGGAGAGTATAGCTCTAGTGATGGGGTGGCTAGGTTTAAGGATTGTGTCACTGGAAGAGGTTATCGTGTTGACGGTTCAACACAGATGGCCGTCAAAATAGATGGCGAGTATCAAAAACTTAAAAATCAACATGGAGAGTCTATTTACTGTACGTTGCGTGGAGCAATAGAATCTGATAGTGTGCTTGTGATATCTCAATTTATGGGCTTCCAACCAGGAGAGTCGTGTAGTGATTTAGGTTTAACTCTTACATATATAGGCGGAAATGATACGCTTGTATTGCTCGATGATTATACATTTATATTAAAGTGGAGCGAAAAACCCACTCACAGAGGAGTTTGGGGGCGAAATTATAGCGATCAAGGATTTTTAATTGTCGATTCGCTTAATTCTACACAATTTATTATTAACTTTGGCCAGGTAAATACCCCACGGAATCCATCGTTGATGTTCAAAAATCTAGAAGGTGAGAATGAAGTGTTGGTGCCAGAGTTTGATAATTAACCGTTTGTTTTCAATAAAATTAGGGTGAGACTCTTTTGGCAATTTGTCGTAAGATAGTTCACGATTTTATAGGAGGCAGGTATTAACTAATAATTTTTTTACTATGCAATTCGTTGAAGTATCTACAAATCTACGTCCTTCGCTTATCCAGTCGATGGTTTTTATTCTTGCAGGATTACTACTTATTATCTGGTCGGATATAGTGTTGAATTTTATTGTGCAGTTGATTGGAGTAGTTGTAATTTTGCTATCTACTATCTCTATAGCTGGTTATTTTAGAACAAAGAGAATATATCCTGAAATTAGAAGAATGCCGCCATTTGATAGTTATGCGGCTGTTATTTTCGGGATTCTTTTAATGGTGTTTCCTGAGTTTTTTATGTCTATATTGATGATAATTGTCGGTGTTGCTGCTATGATGGGGGCATTTGTTCAATTTTTTTCATTCTATCAAATTAAAAAAGCGGGAATTGCTCTTACTCCGATATCGTATGTAATGCCTATCTTGATGCTGGTTTTAGGCTGTTTGATTATTGCTAATCCGTTTCATTTTGCCAATGTTTTGTTAATTATATTGTTTGGTTCTACCTCACTTCTATATGGATTGACTAATGTAGTAAAATATATTACGTGTAAAAAATAGATCTAAAAAACTTTTTGGTTTATGCTATCTCCCAATCTAATGTGTAGAATCGCTAATAATTCACTGCTCGTTAATATATCGCGCTTAATCATAGGCGTGCTATTTCTGTTTTCTGGCTTTGTGAAGAGTGTAGATCCTTTAGGAACTGCTATAAAATTTGAGGAGTATTTTAGCGCATTCTCTATGGAATTGTTGATTCCACTAGCTCTGCCTATAGCTATTTTGCTTATATATAGTGAGATGTTATTGGGTGTGTTGGTTGTTTTTAGAGTGTTCCGTAGATTTACAGCTTTGATAGCTTTGTTGTTTCTTCTCATTTTTACACTGATTACTTTTTATATCTATCTTGCTAATCCAGTTGAGGATTGTGGCTGTTTTGGAGAGTTTATATCGCTTACTAATGGGCAAACATTTGTTAAAAATATTGTTTTTTTGCTGATGGGAGTTCCATATTTTTTTGTTTCTCACCGTTTCGGCTGGTTTGAGAGTTGTGTAAATGGAGCTATAACAGTAGCTATATCGTCACTATTGATTCTATTTGCTCCAATTTATGCAATGTGTTATCTCCCTATAATAGATTTTCTTCCATATAAGAAGGGTGTTAATATATTCGAAGCTATGAAGATTCCTGAGGGAGTGGATGAAGACATTTATCAGACAGTGTTGATATATGAGCAGATAGAGAGTGGTAAGAAGGTGGAGTTTACTCTAGAGGATACCACTTGGCATGATAACTCCAAATGGAAATTTGTAGATGCTAGAACACTTCTAGTAAAGAAAGGGTATACTCCTGCAATAACCTCTTTCGATATTTTCGATGGTAGTTTTAATAATGTGACTAGGGATATCTTAGTCGGAAGTAGAGTTATGATGGTGGTGATAAATAAGGATGTTGTCTCAGAAACTGTAAAAACCCGAATTGCTAAGCAAATAGCCGAAAATATAGATGCAGATTTGGAGATTGTTATTGTTACGCCATTTGACATCGACACTACCGAAAGAGAGTTGGATTTAGTGGGTCAGGGCATGGTGTTTAATGGAGATAAAGTTTTGCTGAAAAGCTTAATACGCAATAGTGTTGGAGCAATTCTGTTTGATGATGCAACCATTATATATAAGTTTAATATTTAGATATTATGAAGTTAAATAGTTATTTAAAGTACTGGCTTTTGTTAAACCTCTTTTTTGTGATGCCCTTTTTTTTACTGGCTCAAAACAATAGTGATGAAGAGAGGAGTGTAACTGTTGTTGAAACAGATTTGACAGGTCAGGTGCAAAAAGGGTTGAAATTGGCGTTTAAGAGCCACTCAGGAGGGTATTATAACCACTACTTAGTAAAAGGGTATCGAAAACTGAATTTTATTTATCCTATAAAGGATTCTTTGAAGATTATAACAATGGAGCAGGGTAATAGGAAAAATATTACAACAATGCCTTTCCCTTGCGATTTTATGGAGCTTGATAATAACGAGGTTCATTTCTCTACGTTATCACGTCGTCGCATTGATGCAATTTTAGCAACTTCATGTAGTGGTCAGTTTGTGCATTCTCACTCTTTAGATGATGGTGTGAACTGGTCAGTGCCAATAGAGCGAGAGTTTTTTACAATCTCGCCATCTATCTTTAATTATAAGCGACGTGATAATAATATAGTTACCTATTTCTTCGGAAAAGGCGATTTGAGCTGCGGAGATTTAGAGGGCAGGTCGATGCTCTTTATGGCAACTTCCGAAAACGGAGGAAGTAGTTGGAGCTTTCCTTCTATTGCCCTAAAACACAATATATACTCCTTAGATAATGGAGATATGGCACTGTTTTTTAGAAATGAGAAGAGAAAATTTAATGATCAGATATGTGTTATAGCATCTGATAGTGAGCATAAAAAAACCTTTTTTTCTGTAAGTTCTGATGAGGGTGATAGTTTTAGCTACCCTAAAGAGCTAGTTGATTTGAGAAATACCTCTCATCATGTTTTAACCATATTTAAACATGAGGCTGCTCTATTGTATATTCAAGAAGATAAAGTGACAGGTATGTATGATTTGTGGCTCTACAACTCGAAGGTGGATAACATCTCCAAAAGCGAGCGAAAGCATAGGCACTACAAGTTATACTCTTTCACTAAAGAGGAGATAGATAACGGATTTAACTACAACGCCCTATTGTATAAGCGAAATAGGTTGTTCCTTACCATAGCTAAGGATTGGGAGGATGGTGCACGAGTGAAGTATGTGACCATGAAAGTAAAAAAAATAATCAAATAACAAACTAAAATAAGAAATAATTAGATAATGAGAAGTTTTGCAAGTGATAACAACTCTGCTGTGCATCCGTTGATTATGGAATCAATTATTGCAGCTAATAAGGATCATGCAGTAGGGTATGGTGATGATAAATGGACTAGTTTGGCTACCGAGAGAATAGAGTCACTTTTTGGAGAGTATGCCAAGGCTTTTATTCTGTTTAATGGCACTGGCGCTAATTCGGTGGCTATTCAATCGCTTACCAATTCATATAACTCTGTGCTTTGTGCCTCGACAGCTCATATATTTGTAGATGAGTGTGGTGCTCCTCAAAAAATGAGTGGTGCAGCAATAATGCCAATAGATACCCCCGATGGTAAGCTAACATGCGAATTGATAAAACCACACTTAACTCACTTTGGAGAGGTACACCATTCGCAACCTAAGGTGGTTTATATCTCTCAAACAACGGAGTATGGTACTATTTATACCTTAGACCAAATCAAGGCAATCGCAGATTTGATTCATCCTTATGGTATGTATTTACACATGGATGGGGCAAGGATTGCAAATGCTTGTGCAGCACTGGGGTGTTCAATAAAAGAGATGACTAGTGATGTTGGTGTTGATATGGTGAGCTTTGGAGGTACAAAAAATGGAATGATGATAGGAGAAGCGGTTGTTTCGCTAAATAGAGATGTTACTTATGCTGTGGAGTTCTACCGTAAGCAGTCAGCTCAGCTTTGTTCGAAGATGCGTTACTTGTCAGCTCAATTTATACCATACATTGATAATAACTTGTGGCTTGAAAATGCAACAAAAGCTAATGCGGCAGCTAGAAAACTTTATGATGTGTTGAGAGGCTTCTCGGAGATAACTTTCACGCAAGAGGTAGAATCAAATCAATTGTTTTTAGTGATAAATGGCCAGTTGATAGAAAAACTTTTAGAAAACTATTTTTTTTATGTGTGGAATGAGAAAAAAAATGAGATAAGATTGGTGACATCTTGGGATACAACAGATGAGGATATTATCCGCTTTGTAGAGGCTGTAATGGGTAATTTGTAGAAAATAGCTCTTGCTGTGCGTGGTAAAATAATGCGTTTTGTAGATTTTTAGTGTGAAAAATATTTTTAAAAAAGATGATAATATAAAAAAAATTATTACTTTTGCGGAGTATTATGCAGAAGATGCAGGATAAAGAGAGGGTAGCCGTATGTCAATACGCTGCCTAATAACCCAGAAATAATAAATATAGTGATGTTTTTATATTAAAGGGTATTTTTCTTAATTTGCGCCTAAACTGCTTTGAATCAATGGATTACACTGGTATTCCTAACGACTTTTTACGCTCTATTCAAATATGGGTGATGTAATTGAAACTAATTGGTACGTTATAAAAGTTAGGTTTAACCGAACCTTGATAGCTCAAGAGTTATTGACGAAGTTGGGTGTTGAGGCGTTTTTACCAATGGAGTTGCGCACAGTTGTGACTAAAGGTCGTAAGGTGCAGCAGAAATTAATGCCTATGGTTGCGAATATGATTTTCATAAACACAACCTTGCAAAAACTAAAAGATATCTGCGCAGTGCACAAGTTTCTAGTCTATTCCTCGCATAAAGTTGAGAATAGGTATGAGGCAATGGTGGTTCCTGATTATCAAATGCAACAATTTCGTGATTTTGTCGAAGGGAATTACGAACATATAGATTATATAGATGCCAGTAAGGTTAATTTCACAAAAGGTGAGAGAGTACGTATAACCTCTGGTGTGTTTAAAGATAAAGAGGCATTGTTTGTAAGAGTTCAAGGTAAGCGAAGCAAACAGGCAGTTGTTCAGATAGGTGAATTTGTCGTAGCAGTCACTAAGTCTGAGATTAAAAAGGATATGTTAGAGGTGATTGAGTAGTCATTTCTGCATGAAAACAGAATGAAATATTAATATTACACTAAATATTATGTTTGCAAAAATCAAAAACTTAAGTTATCTAAAAAGAGAGGTGATATTTGCACTAGATTTAGTGTTGTCTGTCTCTTCTACTTTTGTATCTTCATTGTTTATGCTATCGCTATTTAACATAGCAGGCAAAGTTAATATAATGGTGACAATGGTTAGTGTTTCTGCGCTAATCAGTGCTGTGTTGATTTTGTTATTAGCTCTGCAGAAGAGCATAATTCGATATTTTTCGATAGGCGATTCATTGAAAATATTTTCGTATGCCGCAATTAAATCGTGTTTGGTTGTGCTAGTGATGTATATTTTAGGGTATGATTCGTTTGTGCTGCATTGCGGAATTGTGGATTTGGTATTAACAGCATTTTTGATGATAGCAGTGCGAGTGATTATGGTTGCAGGTTATAACTATATTGTCAACTCGACAGACGAAGAGGCTTTGAACTGTTTTCTATATAGTACACGTGGTGCTAATCCAGCATTTGCACTTAAGCAAAATCGCGATATAACTTCACGCTACAGAATCAAAGGTTTTTTAACAACCAATAAGACAAAGGTTGGTAGCAATATATCTGGGCAAAAGGTGTATAGCGTTGAGCAATCTGACGAGCAGTTAAAGAGTCTATTTGTGCGTAACAACATACAATCAGTTATCTTTACATCATACGAAAGTCTAAACCTTGAAAAAGAGAGATTGGTAAATTTCTGCATGCAAAACCACATTGTTATGCATCTAGTTGACCAAATGACACAAGTAGATGAAAAAACAGGAACAGTACAACGCCAAATCAAACCTATCCAGATAGAGGATCTTTTGGATAGAGAGGAGATAATTATAGATACCCACAAAATCAGCGACGAGATTGAGGGTAAAGTACTGATGGTTACTGGTGCTGCAGGTTCTATCGGTAGTGAAATCTCTCGTCAAGTTGCATCTTTTGGAGCTAAAACATTGATTTTGTTTGATGCTGCTGAGACACCTCTTCATAATTTAAGTCTTGAGTTGAATTCTAAATTCCCTGATATACATAAAGTTTACGTTTTGGGAGATGTGCGCTCAAAGCACCGAGTAAAAGCTATAATGCAGACGCATAACCCATCAATCGTGTTTCATGCTGCGGCATACAAACATGTTCCAGCAATCGAATCAAACCCATGTGAGGGGGTTCTTACAAATGTGTGGGGTAGTGTGAATGTTGCGCAACGTGCTATTGAGTGTGGAGTTAAGAAGTTTGTAATGGTCTCTACCGACAAAGCTGTGAACCCAACAAACGTAATGGGAGCAACAAAGCGTATAGCTGAGATGTGTGTACAGAAAATGAACCGAGATGTCGAGACTGAATTTATCACAACTCGCTTTGGAAATGTACTAGGAAGTAATGGTTCCGTGATTCCAATCTTTAAGGAGCAAATCGCTAAAGGTGGTCCGATTACGGTTACTGACCCTAATATTATCCGCTACTTTATGACTATTCCTGAGGCGTGTAGGTTGGTATTGCAAGCTGCGACAATTGGTAGTGGAGGTGAAATTATGATTTTTGACATGGGTAAACCAGAAAAGATTGTCGACTTAGCGCGTAAAATGATTCAACTTTCAGGTTTGGAGCCTGATGTTGATATTAAAATAGAATTTTCAGGTCTCCGCCCAGGTGAGAAGCTATACGAAGAGTTATTGAGTGATGAAGAGAACAAAAAATCATCTCACGAGAAGATTCAAATAGCCAATTCACGAGTAACAGAGGGCATTGATTTAGATAGTTTAATTGTCGAGTTAGCTCGAAATGCTCGTAATGTAGATATCATGGAGACTGTGCGAATAATGAAAAAGATTGTTCCAGAGTTTAAGAGCAAAAATTCTCAATTTGAGATTTTAGACTCCGAAAATTAAATAAAACAGCATATAATGAAAGGAATTGTTTTAGCAGGTGGTTCGGGTACACGATTATACCCTATCACTAAAGGGGTAAGCAAGCAGATGCTTCCTATTTATGATAAACCAATGGTTTATTATCCAATTTCGGTGTTGATGTTAGCAGGTATTCGTGAGATATTAATTATCTCCACACCTCAAGATTTACCAGGTTTTCGTCGTCTTTTGGGTGATGGTTCAGATTATGGAGTTGAATTTAGCTACGCTGAGCAGCCATCGCCAGATGGATTAGCGCAAGCGTTTATAATAGGAGAGGAGTTTATCGGTGATGATTCAGTTTGTTTGGTTTTAGGTGATAATATCTTCTACGGTAGTGGTTTTACCACTGCTCTAGAAAAATCGGTTAAAGCAGCAGAGAGGGAGTCAAAAGCGACAGTATTTGGTTATTGGGTGTCTGATCCAGAGAGATATGGAGTTGCCGAATTTGATAATGATGGCAATTGCATCTCTATCGAAGAGAAACCAGCCGAGCCAAAATCACACTATGCAGTTGTTGGATTATATTTCTACCCTAATAAGGTTGTAGAGGTAGCAAAAAACATAAAACCATCCGCAAGAGGAGAGCTAGAGATTACAACAGTAAACCAAGAATTCCTCAAAGATGGAGAGCTAAAGGTTCAAACCTTAGGTCGTGGATTTGCGTGGTTAGATACTGGTACTCACGATTCATTGTCAGAAGCGTCAACATTTGTTGAGGTAATCGAAAAGCGACAAGGGTTGAAGATTGCTTGTCTTGAAGGAATCGCTTACCGTAATGGTTGGATTGATGAGGCGAAAATGAGAGAACTAGCTCAGCCAATGATTAAGAACCAGTATGGTCAATATTTATTGCAAGTAATTGACGAACTAAAGGCAGCAAAATAATGGAGGTAATAAAAACAGATATTGAGGGAGTAGTGATTATTGAACCTCGCATTTTTAGCGACGATAGAGGCTATTTTTATGAGTCTTTTTCAGATCGTGAATTTCGCGAGAAAGTTTGTAACACAACTTTTGTGCAAGACAATCAATCAAAATCAACTTACGGAGTGTTGCGCGGTCTACATTTTCAAAAAGCACCTCACGCCCAGAGCAAACTAGTTAGAGTTGTAAAGGGCAAAGTGTTAGATGTTGCAGTTGATATCCGCAAAGGCTCTCAAACCTATGGGAAGCATGTAGCGGTTGAGCTTACCGAAGATAACCATCGTCAGTTGTTTGTGCCAAGAGGCTTTGCACATGGATTTGTAGTGTTGTCTGATGAGGCAATCTTTCAATATAAGTGCGATAACTTCTACTCCAAAGAGAGCGAAGGCGCATTAATGTTCAATGACCCTGAGTTGGCTATAAACTGGCAAATAAATGAGGCGGATGCTATCTTATCTGATAAAGATAAGATAAACGCACTTCTTAAAGATTTCGATTCACCATTTAGTTATGATATCAACTATTATGAGTAAAACAATATTAGTGACTGGCGCAAATGGTCAATTAGGAAATGAAATGCGCCGTGTATCGTTAGATAGTAACGATAAATATATCTTTACTGATATAGCTGAATTAGATATCACAGACTACTCTGCAATTGAGAGTTTAGTTACAGAAAATAGTGTTGATATAATAATAAATTGTGCTGCTTATACAAATGTCGATAAGGCAGAAGATGATACAGTTGTTGCAAATTTAATCAATAATAGTGCAGTTGCAAATTTAGCAAAGGCAGCAACATGCGTTAATGCAACACTAATCCACGTATCGACAGATTATGTTTTTGATGGCACTGCTCACATCCCATATACAGAGGAGTGTTTGACCTCACCAATTGGTGTTTATGGACAAACAAAGCTTGATGGCGAGAACTCAGTAGTTAATAGTGGTTGTAATCATATAATTATTAGAACATCGTGGTTGTATTCGCAGTGGGGTGGCAATTTTGTAAAAACAATGCAACGCTTAACAGCGGAGAGAGATACGCTTTCAGTTATATTTGATCAAGTTGGAACTCCTACATACGCAGGTGATTTGGCTGACGTAATTGGTGAAATAATCTCAACAGATCAACAACACAAACAAGGCATCTATCACTTCAGTAATGAAGGTGTTTGTTCTTGGTTTGATTTTGCCTACGAAATTTGTGAGCAGAGCGGTAATTCTTGTAGTATATCGCCAATTCACTCAGACGAGTTTCCATGTAAGGTTACTAGACCAAACTATTCAGTCTTAGACAAAACAAAGATTAAAGAGACTTTTGGAGTTAAAATTCCTTATTGGACTGAGAGTCTAAAAAAATGTATTAGCAAACTTAAATAATTTAAAAAAATGGAATTCAAAAGAAACATAATAATTACAGGAGGTGCAGGTTTTATAGGCTCGCACGTAGTTAGATTATTTGTAACAAAATACCCTGACTATCATATCATAAATGTTGATAAACTCACCTATGCAGGTAATTTGGCCAACCTTACAGATATTGAAAACTTGCCAAACTACACCTTTGTAAAGGCGGATATCTGCGACTTTGATAAAATTGTAACTCTCTTCGCAGAATATAATGTTGACGGAGTAATCCACTTAGCAGCTGAAAGCCATGTAGACCGTTCAATCAAAGATCCATTCACCTTTGCTCAAACAAACGTAATGGGAACTTTAAGCCTACTTCAAGCA
>JAWXTQ010000007.1:0-29155 GCA_044433405.1 Rikenellaceae bacterium
TGCTCCTCGGGCTAACTAGCGTTCGCTAGGGATATTCCTGAAAGTGATGTATAGCTTCGCGATGATTGAGGTCAGGGATAATGATTTGGTGTAATGATTACGCCGATAATGATTAATGACCAAAACAGTCACTATCTGCGACCCTGTTTCGCCCCATCCTACATAACAATTAGTTTATTCTTTATGGCAAACATTACCAGATGTGCTGTGTTTTTGCAGCCAGTTTTTAGAAGTATATTTGCTCTGTGTTTATCAACCGTTCGTTTCGAGATAAATAGCTTGTCTCCTATCTCTTGATTTGATAATCCGCGGCAAACTTCAAGAAGTATTTCGCTCTCTCTGCGCGATAATATCTCTTCTGTACTTAGACATGGGGGTGCTAGAGTTGATATTCGTAGGTTAACCATTAAGTTGTCGAGAAGTTCAGATGAGAAATAACTTCCTCCCTCTGCCACACAATTTAGTGCATCAAACACTTCGTTTATATCTGAATTTTTAAGGATAAAACCTTTTACCCCTAGAGATAACATCTTAAAATAGTACTCTCCCTCACCATACATTGAGAGTGTGATAATTGGGGTTTCAGGATATAGTTTCGTTATTTTAGATGCGGCCTTTACTCCATCCATAACAGGCATTGCAATATCCAATAAAATTATGTCGACACTTTGTTGTGATAGAAAATCTAACAACTCCTGACCATTGGCCAGATCTGCTACTACCTTGAATCGAGGATTGCTGTTTATAAGCAATTTAAGTCCACCTCTGAAAAGTGTATGATCGTCAGCAATCACCACCGACAACTCTCTGTTTGTGCTCATTTTACATTAACTTTAATGGTTATTACTGTGCCTTGTTTTGGCTTGCTGTCAATTTTAATACTCCCCTTAATAGAACTAATTCTTGTTGTTACACTTGATAAGCCTAGACCTGTTTGCACTCCGCATTTATCATAATTAACATAATCAAATCCAACGCCATTATCGCTAACTATTATCTCTATATAGTCACCTGCCTTTTTACACCTTACGTCAATTACCGTAGCGTTAGAGTGTTTAATGCTATTGTTGATTAGTTCACACACAACTCTGTATATTACAGCTTCAATGTCTTGCGGATATCGGGTGCTGTCTAACTCTGACGTAAATGATAGCTTCATCGTTTCTGGCAGAGTGAGTTTGTTGACAAATGAGTTTAAAGCACTAGAAATACCAAAATTATTTAGAACATGCGGATTGAGGTTGTTAGATATCTCCTTTAAGCTTTTGATTGCCTCGTTTATAACCTCTTCGGCACTTTTGAGTATCTCTTTTTGAGAGGATGCATCTTGTGATGAATTGAGAGCTGATATTGATAATTTTGCTGCCGAGAGAAGAGGCCCTAACCCATCGTGAAGATCATTAGAAAATCGCCTGCGCTCTTTCTCCTCTGTAGTGATTACGGTATTTAATGTTCTGCGCTGGCTGATCTCTTTCTGAGTATACATTATATCAATATACTTAATCAACTTGTTTATGACAAACAATCCACTAGTGAAGCACATAGTTGTCAAGAGCCATATCCAAGTAATAACACTGGGGTCAATCCAACCGCGACCTCTAAAGTTGCCAATTAACTCTGATAGTAATTGAATTAACATTAGCAGAAAAGCCACTGAAAAGAGAATCCATGCAGCATTAAATTTTGTAATACGCATTAATCTTAGCGATATTGTTAAAGCAACAATTTGCAATAATATTGCAATTGAAATTAATATATTTAAGGCAAGCATCTAAAATAATTTATTATTAACACCACTTCAAGGCTACTACAAAGATATAAATTGTTTTTATCATTTCCAAAAAGGGGGAGTTGATTTTGTTATTTACAATTTATTAATTAATTTTACGTTTTTAAGAGTAGTGAGTAGATTAATAAGCTAAGTAAAAGATAATAATATATAGTATGAATATAAAGATTTTATGGGTTGATGACGAAGTGGAGCTTTTGAAGCCCCATGTTCTTTTTTTAGAGTCAAAAGGCTATTCTATTGAGACTTGCAATAATGGTTATGACGCAATAGAGGCGCTGCAAAATGAGATTTTTGACTTAGTGATTTTAGATGAGATGATGCCTGGAATGACAGGGCTTGAGACACTTCCAAAAATCAAAGATATAGCTCCAACTACGCCAGTAGTTATGGTCACAAAAAGTGAAGAGGAGAATATCATGAACAAGGCTATCGGCTCTAAGATTGCCGACTACCTTATAAAACCTGTAAATCCTAATCAGGTGCTACTTTCAATCAAGAAAAATGTGATGCGTGAGCAGTTAGTCAGTGAGCAAACCACCTCAGACTACCGCTCAGAGTTTAGCCAAATTAGTGCTCAACTCAGCTCGGCAAGTCGTTTTGAGGATTGGATTTCTATATACAAAAAGCTAGTATCGTGGGATGTTGAGCTTGGTGACACAATCGACGGAAGCATGAGAGAGGTTCTTCAATTTCAAAAGGTTGAAGCTAATAATCAATTTGCAAAATTCATTAAGTCGCACTACGTTGATTGGTTCAAAGATAAAGCCTTTGATAAACCTACTCTTTCGCATACGCTTATGCGAAATAAGGTATTCCCTCTATTTGAAAAGAATAAAAAGGTCACATTCCTGCTTATCGACAACTTTAGATATGATCAGTGGTGTACAATCAGGCCTTTAACTCAAGGGTTGTTTGAACTTACAAGTGAAGATTTTTATTGTAGTATACTCCCAACGGCGACACAATATGCACGAAATGCAATATTCGCGGGATTAACACCTCTTGCTATTGACAAAATAATGCCAGATTTATGGCTAAACGACAACGAACAGGGGGGTAAGAATCAATACGAAGAGGAGTTTCTTCGCAGAAATATGCAGTCATTAGGATTAAACCAAAAAATGACATTCGACAAATTAGTACGTCCTGAATCGGGAAGAAAGCTACTTGACAATATCCAACGTGTCTTTAGTGCTGAGTTTTCGGTGATTATCTATAATTTCTTAGATATATTATCGCATGCACGTACAGATACAGAGATTATCAGAGAGCTAGCTGACGACGAGGCTGCCTTTCGCTCATTAACGCGTTCATGGTTTGAGCACTCTGAACTGTGGGATATTATCAAACAACTACGCGAAAGAGGACATACAATTGTTATCACCTCAGACCACGGCACTATGAGGGTAGAGAACCCTATAAAGGTGCAAGGAGATAAAGAAACATCGGTGAACTTACGTTACAAGACAGGTAAAAACCTAAATTATAATGCCAAAAGCGTATTTGCTGTAACGCAGCCTGAAACGATTGGATTACCAAAATCGTCGATTTCTTCAAGCTTTATTTTTGCTTCAAGTAGCGACTTTTTGGCCTACCCTAACAACTACAACCACTATGTTAGGTATTATAAAAGCACATTCCAGCATGGAGGTATCTCTATGGAAGAGATGATTGTACCATTTATAGTTTTAAACCCTAAATAAGAGATGAACGAAAAGTATATTGTTAAAGATGTTGATGAATTAGATGATGTCGCGGAGAAGATGATAGAGCAGCTTCGCAATCATGAATCAAGTGGTAATATTGTGTTATTTTACGGCGAGATGGGAGCAGGTAAAACAACCCTAATCCGCGCCCTATGTAAAGCAGCAGGCGTTGAAGATGTTGTTACAAGCCCAACATTTGCTATCGTAAATGAATACGCAACAACCAACGACGATACAATATTCCATTTCGATTTCTACCGAATTGAAACCATTCGTGAGGTGTACGATTTAGGTTATGAAGAGTATTTCTATAGCGGTAAGCTATGCCTAATAGAGTGGCCATCAAAGATAGAAGATATAATCGAAGATATCAAAGAGGAGCTTCAAATAACAACCATAAGTATCACTGTTAACGAAAAGGAGCATCGCGTAATAGAGTTATGCTAACCTAGGTTGAGTTTGGTACTTGTGTTGTTTGGGCGGTTTTCACCGCATGAGCGAAGGCTCATGCGGTGAAAACCGCCCAAGGAGCGAAAGTCGCTAAAACCCACCATAACAAAACAGTCTCGAATGAAATTCGAGACTGTTTTGTTATGGTTACGAACCAAAGTTATCATACATGATATTTTCGGCAGGTACTCCTAGATTATCTAGCATCTTAGTGATTGCATCGGTCATCATTGGAGGTCCACATAGGTAGTATTCGATATCTTCAGGAGCATCGTGATCTTTCAGATAGTTTTCAAATATTACGTTATGGATAAATCCTACAGCTCCAGTCCAATTGTCCTCTGGTTTAGGTTCAGAAAGACCAATATGGAATTTGAAGTTAGGGAAATCTTTCTCGATAGCGTGGAATTGATCTTCATAGAAAATCTCACGTTTAGAGCGTGCACCATACCAGAATGTAACAGGTTTGTTTGTTTTCTCAGTGTGGAATAGGTTGAAGATATGCGAACGCATAGGAGCCATACCTGCACCACCACCGATAAACATCTTCTCGTTAGGTGTATCGCGAACGAAGAACTCACCATAAGGGCCTGAGATTGTGATTTTATCACCTGGTTTTAGAGAGTAGATATATGAAGAACAGATACCTGGGTTAACATTCATGAAACCACCAGCAGCTCTATCCCAAGGTGGAGTAGCGATACGGATGTTAAGCATGATGATATTACCCTCTGCTGGGTGGTTAGCCATTGAGTATGCGCGATATGTAGGCTCTGGATTTTTAGTAACCAATCCCCACATTTTCATTGCATCCCAATCTTCATGATACTCTTTGTCGATATCAAAATCGCTAAACTTGATAGCATCAAATTTAGGAATATCAATCTGAATGTAGCCACCTGAACGGAATTTTAATAATTCACCTTCTGGTAATTTAACTACAAACTCTTTGATGAAAGTAGCCACGTTGTTGTTTGAAACAACCTCGCACTCCCATTTCTTAACACCAAGAACTGCCTCTTCGACATCAATTTTCATGTCCTCACGAACTTTTACTTGACATCCTAAACGCCAGTTTTCTTTCTGCTGTTTGCGTGTAAAGAAGTTGACCTCAGTAGGTAGAATTTCGCCACCGCCTTCCATAACTTGAACGCGACACATACCACATGAGCCACCACCACCACAAGCAGATGGTAAGAAGATGCCATTTTCTGCAAGGGTTGATAGTAAAGTTCCACCTGGATTTGCTTCAATTACTTTATCACCTTCGTTGATGTCGATTTTCACAACACCTGAAGGCATTAACTTAGCTTTAGCATATAGCAGTATTGCCACTAGTAGCAATACTACTACTAGGAATGCTACTGCTGCAATAATTATAGTTGTTAATAATTCCATAGCTGCGTATAAATATTAAAGTTGGATACCAAGGAATGTCATAAATGCAATCCCCATTAATCCTGTTAAAATAAATGTGATACCTACGCCACGTAGTGGAGCAGGAACATTAGAATATGTGATTTTCTCTCTAATAGCAGCAATACTGATGATTGCCAACCACCAACCAATACCTGATGCTAGCGCAAAGTCAGTTGCTTCGATAATTGATGAGTATGCTCTCTCTTGCATAAATAACGATGCACCTAAGATAGCACAGTTAACAGCAATAAGAGGTAAGAATATACCCAATTGATTGTATAGAGTTGGAGAGAATTTCTCAACTATCATCTCTACTAACTGCACTATTGAGGCAATAACTGCAATAAATAGGATAAAGCTCAAGAAGCTCAAATCAACCTCTGCAAATTGAGGAGATGCCCAGCTTAATGCCCCTGGTTGCAATACATATTCATTTAAAAGGAAGTTCACAGGAACTGTTACTACCATTACAAATATAACGGCTACACCTAGTCCCATCGCTGTTTTTACGCTCTTCGAAACAGCAATATAAGAACACATTCCGAAGAAGTAGGCAAAAACCATATTGTCGATAAAAATCGACCTTACAAAAATACTTAATAAATTTTCCATTTGTTCTCTATTTTAACCTATTTTTTCTCAATAAGAGAGTTGTCTTTGCTGCGATGAATCCAGATAATAATACCTACACCTACCAACGCCATTGGAGGAAGTAACATCATACCATTATTAACATACCCTGCATCATAAAATGCTTGAGGAACTACTTGGAAACCCCATATTGTTCCTGCACCTAGCAGTTCGCGGAAGAAGGCAAGTGAAACTAGTATGATACCATAACCGATGCCGTTGCCAATTCCATCAAGGAAAGATGGCCAAGGTTTGTTGTTCAAAGCAAACGCCTCTAAACGACCCATGATAATACAGTTTGTAATAATCAAACCTACAAAAACAGATAACTGCTTACTAACATCATAAACGAACGCTTTTAGAAGTTGATCTACAAGAATTACTAACGCTGCTACAACTACCAACTGAACAATAATACGAATACGTGAAGGTATTGTATTACGAATTAACGAAATAATTAAGTTGGAAAAAGCACACACCGCAGTCACCGATAAAGCCATCACAAACGCAGGTTCTACTTTTGCAGTAACTGCCAAAGCTGAACAGATACCCAATATTTGTACGGTAACTGGGTTGTTCGAACCAAACGGTGAGGTGAGTAGCTTTAAATTTTTAGCCGAAAACAACGGCTCTTTCTCTTTTGTACTCATATCTATAATTTTTTATTATTCTTACTTTTGTCTTTTTTGGATAAAAGGCACATAACTGCCAAGGCAATCTATGATCATCGACTCAACACCACGTGATGTGATTGTTCCACCCGAAACAGCATCAACTGCATGGTCGTTACCTTTAGATGAGCCAGCACCTTTAGATACTTTAACACCTACGAATTGACCTCCATTAAAGATTTTTTTGTTAACATATTGACCTTCGAAGGCTGAAGAGGTAATCTCAGCACCCAAACCTGGAGTCTCACCACTGTGATCGAAAACAACACCAGAAATTGTGTTTAAATCATCCTCTAAAGCAACATAACCCCAGATTGGCCCCCAAAGACCAGTGCCATATATAGGGAATATGTAGTTTACTTTGCCGCTTTTATCAGTGCTGATAAACACAGGAAGCTCACGTTCGTTCTCTGGCATGCTATACACCGCTTTAAGGTTTGTTAACACCTTAAATGCACTTTGTGGGTTTCCACTCTCTTCACCTTTAGAGTTTACAAGGAAACCCTCTTTTATATATGTAGCATATTGCTCTTTGATGAAGTTGTCTTTATCCTTTGGAGCATCAGCTGGATTATACAAACCCACTGAGCCAAGAATATCACTCATTTTCTCTATTTCGATATTTTGTTGTTGTATTGGTTTAAGTGCAACACTAACGTAAGCTAACGTTACAGCAACAACTACAACTAATATAATCGAATAGATGATAGTATATGAATTACTCTGCTTGTTCATAATTTTACTTTATTAATCCTTTAATTTAAGCTCTATTTAAAGCACGCTTAGTTCTGCGACGAATATTTGCCTCTACTACGTAATGGTCGATAAGTGGAGCCATAGTGTTCATAAACAGAATTGCTAACATCATACCCTCTGGATAACCTGGGTTGACAACTCTGATAAGTACAGCGAGCATACCAATTAAGAATCCATAAATAATTTTACCAGTGTTGGTTTGAGACGATGATACAGGATCAGTTGCCATAAACACAGCACCAAATGCAAAACCGCCCAAAAGTAGGTGATAATATGCAGGAAGTTCCATGTATGGGTTTGCTCCAATTAGATTGAATAATACCCCCATCAAATAACCCCCAGCAAACACTGAAAGCATGATTCTCCAACTAGCAATACCTGTAAACAACAAGATAGCAGCACCAATCATGATTGCGATAAATGATGTCTCACCAATACAACCAGGAACAGTACCTATAATCCAATCCATTACGTTTGAGCTGAAGTTTAAAGCGCCAGTGTTTTCAGCAATTGCATTTGCAGCCTCAGTTAGAGGAGTTGCACCTGAATAACCGTCAGTTGTAGCACCTGCGCTCATGCCTGCAATCCAAACTTTCTCACCAGAGATGTATGGAGTGTAAGCGAAGAACATAAATGCACGCGCTATAAGTGCTGGGTTGAATACGTTCATACCAGTACCGCCAAACACCTCTTTGCCAATAATAACAGCAAAAGCAGTTGAAACAGCAACCATCCATAAAGGAGCATCAACTGGCATAATTAGAGGAATTAGCATACCTGAAACAAGGAAACCCTCGTTTACTTCGTGGTCGCGCATTTGAGCTACGATAAACTCAATTCCAAGACCAACAACATACGACACAATAACAATAGGAATTACTTTTAAAGCTCCAAACCAGAAGCACTCAAAGAAAGATGCAGCTGCTGCGGCATCACCCACTGCACGGAAGTGTTGTAAACCTGCATTGTACATCCCAAAAAGTAGAGCTGGAACAAGTGCAATAACAACCATAAACATTGTGCGTTTCAAATCTATTGCGTCGCGAATGTGACTACCAGTTTTAGTTACGGTATTTGGCACAAACAAGAACGACTCAAAGGCATCAAAAGTAGAGTGGAGCTTCTCGAAGCGTCCTCCCTTTTCGAATGATGGCTTAATTTTATCTATATAATTTCTTAGTGACATATTAATATTTCAGTTTATATTTTGTTAGAAACTCTTAGCTCAACTCTTTAATCATTAGGTTGATACCGTCACGAACGATCTTTTGAACCAAAATCTTCGAGGTACAAACAAATTCACAAAGTGCTAAATCCTCTTCTATAACCTCATAGATACCTAGATTCTCCATTTTGTCAATATCTCCTGCAAGAATTGCTTTAAGAAGATATACTGGATAGATATCCATTGGAAGTACGTTTTCGTACTCACCAGTCATAACAAAAGCTCTTTCGCCTCCATTTTCGTTGGTATCAAGTGCATATTTTTTTGATGGGGTTAACCAAGAGAAGTATGTTCTTGAAACAGACATTTTTTCTAAACGAGGAGCAATCCAACCTAACATTTCGTAGTAGTCACCCTCTGGGATTACACTTATTTGATTAGCGTAATATGAGATGTAGCCATCTTTACATGTTTGTTTTCCAGTTAATGGATTACCACTGATAAAACGAGGTGTTGCTGATTCGGCATCAATTTTGTCATTAACAATCGAATCCAATTTAGCACCACTAATTATGCGGTAGTATTGAGGACGTTTAACCATTGAGCCTGCTAGAGCAACAATCTTAGTCATATCAACTTTGCCAGAAGTGAATAGACGGCCTAGAATTGCAATCTCTTGCATTCCAATAGTCCAAACAGTTTCTCCTTTGTTGATTGGTGATGTGTGGTGAATTTGCACCCCAACATTACCTGCTGGATGTTTACCCTCAAATGTTGTTGTTTCAACACCTGAAACTTGAGTAAGAGCCTTAAAGTTGTTTCTAGGATTTACTCCGATATGAACTTTAGGAGCAAGTTTTTTTAACACTTCAACACCTTTTAAGAAATCTGCATCAAGATTATTCATGAAAAAATCCACATCACCTGCTATTGGAGCAGTATCAAATGCTGACACATAAATAGCTTTGGGCTCTTGTGTTGATTGAGGAATTACGCCATAAGGGCGTTGAATAAACATACTCCACAATCCCGCTTTTTGGATGGTTTCGATGATTTGTTCTCTTGATGAGCTAGCTAAATCGCCAATCTCAAAGGTTTCGTACTCTTGCGTTTGGCTAGGAGTGATTTCCACTCTTAGAATTTTTCTCTTTTCGCCTCTAACAATCTCCTTAACAACACCACTCACTGGAGAGGTGAAAATCAATTCAGGATTGTTTTTATCGAAAAATAGAGCTGTCCCTGCTTTAACATTAGCTCCTTCTTGTACTAATAATTTTGGCGTTACTCCAAAAAAATCGGTTGGGCACACTGCATAAACGTCGGCTAATGGCGCCGAGTTAAGCACTTTTTCTGCACTACCAACAAGCTTAATGTCAAGTCCTTTCTTTAAACGGATAACTTTCGACATAGTAAAAAAATAGTTTTATATTGTTATTTTTAATTTTAGTGACTGTACGTGCACAAACTGGATTAAAATAATGTACAAAGGTATAAATTTTTTTTCTATTATAGCACGATTTTGTTGTTAGGTATCTAATAATAGTATAAATTTGCACCTTAATTTTATTGAACCAGTTGTATGATAAGCAGATATTTTTCGTTAGTCAAGTTCTCGCACACAATTTTTGCGCTACCATTTGCATTAATTGGAGCAGTTTACGGTATACAGAAGCTAGGTTATATGCCGTGGGGTAGTTTTCTGATAATGTTGATTTGTATGGTCACAGCGCGTAACAGTGCTATGGCATTTAATCGTTATATTGACAGAAAATATGACGCTCTTAATCCTCGAACAGCATCTAGAGAGATTCCCTCTGGAGTTATCACTCCCCAAAATGCACTTGTTTTTATTATCATTAATCTGGCAATATTTGTTGGTGCAACAGCTATGCTTGGTAGATTAGCGTTAATGTTATCTCCAGTTGCCATAATTGTGATTTGTGGCTACTCCCTAACAAAAAGATTCACATCGCTGTGTCACATAGTGTTAGGCTTGTCGCTTGCCATTGCTCCTGTTGGGGCTTATATCGCTATAATGGGTGAGTTCTCAAATTTTACATCAGTGTTAGCCTTTCTTGTAATTAGTTGGGTGTCAGGTTTTGATATCATCTACTCACTAGGAGATGAGAGTTTCGATAGAGAAAATTCGCTTCACTCAATACCCGAAAGGTTAGGGCGCAAGAATGCGCTTATAGTTAGTGCTTTACTTCATCTAGTTACAATTGCTACAGTAGCATATATTGGTTGTGTGTACTTAAATAATATAATATATTTTATTGGGGCAGCCATATATTCGCTAATTCTAATCTATATGCATATCATTGTTACGCCTAACGACATCTCAAAACTCAATCTAGCTTTCGCTACTCTCAATGGTGTTGGTTCGATAGTTTATGCCTCTTTTGTAATTGTCTCTATGCTTTTTAGCTAACTTTGTCGATTTTTGCAGTTAATTAAGGATACCATATTTTTTGATTAATTCAATATTCTGTAACTCTAAAGTTTTAATTTCGCAAAAAAGTTGTATATTTGCGAAAAATAAGAGCTTATATTTACATGCAAAGTATTGAGAACAAAGTAGTAACTCGCATAAAGAATTGCGGAAGTGGACAAATGTTATTCCCCTCTGATTTTACGCGTTTAGGTGGGCCTAAATCGGTGCAGAAAGCGTTTGAGAATCTTACTAAAAACGGGATGCTTATAAGAGTGGCTCGTGGTATATATTGCTACCCTAAGATAGAGACGAAACTTGGCTTAGGAGTAATATATCCTACATTAGAGGAGATTGCTCAGACAATAGCACGTAGGGATAAAATTCGCATAGCCCCGACTGGAATATATGCTATGAATCGATTAGGATTATCAACTCAGGTCATGATGAATGCTGTATTTTATACCGATGGCTCATCCCGCAAGATTCATATTGCCGAAAATAAGACGATTCAATTTAAGCATGTTGTACCAAAAAAAATAGCTTTCAAGAATGAGCTACCTATGTTGATAGTTTTTGCATTGCAGGAGATAACGGCAGAACATTTTTCAGAAGAGCATCTAATTAAGTTAAAATATGTTTTGGCATCTGTACCACGAGAGCATATCATAGAGGATGCAGCACTTATACCTGCGTGGATACGCGCAATCATAG
This sequence comes from Rikenellaceae bacterium, assembly GCA_044433405.1. GTDB lineage: Bacteria > Bacteroidota > Bacteroidia > Bacteroidales > Rikenellaceae > CAMQVM01. The sequence goes on from JAWXTQ010000007.1 coordinate 11,735, forward strand.
AGAAGTGTTATGAATAATTATTTTGAATTATCCGATAGCGATAAGGTATTGCTAGTTAAGCAGACTTCCGAGCGAGTAAATCTAAATGTAGAGGCCGTGGAGAAAGATTTGTGGGTCACAATAGTGCTCCAAACTCTATTCTCGTTGCCCTATGCCGACAAATTAGTCTTTAAAGGTGGTACATCATTGAGCAAAATTTGGAACTGCATCTCACGTTTTAGTGAGGATGTGGATATTGCAATAGATAGATCTATCTTTGGTGAGGAGTTTAATGGCGACATTACCAAACGACAACTAAAGAAACTGCGTAAAAGTGCATCAATCTATGTAAGGGATGTTGTTTGTGCTGACCTTAATTTCCAAGTTTAAGGAGTTTGGAATTGCTGATTACTGCAGTGCAGTACCACAAGATGATGGAGAGGGTGATACTACATATCCTGAGCCTCGACAGGTACATATCATATATGAATCGCTATTCGATCGCAAGGACTCATACATCAAGCAGGAGGTGTTGTTGGAGATTAGCTCACGATCGTTAATTGAGCCAACAGGGAATAGACAAGTGAATAGCTTAGTGGCCACAACATTCCCCCAGATAAGTTGTGATGTTGCCACCTGTGATATTATTACTGCACTACCCGAAAAAACATTTCTAGAGAAGTCATTTTTATTACACGAGTTATTTACAGTTGGAACAGCTACCGTTGCCAATCGCCGCTCACGGCATCTCTACGATTTAGAGAAGATGATGGATAAGCCATTTGCAAGAGCAGCAATTAAGAACAATGAGTTATGGGAGTCAATTCGTCACCATCGTGAGGTGTTCACCCCGATAAGTGGGGTAGATTATGGTTGTGAAATAAGGGATGATATCTGCCTTACTCCACCTGCTGATATTATTGAGCAGTGGAGAGATGATTATGAGACAATGGTCGGCTCAATGATCTATGGTGATAAACTTTCGTTTGATGAGTTGCTAGAGCGAATTAGTGTCTTAGAGAAGCTATATATTCGCTAATTCATTACCCCATCCTAACGACATCTCAAAACTCAATCTAGCTTTCGCTACTCTCAATGGTGTTGGTTCGATAGTTTATGCCTCTTTTGTAATTGTCTCTATGCTTTTTAGCTAACTTTGTCGATTTCTTATATGTGATTGTCGATAGTATATTTGGTTTTTAAGATATTATACGTACCTTTCGCCCTCAAAACATTAAATATTAAAGAGAGATAAAATGAGATCAAATTTAATTTCTGTTCTAAACAGAGTTTTAATTGCACACCTGTTAGGATGTTGTGCGCTATTTTATTCGTGCGAAAAGACTTCTTCTACCGACATAGATACCGACATCACCGAAGAAGAGATTGTGGATTTTACTAAATTATCAGATTATAGTGCAACCAGTTATCCGTCAACTGATGTATGGACAATATTAGACTCAACACTATCTACAGGTCCAGAGAACTTTGCTGGTCTAAAAAGTGCTATTGCTGAGGCTAAAATAGTCAACAAGGAGCTTAAGCTAACCTTGATTTTTGAGAATATAGATGAGATTCCTGAGTATGGACTAAATGAGTTCGGAGAGTATGATAGTGGCGGAACCTATATAGATGCTGACCTCACAATAATTTCAGTATCAGCACCAAAGGCTAAGAAAATAGGCAAATATGCCTTTAATAACTGCTATGTTTTGTCTGAGATTAACCTACCAATGGCCACTACAATCAATGATTATGCATTTTATGGCTGTTCTGCATTGATAGAACTAGAGTTGCCAATGGCCGAAACGATTAGCAGTAATGCATTTTATGAATGTAACTCAATCACCTCATTCTCATTGCCAAATGCTGTGAAAATTGGAGACTTAGCCTTTAAGAGCTGTACTGCATTGCCTTCAATTGAGTTGCCATCAGCTACAGTAATTGGTGATTACGCCTTTGAAAAATGTAATGCTCTACTCTCTATTGATTTGCCTATTGTCGATACAATTGGATATTTTGCATTTACTGAGTGTATCTCTCTTACATCCTTTACCATACCGAGTACTCTTCGTTTCCTTGATGCAGGAGCTTTCTCAAAATGTTATAGTCTTGAAGATATTACAATTAGTGGCTCTTCGGAGTTTCAGTTTGAGGATGGGGTGTTGACAAGTAGTGATGGGGAGAATATCCATCTAGTGTTAGATAGCAAAATTAACAATGGTAGCTTTTATTCTGAAAAAGCAATAAATATTGACTCTTATGCATTCTATGGCTCATCAGCCCTCAAATACATCACTCTCCCTAATGTAACAAAAGTTGGAGAGTATGCTTTTTATAACTGTAGTTCATTGATTGGAGTAGCACTCAATAGTGTTGATACAGTTATGAATGATGCTTTTGCAAGCTGCAATACTTTGGTAAATGTATCTTTCCCAAGTGCGCGCTACATTGGTAATTATGCATTTAATGATTGTTCTAGGCTATCAACTGTAGATTTTCCATCGCTTCTAACAATAGGTAGTTACGCATTGTATAGTTGTGGTACTTTAAGCTATGTCGACTTGCCAGAGGTGCAGACCGTTGGAGATGGAGCATTTGATGGTAATAGAAGTATAACCTATATCTCTATTCCTAAAGCTACATCCATTGGCAAGTGGACATTCTACAACTGTTCGTCTCTTGCTCAGATATATCTAGCTACCTCTTCAGGCACAAAGATTGATTTCATCGCAGAGATACAAGGAGTATCCTATTCTTCAGATATAATCCTATGCCTAGGCTCAGAGAATCAAGAGTATGTGAAGGGTAGCACACTTACCGTTGGAAGTTATAGCGCTAGCTTTAAGGATATATATTTTATTGATAACTAGTGGAATTGGCTTAGATTTGGGTTGGCTTGTGTAGTTTTGCGACTTTCACCCCACTCCTTTAGCGGTTTTCACCGCATGAGCTGAAGCTCATGCCCTGTAGGAATAGGTTTTTATTTCTTATACTCATACCTAAAGGTATGGTAACGAAATAAAAACCTATTCCTATTTTTGGCTGCGCCAAAAAGTGAAAGCCGCTAGGTACTTTGCCGATTTTTTAGGATTGAACCAATTAAACTAGCCTAATTGCTATTTATTCTAGGCCAAGGTAGTTCATTAAATCTTTGATTTCTGCTACGCTAAATCTTTCGGGGTTGTTGCGTGAGGTTAATGAGAATCCTGATGTGCAGATGGTTGCATTGTATTGCTGTTTGAACTCAGTCTCGTCTACCTCTTTGGGCTTTATGATGTAAAATTTGTCATTTTCGTAGGTTTTGTCGCTTTCGTTTTCGCTAACCATTATTTCAAACTGTTTTTCGCCCTCTCTCATGCCTACTACTGATGTCTCAGCATTGGGAGCAACAGCCTCTACGATAGTTAGAATATCGTAGCTTTTCATTTTAGGAATAAAAGTTTCTCCACCCCTGAAACTATTTACAATGGAAAGTATTGCTTCTCCTAAATCTACATCACGCATTCCAAATCTACTCATCTGTGGGTGAGTAAGGTTGAGTTTGCCGCTCTCCTTGTTGCATTTATGGAAGAAGTGAATTATGCTGCTAGAGCCTTTAGTGAAGATGTTACCAAGTCTTACATTGCAGCCCTCTATACGGCCGAGTTCGGTTGCTCTAGAGACTAGTGCTGCTTGTATGAGTTTTGTTGCTCCATACACCCCTAGAGGTTGTACTGCCATGTCAGACGAGATGTTAACAAATTTCTTAACACCTGCTCTTGATGCTGCTTCGATTAGGTTTTCGGTGGCCAAGATATTGCTATCAATAGCACCTAGTGGCGTGTTGTAGCACTCAACAACATTTTTCATTGCCGCGGTGTGGATGACTGCATCGCAACCTTTGATTAATTGCGATAGTGGCTCTATATTTGATGTTTTAGAGAGGTCTAACTCTTCCCATTTTAGGGTTATACCATCGAATGTTTTATCTTGCAAAGAGGCGCAATTTCTTGCTACACCTCTGATTTGGTAACCTTTGTAGTTGTTAGATATATAGTTTACGATTAGTTGTGAAAGTCCTCCAGTTATTCCAGAGATAAATAGTGTTTTTATGTTTTTCATGTGTATGTATTTATTTGGTGTAGTTCCCTTATACGAGTGAAAGGATAGCTTGTTTTATAGCGTCAGCATCATAGCCACACACTTTTTTAAGTTGCGCTATTGTGCCATGTTGAACAAATTCATCGCCAACCCCCAATCTTTTTACGTTGACTTTTATGTTATTATCCTGATAGTATTCTAAAATTGCACTACCAACACCCCCTGATATAACTCCATCCTCTATTGTTACAATATTTTTAAATCTTTTTGCTATATCATCTAGCATTTTGGTGTCGAGAGGTTTTGCAAAACGAAGATCGATATGTTCGCACTCTATTTTGTGCTCGGTATGCAGCTCTTCGATTGCTTTTGCTGCATCTATAGTTGTTGTGCCAAGCGACAAAATTGCTATATCCTCTCCAGAGCGAAGTTTTTCGCTCTCACCGATAGTGATAGTTGAGAATTTGTTGCGCCAATTGTCGCCTTGCGATCCCTCGCCGCGTGGATATCTGATTACGAATGCTCCATATTTGCCATTCGCAGCTGTGTACATAAGGTTTCGTAGCTCATTTTCGTTGCGTGGAGCAGCAATTATTATGTTTGGTATTGGGCGTAGGTATGCTATATCAAAAACTCCATGATGTGTTGAGCCATCCTCGCCAACAACTCCACTTCTATCTAGGCATAAAACCATATTTGCCCCCTGCAATACAACATCATGGATGATATTGTCGTAGGCACGCTGCATAAATGAGGAGTAGATATTGCAAAATGGAATAAGTCCACTAACGGCAGCACCCCCAGAGAATGTTACTGCATGCGATTCGGCAATGCCAACATCAAAAACCCTATCAGGTATTTGCGCGCTCATAATAGACATAGATGAGCCAGTAGGCATCGCAGGAGTAACTCCAATTATGCGTTTATCTCTCTCAGCAAGTTCGAGAAGGGTGTGGCCAAATACATCTTGAAAAAGTTGGTTATTACGGCTACTAGCTCTAAGAACTCCGCTTTCTACATCATATTTGCCAGGTGCATGCCATCGAGTTTGATTCTTTTCGGCTGGTGCATATCCTTTGCCTTTAATAGTAAGGATGTGTAGAAGCTTAGGGCCTTCTATCTTTTTAAGGAGCTTTAGAGTTTTTACTAACTCTCTGACATCATGTCCATCAGCTACGCCAAAGTAGCGAAAGCCTAGTGATTCAAATAGATTGCTCTGTTTTAAAAGGGAGCTTTTTATTGCCCCTAGCAGCTTAGCTATGATTTTGCTCAAAAATGGTAGAGGGCGTAGTACCTTCACCGCTCCACTCTTGAAAAGATTGTATTGTGAAGAGGTGGTAATATTGATTAGATATTGGTTGAGTGCCCCAACATTTGGGTCAATCGACATGTCGTTATCATTCAAAATAACTAAAATATCTTTTGCTGAGAAGCCAGCATTATTTAGCCCCTCAAAGGCTAAGCCGCCACTCATTGCGCCATCGCCAATTACGGCGATGCTCTTGCGTTTCTCTTTTAAGAGTGATGCAGCCACATCCATGCCTAGTGCAGCTGAAATTGAAACAGATGAATGTCCTCCACCGAAGCTATCGTATTCGCTCTCAGAGCGTTTTGGAAAGCCACTAATGCCGCCTATTTTACGGTTTTGAAGAAAAGCCTCTTTCCTGCCAGTCAAAATCTTATGTGTATAAGCTTGATGCCCCACGTCCCAAACGATATTGTCGGTAGGTGAGTCATACACATAGTGCAGTGCGACGGTCAGTTCAACAACCCCTAAACTTGAGCCTAAATGGCCAGGATTATCCGACAAAGCAGTTAGAATGTACTCTCGTATTTCGTCGCATAACCGTGGTAATTGGTTAATTTCAAGTTTTTTTAGATCTTTTGGGGAGTCTATTTTATCAAGTAGTTTCAACGTAGTGTCTCTTAAATTTTGTCAACCACCACGCTACGGAGTGTATTGATATGGAGCGTGGTGATTATATGTTCTTGTAATGCGCTAAATCTTGGCGCGGTGCCTCTAAAATTCTATAGCTTTTAGGCTTAGATCTAAGCTCTTAATTTGGTGAGTAAGTGCTCCAACAGATATGAAGTCAACACCAGCTGCAGCATAGTCAGCAAGAGTGTCGATTGTGATTCCGCCAGATGACTCAATTTCGCATCTTCCATCAATCAATTTCACCGCCTCAGCAGTCAATGCAGGAGAAAAGTTGTCGAGCATGATGCGATCTACGCCACCCACTTCAAACACATTGATAATATCCTCAATTGAGCGTACTTCCACTTCGATTTTTAGATTTTTACCTCTCTCTTTAAGGTACTCTTTGCATTTTATGATAGCCTCTTTGATTCCGCCAGCAAAGTCAATATGGTTATCTTTTAGGATAATCATATCAAAAAGACCAATTCGGTGATTTTCGCCACCACCAATTTTCACAGCCATTTTATCTAAGACTCTCATCCCTGGAGTTGTTTTGCGAGTGTCAAGGACTTTGGTTTTGTACCCATCTAGGCGTTTAACATATTGCGAAGTTTGAGTAGCAACACCGCTCATTCTCTGCATTATATTTAATATAATTCTTTCGCTTTGAAGCAGTGTGATAGTTTTACCCTCTACATAAAAAGCTATATCTCCAACTTTTATTTTATCTCCGTCAGATAGAATTTGTTCAAATTTCACCTCTTTGTCAACTCTCTCAAACACCATTTTTGCAATCTCTACGCCAGCCAGAATGCCATCTTGTTTTACAAGAAGCTGCATTTTGCCAACCGAAGTTGCAGGTATTGTTGATAGAGATGAGTGATCACCGTCTCCAATATCTTCTTTTATTGCTAAACTAATTAACTCTTCTACGAATTCTTTATACTCTTGATTCATAAATGTATACATTAAAATTAATGTAAGCTCTTTCGAACTTACGTTGAATAAAAATTGTGATTTTATAACTCCAAATCTAATGGCAAATATAGACAAATTTTTTTAATTTATTGTCATAATGTTGCCAATAAAGAATAGTTTAGCTACTTTTGTTCTCTATAAATTTAGTTGCAATGGAAAGAAAATACAAAGTAGAAATTTGCGCCAACTCAGTTTTGAGTTGTATTGAGGCAGAGAAAGGTGGTGCTAACAGAGTTGAGTTGTGTAGTGCAATTCCAGAAGGAGGTCTTACCCCATCTTATGGTGATATCTCGCTTGCAAAGGAGCTTCTTAAGATAGATTTAAATGTGATTATCAGATCTCGCTCAGGTGACTTCTGTTACACTCCACAAGAGATTGAGTCGATGAGACGAGATGTAGAGATGTGTAGTAAATTGGAGGTCAGCGGAGTAGTTTTTGGAGTGTTGACTCCTGATGGTGACGTTGATGTGGCATCTTGTAATGAGCTACTCGCAAAGGCAAAGAATGTGACTAAAACTTTCCATCGTGCTTTTGACGTGTGTAGAGATCCTTTTGAGGCGTTAGAGACAATCATTAAGCTTGGTTTTGATCGCATCTTAACTTCAGGTCAGGCAGAGAGTGCATACCTAGGTCGTGAGTTGATAGCAAAATTGGTGGAGAGGGCAGCAGGACGAATAATAATCATGGCTGGCTGCGGTGTTAATGAAGATAATATCTCTGAGATTAGTGCAATCACCAATGCCGACGAATATCACTTCTCAGCGCGCAAGAAGGTTGAGTCGAAGATGAAATTTCGTAAAGAGGGTGTGCCAATGGGAGCAGTTGTTAAGATAGATGAGTTCTCTAACGAGGTAACCTCTGCCGAAAGAGTAAGAGCAACTATTTCAAATTTAAACAAATAATTGAATGGTATATCCCCTCGATTTTGAATCGCGTTTAGGCTTCGAGCGTATTCGCCAAATGATACATGATAATTGCTCCACCACACTGGCAAAAAAAGTGGCTTTAGAGCAGAAATTTTCCACCAATTTTGACTATGTAAATAGGTTGCTTTTGCAAAATTGGCAAATGGTTGTGTCGCTTACGATGTATGACGATTTCCCAACTGCTGGTTATGTCGATATTGACCAATTTCTCCATAAAATTGGCATTGAAGGGATGTTTATTGAGGCTACTGAGTTGCTCTCTCTTCGTAGGGCGATGGAGCTTTCGCAAGAATTGACCTCTTTTTTTGCTGATAAGGAGGAGTTGGAGGAGCTCAAGAATTTAGGTTCAAATATTGGTTCGTTTGCTCTAGAGATAAGAGCTATAAACTCAATCATTGATGAGTTTGCAAAGGTTAAAGATAGTGCCTCTAGTAATCTTGCCACTATTAGGAGTGAGATGACATCGAAAGAGCGTGAGGTTGGGCGCAAGCTTCAATCAATACTGCGAGCCGCACAAAGCGATGGAATAGTAGAGGAGGATGCCTCTCTCTCGGTGCGCGATGGGCGTTTGGTTATACCGATTGCATCTCAATATAGACGCAAGATCAAGGGTTTTGTGTATGACGAATCAGCCACAGGCAAGACATCATACATCGAGCCTATCGAGGTTGTTGAGCTAAACAATGCAATCAAGGAGTTGGAGGCTGATGAGAAGCGCGAGATAAAACGCATCTTGCAGCAGTTCACTCTGTCGTTATCACCACGCGTTAAAGAGCTAAAAAGTTTATCACACTATGTCTCATATATAGATTTTGTTAAGGCTAAGGCATTGCTATCAATCAAGATAAATGCCGTTTTGCCTAAGTTAACTAAAGAGCCGCAATTAGAGCTTTATGTAGCACGCCATCCTCTCTTAGAGATGGCACTTAAGAAGGAGAACAAGCCGATTGTTCCACTTACGCTAACTCTTGATAAGCAAAAACGCATATTGGTGATATCTGGTCCTAATGCAGGAGGTAAATCAGTATGTTTGAAAAGTGTAGGATTGCTTCAATATATGGTGCAGTGTGGGGTGTTGCCATCGGTTGACCAAAATAGTGTTTTTCCGCTATTTGATTCTATTTTTGTTGATATTGGTGATCAACAATCAATCGACAATGATTTGAGTACCTATAGCTCCCATCTTCAAAACATGAAGAGCATATTACGTAATGCTACCGACACTTCGCTAGTGTTGATTGATGAGTTTGGTACTGGCACTGAGCCTACAATAGGCGGTGCAATTGCCGAGTCTATCCTTGAAAATATTGAGTCTAGAGGGGTGTTTGGGGTGATTACAACTCACTATACAAACCTAAAATATTATGCCGATAATTCGCAAGGTGTGGTGAGTGGAGCTATGACTTTTGATGTCGAAAATATTCTTCCGCTCTTTAAGTTAGAGATGGGTCGTCCAGGGAGTTCGTTTGCTCTAGAGATTGCCCACAAGATTGGCCTTCCTGAGAGTGTATTAAGCAATGCAAAGGCAAAAATTGGAGATGGTCAAATTACGCTAGAAAAGCAACTACGTGAGGCGGCAAGAGATAAGCGTTATTGGGAAAATAAGCGTGACAAGATACGCAAAGCTGAGAAGCGAGCCGACGATTTAGCGGCAACATATCAAAAAGAGCTTGAGGAGCTAAAGGAGCGAAAGAACGCGCTTATAAGAGAGGCCAAAAGCGAGGCCTCCACAATCTTACAAGGTGCAAATAAGTTGATAGAGAACACTATTTCTGAGATACGCAAAACCCAAGCCGACAAGCAGCGAACTAAAGAGCTGCGTAAAGAGGTGGCTAGCTACTCTTTAGAGAAGTCGGTAAACTCTAGTGATGATACAATTGCCAAAAAGATGGAGCAGTTGCGCCAAAGAGAGCAGAGGCGACGTGAGCGTAAAGCCTTACGAGGTGAGATGGCAGAGGTGGTTTCTCAAATTGCAGCTCAGCCTAAGGAGGTGATTCTGAAGGTTGGTGACGATGTTAGAATTAAAGGACAGAGTGTGATTGGTAGGATAGCTAATATAAAAGGTAAAAATGCGGAGGTTCATTTTGGTGCAGTGTCAACAATCTTGCCTCTTGCAAAACTAGAATTAGTCTCTAAGGTTGTGGCAAATGCATCACTTAAGGAGCAGAAAAATAGCCGTCCAACTCTAACCACTAGTTATGATACCCACTCAAAACGCCTAGAGTTCTCACAACAGATTGACCTTCGAGGTAAGAGGGTTGAGGAGGCACTTATTAGGGTGCAGGAGTTTGCTGATGAGGCTTATATGTTAGGCTTTAGGGAGGTGAAAATTTTGCATGGCAAGGGTACTGGCGCGCTTAAAGAGGAGATTAGAAAGCTCCTAAGGACACTGCCATTTGTTGTTTCGGCCAAGGATGAGCACGAGCAGTTTGGGGGAGCAGGGATTACTGTAGTAACAATAGAAATATAAAAATATATGTCAGGGTCAAAAAAAGTAGCCTTTCACACATTGGGTTGTAAACTCAATTTTTCGGAGACATCAACTCTAGCGCGCGAATTTGAGCTAGGAGGTTATGAGAGAGCCGAGAGGGGTGACGTGGTAGATATACACGTAATAAATAGCTGTTCGGTTACTGACACGGCCGATAAGAAGTGTCGCTATCTAATTCGTAAAATAGCTAAAAACTCACCCAATTCTATCATTGCGGTTACTGGATGTTATGCTCAACTAAAAAGCGAAGAGGTTGCAGCGATAGATGGCGTCGATTTGGTGATTGGCAACAACAAGAAAGATGAGATTGTAAAGTTGTGTATGAATCTTACCACCAAAGGCAAGAGTTCTATATTTAGTTGTGAGACTGAGAGATTAACTTCGTTTTTCTCAGCCTTTTCAAGTGGTGATAGAACTCGAACATTTTTAAAAGTGCAAGATGGTTGCAACTACAACTGCACCTACTGCACAATTCCGCTAGCACGAGGCAAAAGTCGAAACATCTCTATTGAGGAGTTAGTTGCACAGGCTAACGAGATAGCCTCTAAGGGTATTAAAGAGATTGTGCTGACAGGTGTGAATATAGGCGATTTTGGTCGCACTACATCCGAGAGTTTCCTCTCTTTGGTTGAGGCACTAGATAGAGTAGAGGGTATTGAGCGATATCGTATATCTTCAATCGAGCCAAATCTGTTGACAAGTGAGATAATAGATTTTTGTGCTACTAGTGCAAAATTCCAACCCCATTTTCATATTCCGCTTCAGTCGGGTAGTGACAAGATATTAAAGTTGATGCACCGTCGCTATAACACTTCAAAGTTTAGGGAGAAGATAGAGAAGGTGAAACAGAAAATTCCAAACGTATTTCTAGGGATTGATGTTATTGTTGGCTTTCCAGGCGAAACAGACGATGATTTTGCAGAGTGCTACAATCTGCTTTCAGAGTTAGAGCCTGCCTACCTGCATGTATTCCCTTACTCCGAGAGAGCTAACACCCCAGCGATATTAATGGAGGGAAAGGTCTCCACGCAACAAAAGGAGCAGAGAGTCAAAAAACTTTCAGAGCTATCGGCCAAACTGCACTCGCGCTTTATCCAATCGCAGGTAGGTAGGAGAGCTAAAGTGTTGATTGAAAGCTCTCAAAAAGGAGGGTTAATGTATGGCCACACCGAAAATTACATCAAAACAGAGCTGCCCTATAACCGCGAGTTAATAGGTCAAATAGTTGATGTTCAGCTAGAAAGTAGCGACAAGGGAGATGTGGCTAAAGGGGAGTTAATAAAAAATATTAGCTAATGTGATGTATTTCGTAAAATTATTTATAATTTTGCTGCATCTATATTATAATGAAGAATAAATTAAATTAATATATAACTATGACACTTATTAAATCTATCTCTGGTATTAGAGGAACTATTGGAGGAACTATTGGTGACAATCTAACACCTATAGATCTTGTAAAATTTGCATCTGCTTATGCGCAGTGGCTAAAAGAGGAGAAACCATCTAAAAAACTAACTGTAGTGTTAGGTAGAGATGCTCGTATTTCGGGTGAAATGGCTAGCTCTCTAGTTGAGGGATCATTATTAGGTATGGGAGTTGATGTTATCAACATCGGTCTAGCAACTACTCCAACAACTGAGATGGCAGTAATGCACAAAGATGCTGATGGTGGAATTATCCTTACAGCAAGCCACAACCCAACTCAATGGAATGCACTAAAGCTTTTAAACGAAAAAGGCGAGTTTTTGAATGACGCTCAAGGAAAAAGAGTTTTAGAAATTGCATCAAACGAGTCTTACAACTTTGTTGAGGTGATGGAGTTAGGCCAAGTAAAAGAGAGATCATCTTACGATGCAGAGCATATTGACGCAGTTTTAGCACTTAGACACGTAGATGTTGAGGCGGTTAAAGAACGCAAATTCAAAGTAGTAGTTGACGCTGTTAACTCAGTAGGTGGAGTTGTTATTCCTGATCTTCTTGAGCGTATGGGTGTTGAGGTTGTTAGACTTTATTGCGAACCAAACGGTCACTTCCCACACAATCCAGAGCCAATCCCTGAGAATTTAACTGAAATTTCAGCTTTAGTGGTTAGCGAGGGTGCTGATTTAGGTGTGGTTGTTGATCCTGATGTTGACCGCCTAGCTCTTATTAATAGCGATGGAACAATGTTCGGTGAGGAGTACACACTTGTAGCAGTTGCTGATTATATCCTTTCTAAAGATGGAGGTAACACCGCTTCAAATCTTAGCTCAACTCGTGCTCTTTCAGATGTAACTAAAGGTTACGGTGGTGAATATGCAGCTTCAGCAGTTGGTGAGGTTAATGTAGTAGCTAAAATGAAAGAGGTAGGTGCAGTTATTGGTGGTGAGGGTAATGGAGGAGTGATCTACCCAGAGCTTCACTATGGTCGCGATGCACTTGTTGGGGTTGCGCTTATTTTGACATACCTTGCTCAAGAGAAAGTATCTTTATTAGAGTTAAAATCTAGATATCCTCTTTATTACAGCTCAAAAAACAAAATCGAACTTACACCTGCAATTGATGTAGATAATGTGCTTAGTGAGATGAAAGCAAAATATGCTGACGAAAAGGTTAACGATATTGATGGTGTTAAGATAGATTTCCCTACAGAGTGGGTTCACCTTCGTAAATCTAACACTGAGCCAATTATTCGTATCTATGCTGAGAGTCAAGATGCTGAGTCAGCTCAAAAGTTAGGTGATAAGATTATTTCAGAGATAAAAGCTATCTGCAATCTCTAATATTACATGAGATTATCGCTCTTGCTGCACTAATGCAAGAGCGATAATCCTATTTTTTAGTTCGTAGAAATTTTTACCACTTTGGTGATATAAAAATTACTATTGGTATAAAAAATTTACAATATATAATATAGGTTTATCTATTTTCGTTTAATAAAGTATATCGTATTTTAGTCGTAGAGTGTCTATTTGTAATAGATAGTGGCTGCATACTTTAATAAAATGAATTTAATAACCTTAAAAAATAACGACGTATGAAAGTTTTGAAGTTACCAATTTTTTTGTTATTCCTCTGCTCTGGGTTGCAATTAAGCGCGCAGGAGGCAAATAGTGATGATGGCAAGCTCGCTTTGTCAATAACAAACCTTAATGGAAATAGAGGAAACCTAATAGTTACATATTTTGATGATGCGGAGGCTTTTTCAGAGAGAGACGAAGAGTACTATTTTAGAAAAGACACTATCTCTCTACACGATTTAGAGGATGGAGTGACAAATAAGGTTGTTTATACAACCATCAAACCAGGAAGATACGCAGTGTATGTTCATCATGATGAGGATGGAGATGGCAAGATGCCAAAGACTCTAATCAAAAATCCTTTGGAAGGAGAAGGGTTCAGTAACGTTACAGTTCATAGGTATCCAAAATTCAGAAATGCGGCTATTCAGGTCGAAAAAGGGGTGCAAAGTGTTGCTTTAGTGCAACTTTTTTACCCAGAAGTCAAATAATTTTTATATTACAATTTGATGTTAAATTGTGTTTTTTGTGCGATATTTAATAATTATTTAGCGCAAAATTAGCAATACTTTAACATACGAAGAGTTTCCGTCAAATTTTTATACTATTAGTAGTAAAAAAAAATATTGAAAAGTTTGATTTTTTAAAAAATAATTTTTAGATTTGCAGTATGAAAATTCTATCGTGATACTTTGTTACTCGTAATAGAAAGCCGCGAAGAATTAATAACCTCTAGATTTTACTGTAGACAAAATTATAAACAGAAATATATAATATTAATACTAATAACTAAATTGCTTATTTATGAAAAAAATTTTCTACCCTGTTTTATGCGCAACTTTAGCATTCGCTGGTTGTGGTTATGACGACGAACCAGGTGTCTACACCTCTATCGATATGGCCGATAGTGAGATTCCTGCAACTGGTACGTTTGTAAATGCTTACTTCTATGCAACTGGAGCTAACGCAGAATACAAATCGTATTATCAAATTGGTCAAGATTCTACTGAATTGACTCACACTTGGTCTAAAGATGACAAACTTAGCGTTTTCGTTCCTGGTGTTTCATCTAACACTAACATTGTATTTACTGCTGGTGATTATGGTCAAGCAGCTTTATTTACAGGTTCTTTAGCAACTTGGAGTGGTTCGGAAGCTGTTTATGCAGTTTATCCTTATAGCGCAGATTACACTCTTTCTGGAACTTCTCTTTCTATTTCTACTACAGGATTAACTGTTGATGCAGGTGGTGCATCTAGCGGTATGTTTGTTGGTAGCACTGCTGATGCAACATTAATCAGTAGAGATAGCGTTGGTATCTCTGAAATTGCAATGACTCAAGTTTACTCTTTCTTAAGACTAACTCTTTCAAGTGCTAACCTTTACGAAGACATTATAGGAGTTACAATCACAGCTGATAAGAGCATATTTGCAGCTACTGCAACTGTAGATCTTGCAACTGGCGCAGCTACTGCTGCTACTACTACTGATGCGGTTTCTTTTACTATAGAAAATCACAGCGGTAACTCTTCAACATTTGATCTTCCAGTTCTTCCAACTGCTGCTTACTCAGGTGACATAACAGTTGCTATCACTGCTGTTGACACAACTGAAACTCCTCAAGTTACTTCAGTTTATACTTCAACTATCTCTAACGTTGAAATCGCAACTTCTAACGCAGTTTCATGCATTGCTTACGCTTTCGAAAGCCTTCCAACTGAAGATCTTGACAGATCAAATTGGTCTCTTTCTGCTTCAGCAACTGAGGAATCTGAAGGTGCATTAGAGTATATTGTTGATGGTGACTGGTCTACTTACTGGCACTCAACATGGTCTGATGAAACAGTTTCTGCTACAGGTCAGTATGTTACTATTGACTTAGGTGGAGAGTATAGATTAGCTTCTGTATGGCTTGTTCCACGTAGCTACTCCCAAAACAATAGTGGTAATATCTACACTAGTAATGATGGTTCAACATTTACTTTAGCTAGAGAATACGAAATAGCAGCTTCTCAAACTCAACAAGACTTCCCATTCACAAAACCAATCTCTGGTGTTACTCACTTTAGAGTTTCTTGTGAAGATACTTATGGTCAGCTTGCAGAGGTAGGTGCTACTGTAGTTGCAGAATAATAGAACATAGGAATTTTAAAAATTCTAAATTATAAAAAAATGCTGTACTTTAAATAGTGCAGCATTTTTTTTGGGAATATGTGAGGTGCTCAAAAACTGTTGTGTGGTTAGATCGAACTTTGCTTCGATCCCGCAAGACCATCTTAGTCCCTCCCTATTACAAGCCGCAAAGCCACACCCATACATCTTTGCTCGATAGATTGTCACTGTATTTGTAGCCACTCCACTCAAATTGTTTAAGCTCTTCGAGATCGGTGATTGCGTTTTGTATCATATAGCTAATCATCTCTCCGCGTGCCATCTTAGTGTAGACTACAATTTGGTGAAGTTTGTCGCCTTTGTAGCTTAGAAATTTAAAATCTATGACTCTTACACTCTCTTTTACCCTCTTCCAATGGAGTGCGTTTTGCTCCTCTTTGGAGGCTAAATATAATAGTGTACCCCCTTGGTGATTAACATCGTCAATAAGTGTCTGAGTTTGGTTGTCGCGCCAATATGTATCAACTCGTTGGTCGCTACCTTCCAATCTTACAAATCCCTCCATTCTGTATGGTTGGATTGCATCATAGGGGCGAAGCAAGCCGTAGAGTAGTGAGCTTATTCTAAGGTGATTTTGTAGATACTCTTGGCTTTGAGGGGAGTTGATTGAACCTTTAAAATGTTTATATACCACTCCGTTATAGCTTTCGACTGCTGCTAGGGAGGTATTTTTATTATCAAGGTGATTGATAAATCTAATCTTTAGCTCTTTTGCAATTGGAGAACTCACCTTAAAGATCTCCTCTAAAGTGTGAGTGCTGTATTGCACCATCTTGGATATGATGTGTGTGGTATTCTCTTTAAATCGAGGTTGAGTTAGCTCTTTGGGTGGGTGATTGCTCTGCGTTTGTGCGAGCATAGTTTTTGCAGGTGATATAAGTACTATCATTTTATGAGATGTGTTACTGCGGCTTTTGTTATGGTGATTATATCTTTGGGTGCAATCTCTATCTGCATCCCTCTAATACCTGCGCTAACATATATCGTTTCGAAATTGAGGCAGCTAGAGTGAAAATAGGTGGGGAATAGTTTTTTCATTCCCACAGGTGAACATGCACCTCTTATGTAGCCTACCGTCGAAAGAAGCTCTTTAAGTGGCAGCATGTCGGCACTTTTGTTTGCCGACACTTTGGCTGCCAACTTTAAATCAACCTCCTTATCACCTGGTATTACTGCAATAAATATGCCATTTTTGTCTCCTTGCAAAACCAATGTCTTGAATACTTGCTCAACATTCTCTCCCAAACTCTCAGCCACATGTGTGGCTGAAAGATTGTTTTCGTCAACTTCATATTGAACTAGGTTGTATTTTATTTTAGCTTGGTCGAGCAGCCTAGCTGCGTTTGTTTTGTTTAACTTTTTTGCCATACTCTATTCTACGGCCTCTAGTTCAATTACTAGTGATGAGTATTCACTACGTAGTGATGAGTATACTGATAGACCGCTCTCTTTAAGTACCTTTCCGCTTATAATCTTGCCGTTTAGTGGGCTTGGCTTATCCTCGTCTTGGGCAGTAAGATCGGTGATTTTGTATTTTTTGTTTACGTCAATGCCGCTTAGCTTAACATTCTCCATGATTCTGTATATCATGTGTTCTGTTTTGTATGCAAATAACACAGCTCTGTTTTTATCTTCACTTGCGTACATTAGCGAAACTATGCCTTTGTTTTCGTAGGGTGAAACTAGTCGATAGAGGTCGCCAAACTGAACAACTGGGCGTATCTTCTTATAGCTTTCGATTGCTCTCTTGGCGAAAGCTTTATCGCTATCGCTCATGTTTTTAGGTTGTATCTCCATCCCTAGGCGGCCAGACATCGCCACATCAAAACGGAATTTCAGTGGTAGCTTGCGTCCTGTTTGATGGTTTGA
>JAWXTQ010000008.1:0-28163 GCA_044433405.1 Rikenellaceae bacterium
TGTAAAAGGTTGGTTTTATATTGTTAACTTATTTTTCGCTATTTTATTGTATTAAGTTTATTTTAGTTTGATGGGGTTGATGGGTTTGATGGATTTGATGGATTTGATGGATTTGATGGGCAGTTTTCACCGCATGAGTTGCACTCATGCGGTGAAAACCGCCAACCACAACACACCACAACACAACTATTAATTATCATTCCAAACCTCGACTATCGCGAAGCCACACTACCCTACAAGAGAATCCCCAGCGAACGAAAGTGAGCCCGAGGAGCGGTAGCGACGAAGGTTTTTTTGCCAGCGATAGGCTGCTAGGAGACTTTTTTTAGCGAACTGGCGATAGCCAGGAAGATAAAAATGAGTCATAGTAGTCTACCGCGTGGTTTTTTTCTTAAAAAAACCTTAAACAACAGTTCTTCTTTTTTTGATAGGCTTTGGTACGCCTCGGTTTTTACTTTTTTGGCATAGCCAAAAATAGGAATAGATTTTTATTTCGTTGTCATACCAAAGGTATGAAACATAAGAAATAAAAATCTATTCCTACAAGCATATGCGCAGCATATGCGGTGAAAACCGCTAGTGAAAACCGCTAGTGAAAACCACTAGGGAAAACCTCCATTAATCATTGCAAAACTACTCAACATCCAACTCAATAGCAACAGGATAAACCCTCTCAGGATCGTAATATGCAGCGCAACTATTAACCATTGCTTCTAAGGTTGGTTTTACTTTTCCTGAAAATTTAGTTTTACCATTAATATTGATAGTTATCTTTTTGCTAAGATCAACCAACTCACTATTTAAATATATTATTACTTTTCCTTTTGTTGCTGGTTTGTAAGTTTTATTATAAAGGGTTTCTATTCCCCATTTGTTTCTTTCGGTAACTTCGTATGTCACTAAATCTACATCTAGGTTTATGATGTTATTTTCACTATTAAATGTGTAGCGAGCTCTACTCTCTTCGTTGTCATTTGAACGCTCTACAACATATAGATTATAAAATCCATCTCTATAAATTCCATCCATTTCGAAATTTTCCCAGATAAAATGTGTTGGGTATGGATTACGTGTTTTCTCTTTTAACCAAATTGTGGTTGGAGAATAATCTATCGAGTGACCTTTTCCTGGTATTAGTTCGATACGGTGATCAAACTCTCCAGGATTTTGATCTTGGAATTTTTGGAACTCATTTTTTGTTATTTGAGTTAACTCGTTACGACCATATCCAGTATCATCACCTCCTGTCAATAGAGAGAATGCAGTGTTTGAACAATTTTCAACTGGGGCATTGCGTAGGGGTTCTCCTGCTGCCATTGGGCCAGCACCTGCAAGATAGTCTGCATAGAAAGAGGCAAGACGTTGACCACCGTAACCACCTTCTGAAATTCCAAATAGATAAAATCTATTTGCATCAAAATCTTCTCTTATAAAAGTTAACCTAATTAACCTCTCCCACGCATACTGTTTTGATTTTTGATACCAACGATAGCTATTCTCATTTGGAATTTGTGGAATAAAATAGGCTGAAGGACCATCTTCAAATTTATTTCCGAGTTTCAAACCAGTTGCCCATTCGCTAGCTTTAGGACCAGATCCGTGAATATATAAAAACAGAGGATACCCAGCCTCTGGCATCTCTCCTTTAAACCCAAAATAATAGGGCATTACCGCATCCTTCTCTAATTCCTGAGGTAACTCCCAAGAAGATGAGTTTCCCTCTTCTAATGGTCTTAAATCTATTAATTTTTGCTCTTGAAGTGAATTGTTTGAATTTTGCCATTGTGACCAAACAAATTGTTGTAACTCATCTATTTTTGAAAGCTTCACTTTTTCGCTGCTTTTAAAAGCTGTTTTGTTACCTGTTAAATAGCTATCAAAGTAGCTTTGTACAGATTTATCACCCTCTTGCATTGCAATAGGTTCACTTCCTGAGACAGAAGTAAACAAAGATGATAAAATTATAAGGCCTAAAGATAGGTTAAATTTTCTCTTCATTTTTAAATGTATTAATGTTTGTATTATAAAATTTTTCTAAAGGAATTTGATAGAACTACAAAGATAACAAATAAAAGTCAGAAATAAAATATTTAGAGATATAAACTGCGCTTACTACCCTATCAGAAGTTTTGAACTTATCCACTATTCAACTCTCTTTTCTTATTTATTATTTAATTAAATATATATATAATATATAGTAATAATAATAGCTGTTCATAGTGTTGGTAACTTTATTATCATCAATTATCAAATAGAATAAACATTTAATGTTTATAAAATTTTACCTCTAAATATACTAATTATCTATCAGTTATGTAACTTGTGAACAATGTTGATAAATTAGAAAAAGCTGATGTTAATAATTGTTAATGTTAATTTAGTGTCAATAAACATGTGCGGTTATATCAACAACTATATGACAACTGTTCAAAACTATTTTACCATCTAAGAGAATGTTTATAAGTGTCAAAATTATCAATATATTATCAACACCTTTTGCACATATTTTATACAGGTTACGAACACCTTTTCAACACTTTTATACTACATATTAAAATAATTGTTATATTTGTAGTTTGATATATTGTTAAACAAATAGATACAAAAATGATTATTACTACAACACCTTCAATAGAAGGGCATCAAATTACTAAATATCACGGTGTTATAATTGGTGAAACAGTGATGGGCGCTAATGTATTTCGTGATTTTATGGCATCAATGAGAGATTTTTTTGGTGGAAGAAGTCGTTCTTATGAAGAGGTATTGACTCTTGCTAAAGACGAATCCATGAGAGAGTTAGAAAAACGCGCTCTACAAATAGGTGCAAATGCTGTAGTTGGTGTGAAGATGGACTTTGAAGCACTAGGTCAAAAAAATGGAATGATGATGGTGGTAGTTTCAGGTACTGCCGTAACAATAGAGTAATTATAAAACTTAAAAGATATGTTGACTTTAAAAGTTATCCGTGATAACCGCGATAACGTAATTGAAAGACTTAAAGTAAAAGGTGTAGATGCTACAGAGACCTTAGATAAAATAGTAGCTTGTGATGATGAACGTAAGCAGTCACAAAACAATCTAGATACCATTAATGCCGAGCTAAATAACTTAGCTAAAGAGATTGGTAAACTATTTAAAGAGGGTAAAGCTAGCGAGGCTACCCTATTAAAAGAGAAAACAGCCACCTTAAAAGAGCAAGCTAAAGAGTGTGAAGAGCAAATGAACATTGCTACAAACTCTGTGAACACACTGTTGGTAACTCTTCCAAACTTACCACATTTATCTGTACCAGAGGGTAAAACAGCTGAAGATAACAAAGTTGAAAGAAGCGGTGGTAGCGAAGTACACCTTACTGAGGATGCAAACTTACCTCACTGGGAATTAGCTAAAAAATATGATTTAATAGATTTTGAATTAGGTAATAAACTTACAGGTGCAGGTTTCCCTGTTTATAAAGGTGATGGAGCTAAGCTTCAACGTGCATTAATCTCATTTTTCTTAGACGAAAATACAGCAGCTGGTTATCACGAGGTTATGCCTCCATTAATGGTAAATGAGGCTTCTGGTTTCGGTACAGGTCAACTTCCAGACAAAGAGGGTCAAATGTATCACTCTACTGCTGATAATTTATATCTTATTCCAACAGCAGAAGTGCCAGTTACTAACATCTTCCGTGATGTGATTCTTGATGAGAAAGATTTCCCTGTGCAACTTACAGCCTACACTCCTTGTTTCCGTCGTGAGGCAGGATCATACGGTAAAGATGTTCGTGGATTAAATCGCTTACATCAATTCGACAAAGTTGAGATTGTTCGTATTGAGCACCCAGAAAAATCTTACAATGCTCTTACTGAGATGGTAAACCATGTTGAAAATATTGTTCATAAGTTAGAATTACCATACCGTATCTTACGTTTATGTGGGGGTGATATGAGTTTCACTTCAGCATTAACTTTTGATTTTGAGGTTTATTCAGCAGCTCAAGAGCGTTGGTTGGAGGTTTCTAGTGTATCTAACTTTGAGTCATTTCAATCTAATAGACTTAAACTACGCTATAGAAGTAGTGAAGGAAAGAGTAGAGAGTTAGCACACACATTAAATGGTAGTTCATTAGCATTGCCACGTATAGTTGCTGCACTTCTAGAGAATAATCAAACTCCAGAAGGTATACGTATACCTAAGGCATTACAGCCATATATGGGTAAAGAGATTATCAAATAGGGTATATTAATAAAAGGGGTATAAGAGTGTTTATAATTTAAACCTTTATACTCTTTACACACTAATAATCAATAATATGGAATTATCACTAGTAATCCCCTTGTATAATGAAGTAGACTCTCTAACGCCATTAATGGCGTGGATTGATAGGGTAGTGAGTAGTCAGTTTTCTCAATATGAGGTGCTACTTATCGACGATGGTAGCTCAGATTCATCTTGGGAAATGGTCCTTAACCTTAAAAAAGAGTATGATTATATAAAAGGTATTCGTTTTTCGCGTAATTATGGTAAGGCGGCAGCTTTATACCATGGTTTTAAGATGGCTCAAGGCGATGTTGTGATTACTATGGATGCAGATATGCAAGATTCACCAGATGAGGTACCTGAACTTTATAGAATGATAAAAGAAGAAGGGTATGATTTAGTTTCGGGTTGGAAAAAACAACGTTATGATCCACTAGGAAAAACTATGCCATCTAAGTTATTTAATTCAACTGCGCGAATAGTTTCTGGAATAAAGCTTCATGACTTTAATTGTGGATTAAAAGCTTATAAACGCCAAGTTATCAAGAGTATTGAAGTTTATGGTGAAATGCATCGTTATATTCCAATATTGGCTAAACAGGCAGGTTTTAAAAAAATAGGCGAAAAAATAGTAGAGCATAGAGCGCGCGAATTTGGTGTTTCAAAATATGGAATCGAGCGCATGATTAAGGGGTATCTTGACCTTTTAACAGTTATGTTTATGGGTAAATTTGGAAGAAGTCCTATGTATATGTTTGGTTCACTTGGTACTTTAATGTTTATAGTAGGTTTTGTTTTAGTAATCTATTTAATAGGTTATAAACACTACCTAATAATGAATGCACTTCCACAGCGACCAATCACTGATCAGCCCCTATTTTTCATCTCATTAACCTCAATAGTAATGGGAACACAGCTATTTTTAGCTGGCTTTTTAGGCCAATTAATCGACCGAAATGGTAGTGAAAAAAATCACTATTTGATAGACGAAATAGTAGATAAATAGATTATCTATTTAATATAAAAACATATAAAACAACAAATGAAGTTAATCGAATTAACCTTATCTCCTGAGCAAGCAGCTAAAGAGTCTGTATATAAGCCAATAGTTGTCTCAAGAGCGGGCTATGGTAATGATTGTAAAATTAGAATTATCCGAAAATCAATAGATGCCCGCAAGGGAATTAAAGTAAATATGGCCTTTGAGGTTTTTGAGGCTAACGAAGAGTTATCACAGCTTACTCAATTTAATTGGGGAGATGTTTCTACTTCAAAAGAGGTTGTTGTTATAGGTAGTGGTCCAGCGGGATTATTTGCCGCCTTACGTCTAATAGAACTAGGGTTGAAACCTATAATTTTGGAGCGTGGAATTGATGTTTCAGCGCGTAAAAAAGATATCGCTTCGCTTAACCGTAATGGTGAGATTAATATAGATTCAAATTACTGTTTCGGTGAGGGTGGAGCAGGAACTTATTCAGATGGGAAACTATTTACACGTTCAAAGAAAAAAGGTAATAGTCGCCGTATTTTAGAAATTTTCCATATCCATGGAGCTTTAGAATCAATACTTTATGAGGCGCATCCACATATTGGTACCGAAAAATTACCACGAGTGATTGCAGCTATAAGAGAACAAATTTTAAAATCTGGTGGTGAGATTCACTATTCAAAAAGGGTTGTTGATTTTGTTATCAAAGAGCAAAAAATAACTAAAGTTATCACCTCAGATGGTGACTCAATAGATGCAGAGTCGGTGATACTGGCAACTGGACATTCGGCACGTGATATTTACGAGTTATTAGATAAAAAAAGTGTATTATTAGAGCCTAAAAATTTTGCAATGGGCGTTAGGGTAGAGCACCCACAGCGTGTTATTGACTATATCCAATATAAGCAACCCACTAGAGGTGATTATCTCCCTGCGGCAGCCTATTCGCTCGTTACTCAAGCGGCAGGCCGTGGAGTTTATTCATTCTGTATGTGCCCTGGAGGTTTTATTGTTCCTGCATCTACAGGAGTAGGAGAGTGTGTTGTTAATGGCATGTCGCCATCTAACCGCAACTCAAAATATGCCAATTCAGGTATTGTCACTGAGGTTCGAGAGTCTGATTATGCTCACCTTCAACAGCAGTTTGGAGTGTTAGCTGGCCTAGAATTTCAACGTCAATTTGAGGTAGCAGCTTTCAAGGCGGGAGGTGAAAATGCACAGGTTGCTCCAGCGCAGAGATTACGTGATTTTGTCGAGAATAAAGAGTCAAAAACGACTCCAGAAACCTCTTATCATCCTGGTGTTGTTTCGAGTAATATGCATACATGGATGCCCGAATTCATCTCAAACTCATTACGCTTAGGTTTTATAGATTTTGGTAAAAAGATGAAGGGATTTGTCTCTTCTGAGGCTTTGATTTTGGGTGTTGAGTCGCGCACTTCATCACCACTGCGCATCCCACGTGATAAGGAGTTATTAACACATGTTGAGATATGCAATCTTTATCCATGTGGTGAGGGTGCAGGTTATGCAGGAGGCATTGTTTCAGCTGCGGTAGATGGTGAGAGGGTAGCAGAGAAGATAGCAGAAAAGTATTGTAAATAGTGATCAACAGGGGCAGTAACGCCCCCTGTAAAAAAACTTCATTTTCTTGTGCATAGGAGAAACGCAGTTTCTCCCATAGGGGTCTCTGACCCCTGCCGTCCGCAAGGACAGTCCAGATCTCAACCTCGCCACCGCCCGTTAAAAGCACTTTTGCGCAGCAAAAATGCAGGGTGGCGTGATGATAAAAAAACCAACCTTTAGCGATAGGTTGGTTTTTTTAAGTAGGATAGTAGGGTTGTTATTGATGAGGTTTGGTTTTTGTGCTGATGTTAACTCTATTCACCGAGCAAGAGCACTAGAGAAACGAAGTTTCTCCAAAGGGGTCGTTACGACCCCAAAACAAATAAGTCAAATCCTCATATAACCCCTCATTGCAACGATAAAACCGTTGATTGGTACTCTTGCTCTTTAAACCACCTAATTCGCTCTTATAACCACCTAATTTGACGAAATCAAATGCATTTTTATCGGTAGGGTAGCTCTCACACCCAGAATACCAAGCTGTTTTTAATCCCCAAAAGTTATGAACATGGCGAGCTAGCTCTTCAACAGTGGCTTTATCGCTATCGCCCCCCATAAAACAGACGCAGCTAACAGAGCCTTTATAGGGCTCTATTAGCATATCTAGTGATTCTATGTTTAAGTCACTGCCATTATCCTCAGTTAAGTGCCATGAGTGGCAACCAGGGCATCTATTTGGGCAACCAGTGATGTTGATAGCTAGTGTAATCTCGTTAGGTACTTCTTGAAAAACTATATCAAAACTAGCAAACTTCAACACTTTCGATCTCCTTATTAACATTTGAATAGTGGCGCATAGAGGCCTCTTTTTGACGTGGCTGAGAGAAGTTGCTAACACGCTTCATATAGCCAATAATACGAGTCATATAGTCAACGTTTTCACTCTCACATTTAGGACACTTTTTGAGGTAACGTTTATCTATTGTGCCGCATTCGTTGCAGATGGTATTAGGGATGTTAAAGGTAAAATAGTTACACCCTTCAATTGCTGTTGTGCGCAAAAGTGCTCTATATTGCTCTTTAGAAAGGTGCTCTTCGAGGTTTAAGTGAAGTGCTGAGCCACCAGTTAAGTGCTCTATATATTTGCGACCATGCAGTTTGATTTTATCAATAACATTTAATGTTGTGTCTTCAACGGCGTAGAAGTAGCTATTGTAGCAGTCGCGCGAAACGATATATCCATCCTCTTTATCCCATTTAGCATGTTTCACACCCACATTCTCAGCAGGAATCATCTCGCAATTAAACATCAAATCCGAAGTGCGGTATTTTTTGTTGTATGTTTCGATAACCCCTAAAACTGATTGTACAAATTTTGTATATCGCTCGTTGTCACTAATGGTAATACCCATTGATTCAGCCGCTTCAACCAATCCATTTACACCTATAGTCAGATATTGACGTTTCATGTTGATATAACCTGCATCAAAGAGAGGTAACATACCATTGTTGTGTAACACTTTTAAATTCTCGTTATATGCTGTTTGTACTTTATGCACAAGGTCAGTAATATCCTCTAAAAATTTAAGAAAAGGAATATCATTGCGTACCGCGTGTTGAATACATCTATTAAGATTGATAGTTAATACGCTTTTTGAGCCAGTCGAAACCCCACCTGCGCCAAGAGTGTAGCTAAACTCATTATCTTGAATTTCGTTACGTAATCTACAACAGCTGCTTAGCGAATCGGCGTTATCACTCATATATGTAAAGAATGAGTGCCCTTCTGAGAGCATTTCAGCAACAAAATCGCCATACTCCTTGTCGCGTACATCTCCATTTTCGGCAAGTAAAGCCATAGTCTCTACTGGGAAAGTTAGAGGTGTTTTGTTACGCTCGGCATTAAACCACTTCATAAAGCGTTTTTGAAGCCATGATAGCGACTCCCAATCTGGACGAGAGCCATCAGGGAATACAAATTCTCCAAAAAGAGACTCAAAATAGAACTTATCATAGTATGCAATATTCCAGAATACTGCCTGAAAATTGCGTGCTCCTGTAGGTTGATTAATAGAGTATACAATCTGCTCAAAACAGTCAGTAATCACCTTGTCAATAGTGCGCTGACGTAGTGATAGATCAACTACACTGTCTGATTTAGTGTAGTAATCTTTGCCATACTCTAGTGATATAAAATAGTTCAGATACATCAAAAATTCAGGTGTAGCACACGCTCCACTCAACATGCTTGAGACAATAAATATCATATTAACAAACCCTCCACAGAAAGATTTAAGGTTTGTAGGAGCTTTAGAGTTTCCTCCTATCGACATTGTGCCCTCAAGTAGCCAGGGATACATCGTGATTGAGGCGCAATAGTTTGCTAGGCTAGTCTCGTCATTTTTATATATAAAATGGCTATTTAGTAGGCTAATATACTTATCTGAAACCTCTTTGCCATACATATCCTTTATGCGGTCAGTAATCATTCTTCTATTAAGGCGTATAAAGGTATCTTTTGGTAATTCGCCTATAAGAGTAGCAATATTTTTCTTTTCAACATTCGCATTAGCATCAAATTTGCTGCCTGTAGCTGCATTTTCAGCATTGCAATAGTTGATTAAGAAGTTTAATCTATCGCGAGTATCGCGATCTTCGGTGTGCTTTTGACGATACAACATGTATGATTTGGCAACGTCAAAGTAGTGTTCTGCCATCAATGATCTCTCAATCTGGTTTTGAATATCCTCAACGCTCATTCCGTTGCTGATTTCAACTCTACCTAATATTTGCGTAATATCATCATTTGTAGCATACGCTCCAACTGATAAAAATGCTTTTCTTATCGCATTTTTAATCTTTTCTAACGAGAAGATTACCCTCGTACCATCTCTTTTGATGATAAAAATTTCCTTAGTCATTGTTTTATCTTTAATAATTTATATACACAACAATATTAGGAGTTATCATACCGATAGGTCTAAAAAAACATAGATATTGATAAGGTTATGACTTAGCCAATTCACCGTTAGCACAAATCCTAATAATACGCAGTGGCAGGTCTTCTGACTTCCTCTAAGTTTAAAAAAGCCTTCCCAAACGGTGTTCAGTGGCAAAAGATTATTTAAAACATCAATATTGAGGTTACAGCAGCGGGAACTGTATAGGATTTACACCTAATTCCCTTTTAATTCTTGTTATGATAAAAGCTCACAACACAAGAAACCATCACACCACAAAAGTAGTGAGAATTATTTTAAGAAAAAAATAGTCATTAATGATAAGATTAATAATTTTTTATGTTTGTTTGATTAACTCTTGATAAAGTCTACTCTGCGTGTGCTCTTGTTGACTGCAAAGGGTTAATTGCCCTTATGGTTGAAATTTTTTGAAGATTATAAAGATTGTAAAATTTTTTTAGTAAATTTGTAACCTCATAAATGCTTCAACTTTAGAATATTTCGGGTTCTTATTCTATATTTTGAAGTCACATAATTTAGAACCCACATAAATAGAGAATCTATGAAAACAAATTATGAAGCTCCTAATATGGAGGTAATTGAGATCGAGATTGAGGGTGCGGTGTTGGCTGTGTCATAACTACTCTCCAAAACTGACAAGCGTTTACTATTTAGTAGCTTTCATGTTTTAAGATATTAATCCGAAAACACCATAGAGTGAGGTTAAACTAACCACACCATGATGTTTTCGGATTGATCTGCTTTGTCTCCTACCCAAGATACCAATCATAAAGTTTTTTGATTCCTTCGTTAACTTCGATTTTGTGGTGCCATCCTAGTGATTGAAGTTTGTGGCTATCAGTTAGTTTGCGCATTGTTCCGTCGGGTTTTGAGGTGTCAAATTTAATCTCTCCCTCATATCCTACTGCTTTGGCTACTTGATAGGCTAGCTCTTTTATTGTTATTTCCTTGCCAGTTCCGATGTTAATGTGGCAATTTCTGATTTGATTTTCAGGGCATCCTCTTTCGATTGCATACCTTTTTAGCTCCTCAAAATCAATATTCTCCATAATATAAACACATGCACTTGCCATCTCCTCACTCCACAAAAATTCGCGAGTAGGTGTGCCACTTCCCCAGAGGGTAATATTATCTTTGAAAATACCATATTTTGCCAATATAGAGATAATCTCCTCCTTGCTGTTGTTGTTGTCAATTTGCTCTATTGGGCGTTGTTTTAGATCGTGGTGTATCTGCTGCCAATTGTCGTTTTTTAGTGCGTTAGCAAGATGTATTTTGCGTATCATTGCTGGCATGACATGGCTTGTTTCAAGGTTAAAATTATCACCAGGCCCATACAAATTTGTTGGCATAACAGCTATGTAATTTGTGCTATATTGAAGATTAAAACTCTCACACATTTTAAGCCCTGCAATTTTAGCTATTGCATAAGGCTCGTTGGTATACTCTAAGGGTGAGGTTAATAGGCAATCTTCCTCCATTGGCTGCGGAGCATTTCCTGGGTAAATACAGGTGCTACCAAGAAATAATAGTTTCCTAACGCAATATTTGTAACTAGCACCTATAATGTTTTGTTGTATCTGTAAATTGTTAAAAATAAAGTCAGCTCTATAGGTGTTGTTAGCAACTATTCCACCCACATGTGCAGCTGCTAAAATTACATATTCAGGTCTCTCTTTTTCGAAGAAATCCTCAGTCGCTGCCTGATTCATTAAGTCTAGTTCTTCTCTAGTGCGACCTATTAAGTTTGTATACCCTTTTGATGTAAGCTCTCTCCATATCGCAGAGCCAACTAATCCGCGATGGCCAGCAATATATATTTTACTTCCCTTTTTCATTGTTGTTAGAGCGTTTTAGTCGACTTTTCAACCATTTCCATATCATGATTCATCATAATATTTACTAGCTCCTCGAATGATGTTTTAGTTGGATTCCAACCTAATGTAGTTCGAGCCTTTGTAGGGTCTCCAAGAAGCTGTTCCACCTCTGTTGGACGGAAATATTTAGGGTCTACCTCTACCAATGTTTTACCACTTTTTTTGCATATTCCCTTTTCTTCGATTCCTTCGCCTTGCCAAGTAATCTCAATACCTGCATTTGCAAATGCCAGAGTGCAAAACTCTCTAACGCTATGAAATTCGCCAGTTGCAATTACAAAATCCTCAGCAGTTGAGTGTTGCAGCATCAACCACATACATTCGACATAATCTTTTGCATATCCCCAGTCTCTTTTGGCGTTTAGGTTTCCAAGATATACCTTATCTTGTAATCCGTGTGCTATACGTGCAGCGGCAATTGTGATTTTTCGAGTTACGAAAGTCTCGCCCCTGCGTTCGCTCTCGTGGTTAAACAAAATCCCATTCACTGCAAACATTCCGTATGCCTCACGGTAGTTCTTCGTAATCCAATAGGCGTATTGTTTCGCCACAGCGTATGGGCTTCGAGGGTAGAATGGGGTAGTCTCCTTTTGGGGAACTTCTTGCACCTTGCCATATAGCTCTGAAGTAGATGCTTGATATACTCTACACGTCTTTTCCATTCCAAGAATTCTAAGTGCCTCAAGCAGTCTAAGTGTTCCAATTGCATCAGTTTCAGCAGTATACTCAGGCACATCAAAGCTCACTTTAACGTGGCTTTGAGCTGCAAGATTGTATATCTCGGTAGGTCGAGTCTCTTGTAAAATCCTCACAAGCGAGCTAGAATCAGTCATATCACCGTAGTGAAGATTGATTTTCCTACCTTGTTTCATATCTTTAACCCACTCCTCTAGATATAGGTGTTCAATGCGCGCAGTGTTGAATGATGATGAACGTCTAATGATGCCATGCACCTCATAACCTTTAGTTAATAAAAATTCAGCTAAGAACGATCCGTCCTGTCCTGTTATCCCTGTGATTAATGCAATTTTGCCCATCATCTATTTTGTATTTAATTTTGATTTTAATTTTGCTTGACAATTTTTAGAACTGTCATTTCCAATGTTGTTACAAATATACAAATTCTCTTCTTAATTACAATTTTATTTTTTGAATTTTATTTACCCCCTCTATTTTGCTTATTTTACTCAAAAACTTTGCGTATATTTGCACCTAGTTAGTAAAGAAAAATTGTCCAGTCAATTTTCAGTTAACTAAAAATATTAATTAACCTCTGTAAGATATTGTAACAGAGATAATAAGAAGTTGATTTGTTATGAGTGTGAAAATTTCTAATCTAGATGTAAATCTAAGATTTAATAATAAACGAGTAATATCGGCTTGTGTTAAGCAAATGATTGCTGACAAGTGCGAAAAAAAACTCGGAGACATTTCTGTAGTATTTTGTAGTGACGAGCAAATTTTAGAGACAAATAATACATACCTGAATCACAATTATTATACAGATATCATCACTTTTGATTATTGTGATGATACTCATATCTCAGGTGATTTGTTAATAAGCATCGACACTGTTAAGTTAAATGCAAAAGATTATGGTGTTACTTTTTTGAACGAACTACATCGAGTAATCCTACATGGAGTGCTCCATTTGCTCGGGCAAAAAGACAAAAGTGACAAAGATTTTAAAAAGATGAAGCAATTAGAGGATCAATATCTACTGCTTTTATCTCAACTATTAAGTGCAAAAAATGAAATTTAATTACGATATTATTGTAGTAGGTGCAGGCCATGCGGGATGTGAAGCTGCCGCAGCAGCCGCAAAATTGGGTTCTCAAACTCTACTTATTACCATGGATATGGTGAAATTCGCGAATATGTCATGTAATCCTGCTGTTGGTGGAGTTGCTAAGGGGCAAATCGTTCGTGAAATTGATGCGTTAGGGGGGTATATGGGTATTATCACCGATAAATCAACTATTCAATTTAGAATGCTTAACCTCTCAAAAGGTGTGGCGATGTGGTCGCCAAGAGCTCAATGCGACAAGGCGCGTTTTTCGGCTCTTTGGCGCAAAACGCTCGAAGATTTGCAAAATCTCTACCTTTGGCAAGATGAAGTTGTAGAACTATTAATTGAAGAGGATACGGTAGTGGGTGTAGTTACACGTTTAGGTGTGAGATTTCATGCGAAGTCTGTAGTGCTAACAAATGGAACATTTCTAAATGGTAAAATTCACGTAGGTCGAACTTCTACTGTTGGTGGTAGAGCTGGTGATATGTCCTCTACAGGTATTAGCGAGCAACTTCTAGAGCGAGGCTTTACTGTAGGTCGTATGAAAACAGGAACTCCTGCACGTATCGATGCAAAAACAATAGATTTTTCGGTAATGACACCCCAATTAGGTGATCAAAAGCCATCCAAATTCTCTTATCTCAATCAGATTAAGCCAGTAGAAAAGCAACTGCCATGTTATCTAATTTATAGTTCAAAAGAGGTTCACGACACTCTCCGCACTGGGTTTGCAGATTCACCCCTTTTTAACGGTTTGATAGCAGGAATTGGTCCGCGTTACTGCCCAAGTATTGAAGATAAATTAAAAACTTTCGCCTCTAAAGACGAACATCAGCTCTTTCTAGAGCCAGAGGGAGATGATACAAACGA
Source organism: Rikenellaceae bacterium (assembly GCA_044433405.1). Taxonomy (GTDB): domain Bacteria; phylum Bacteroidota; class Bacteroidia; order Bacteroidales; family Rikenellaceae; genus CAMQVM01. The sequence continues at coordinate 14,323 of JAWXTQ010000008.1, forward strand.
GTATTATTTAAATGGTTTTTCTTCTTCTTTACCATGGAATGTACAGTTTGATGCGCTTTGTCAAATAAAAGGGCTTGAAAATGCCCATTTTTACCGCCCAGGTTATGCCATTGAGTACGATTTTTTTCAACCGACACAGCTATATCACACTTTAGAGACAAAACTTCTCCAAAACCTCTATTTTGCAGGTCAAATAAATGGTACAACTGGTTATGAAGAGGCAGCAGCGCAAGGCTTGATTGCTGCAATCAATTCGCACCAAAAAATTAACCAAAAACCAGAATTTATTCTACGTAGAAACCAAGCCTACATTGGAGTTCTTATAGACGATTTAGTAACTAAAGGGGTAGATGAACCCTACCGAATGTTCACTAGCCGCGCAGAGCATCGTATATTGCTAAGAGGTGATAATGCCGATTTAAGGCTAACAGAGTTATCACATCACATAGGCTTAGCAGATAGTGAGAGATATGCACAGTTGCAGGAAAAAGAGGAGCAAATTGCCACTTTAAAAGAATTTGTCGAGACATATTCTGTGTCGCCAGACGAGATAAATAACTACTTAATCTCTATCGAGTCAGCACCGTTAACACAAAAACGCAAACTAAAAGATGTGATAGTCCGTAACAATACCTATCTTGCAGTTATCTCCTCTCATGTCGAGCCGCTAAAAGAGTTAATCGAGCAAAATAATATCTCTCCTGAAGTGATAGAGCAGGTTGAGATACATTTTAAATATAGTGGCTACATCGAGCGTGAAAATCAAATAGCAGAGAAGCTAACAAGATTAGAGAACATAAAGCTAGATCACGACCTAGATTATTCCAAGTTTACCAACATTACTATTGAGGCTAGACAAAAGCTGTCGCGAATAAAACCATCCACTATAGCACAGGCTTCAAGGATACCTGGAGTATCTCCGTCAGACATAAATGTTTTGTTGCTTTATTTCGGTAGATAGTTCCACGTGGAACACTGTAAAAACAATAAAACAAAACTGTTCCACGTGGAACAGTTTTGTTAACATCTAATACACTGTGTATAAGAGTATTAGATGTTTTAGTGAAAAATAATTCAATAAAAAGTTTGGATATTAAAATAAAAGCATTATCTTTGTACTCGAATTAATACCGCGGAGTGGAGCAGTTGGCAGCTCGTTGGGCTCATAACCCAAAGGTCAGAGGTTCGAGTCCTCTCTCCGCTACTAAAAAAAGCCGTTTCCATTGGAGACGGCTTTTACTTTTTGGCGCAGCCAAAAAGTAAAAGCCGCCCAACCAACCCCCACCTCCAGTTATATTTGCAATTTAGAGATATTATTACGTTCTTTGTGTAACTGTGATAGTCAATTTACATTTAGATGCCTTTCGCAGGGGAGGTGAGAATATAATAGCAAACATAGCATGAGAGTAGAGGGGAAAATTGTAGATATTTATAATCGTGAGATATTTCAGGGGTCTGTAGAGGTGTATGAAGGGCATATCGTTGCAATTGAGCGGCATGCCATTGATGTTGATAGGTATATAATGCCTGGGTTTATTGATGCTCATCTTCATATCGAGAGCTCTATGCTAACTCCTGAGACATTATCGGATGCTGTTATTGGGTGTGGTAGTGTTGCGGTTGTGACTGATCCACATGAGATTGCCAATGTGATGGGTGTCGAGGGTGTGGAGTATATGGTTAGGAGTGCTGAAAGGGCGCATCTAAAGTGCTTTTTTACTATTCCATCCTCTGTTCCTGCAACCTCTTTTGATCTTGCTGGAGGTGTGATTACAGCCTCTGATGTCGAGGCTTTTGCTAAGAGTGGTCGATTTGTTGCGCTCTCGGAGGTGATGAATGTGCCAGGTGTTATCTATGAGGATAAGGAGGTGATGGCAAAGTTAGATATCGCTAAGCGATATGGATTACCAATTGATGGACATGCACCGCTGCTAAGTGGTGGTGAGCTTAAAAAATATATCGAGAGTGGTATAACTACCGATCATGAGTGTTGTAATATTTCTGAGGCTAGAGAGAAGATCTCGTGTGGAATGAAGATATTCATAAGAGAGGGTAGTGCTGCTAAGAACTATGAAGCATTAAAGGGGCTTATTGAGAGCTCTGCTGATATGTTGATGTTCTGCACTGACGACTCTCATGCTGACGATATTGTGGCGTTAGGTCATATAGATAAGATTGTGCGACGTGCGATTGCTGATGGTTACTCTCTGTTTGATGTGCTGCGCATTGCATCTATAAATCCTATCGAACACTATAATCTTAATGTGGGTTCGCTGAGGGTTGGTGATAGTGCTGACTTCATTGTAGTGAGCGATCTTACAAATTTCACGCTATGTCAAAGTTATATCGGTGGTGTAAAATGTTTTGATGTTGAGGATGGGACTAATATTGAGCCGTCAGCAGCAAGAGAGTGTGAGGTGATTAATAATTTTAATCACGATAAAATAGACGAGTGCGAATTGAAAAAGCAAGTAGATAGCCAAATAACAATTATCGGAGTGATAAAAGATGAGCTAGTTACAGAGGCTAAATACTATACGCCAAACTCTCCTATAGAGAATCTAGAGAGCGATATCGAAAAGGATGTGTTGAAGATAGTCTATATTAATAGATACACCAACGGCAAACCTCAAGTGGCATACTGCACAGGATTTGGCCTAAAAAGAGGTGCTATAGCAAGCTCTATAGGTCACGACTCACACAATATCGTAGCAGTTGGAACTACGGATGCTGAGCTCACGCTTGCAATAAATTCACTTATCGAATCACGCGGAGGGCTTGTTGTCTGCGAATCAGATAGTTGTAGCGCATTACCACTTCCCATTGGTGGCATAATCAGCGATATGACCTGCGAGGAGGTAGCAATATCTTTGGAGTCGCTGCATGCAAAGCTTGTGGAGATGGGATCTATGCTCGACGCTCCATTTATGACCCTATCGTTCCTCTCATTGGTCGTTATCCCAGAGGTGAAGATTGGGGAGAAAGGACTCTTTAGCTATTCTAAATTTAATTGGCTGTCCGAATGCTAATAATGTTGTATTAAGCTGAATTCATAACGACTTTCACTCCTTCAGCGGCTTTCACCGCATGAGCTGAAGCCCATGCTTGTAGGAATAGTTTTTATTTCTTATGTTTCATACCTTCGGTATGACAACGAAATAAAAACTATTCCTATTTTTGGCTGTGCCAAAAAGTGAAAGCCGAGGCGTACCAAAGCCTATTAAAAAAAAGAAGAATTGTGTTTAAGTTTTTTTTTAGAAAAAAAACCACGCGGTAGACTACTATGAATCGTTTTTAGCCTCTTGGCTATCGCCAATTCGCTAAAAACGACTCCTAGCAGCCTACCGCTGGTAAAAAAACCTTCGTCGCTGACGCTCCTCGGGCTCACTTTCGTTCGCTGGGGATTCTCATGTAGGTGGGGTGTGGCTTCGCGATGGTCGAGGTTTGGGGTAATGATTTATTTGGGGTAATGATTTAGAATAATAATTATTAATGGCCTAATCCACCAACAAAGAATTCAACTTAATTCATAATATTTTACTGTTTCCTGTGTAGAACAGTAAACTTTTGGTAACTTTGCAGCTTGTAATAATTTTGCAAATATATTTATGAGAAAAATATTTGAGAAATACGAGGTGCTTCGATTTATGGTTGTTGGTGGTGGTGCTGCTTTGGTTCACTATCTGCTCTATATAGGGTTGCTTCGTGTGGGAGTGCCGTATAATTTTGCCTATATTGTTAGTTTTATGGCTAACCTTTTGTGTAACTTTTTTGGCTCTAATTTAATAACTTTCCATACACGTCCTACATTAATGAGAGGTGTAAAGTTTGCTATTAGCAATGCCGTTAATTTTTTTGTACATATTTTGCTCTTTAATGTTGCTATCTGGATTGGATTCTCGGAGAAGTTAGCGCCAGTATTTGCATATACCTTTACTTTTCCAATTAATTTTGTATTGGTGCGTTTTGCGCTAAAGGGGTTTGGTGCTAAGCTTGATAGCGTTTCAGATAGTGATTAACGTTTAATAAATTTAAAAGAAAGTAAATCTATATGTCATTTAAGTTAGTAACTCCTTATGCTCCATCAGGTGACCAACCGCAGGCTATCGAACAAATAACAAACTTGTTCAATGATGGCTACTCAAAAAATGCAGTCTTGTGGGGAGTTACGGGCTCGGGAAAGACTTTTACAATGGCTAATGTGATTAAAAATATCAACAAGCCAACTCTGATTCTAAGTCACAATAAGACCTTGGCAGCGCAGCTCTATTCAGAGTTTAAATCATTTTTTCCTGAGAATGCGGTTGAGTATTTTGTCTCTTACTATGATTACTATCAACCTGAGGCCTACCTGCCAGCTACCGATACATATATAGAGAAGGATTTGGCAATCAATGACGAGATAGAGAAGCATCGTCTTAGCGCATCGTCAACGCTACTTTCTGGGCGAAAAGATACTATTGTTGTCTCTTCGGTTTCGTGTCTTTATGGGATTGGTAATCCGAGCGATTTTCATGAGAATACCATTAACCTTAGAGTGGGTGAGATGATTACGCGCAATAAACTTCTGTTGCGCCTAACAGACGGATTGTATTCACGTAATGATATTGAGCCTAAGCGCGGAACATTTAGGGTTCAAGGCGATTCTGTATATATAAATATTGCCTATGACGATTTGTGCTATAGAGTGATATTTTTTGATGATGAAATCGAAAAGATAGATAAGCTAGAGCCTCTAACTCACTCTTTTATTGAGACCCTAGAGGAGGTATCAATTCATCCTGCTTCAATATTTGTAACTACACGTCAGCGTATCAATAATGCTATTAGTCGAATTCAGGACGATCTGGTGTTGCAGTTTAACTATCTTAACAGCATAAACGAAGAGGCATACGCTGCAAGGTTGAAGAACAGGGTAGAGTATGATTTAGAGATGATAAAAGAGGTGGGATATTGTTCTGGTATTGAAAACTACTCTCTCTATTTTGACGGTAGAGTGCCAGGTAGTCGACCATTCTGCTTGTTGGATTATTTTCCAGATGATTATCTTCTGATAATTGATGAGAGCCATGTGACACTTCCGCAAGTTAGAGCTATGTATGGAGGTGATTACTCTAGAAAGAGTAATTTGGTGGAGTTTGGATTTAGACTGCCTACAGCCAAAGATAATAGACCCTTAAAGTTTGAGGAGTTTGAGGCTATGATGGGGCGCACGCTTTATGTTAGTGCTACACCAGCAAACTATGAGCTTAATCGTAGTGAGGGGTGTGTGGTAGAGCAATTTATCCGCCCAACTGGCTTGTTAGATCCTGAGATTGAGGTAGTACCCACTCTCAACCAGATAGATAGGGTGTTGGAGGAGATACAAAAGACTATTATCTCTGATTCGCGAGTAATGATTACCACACTCACCAAGCGAATGGCTGAGGAGTTGCAAAAATATCTGGAACACGCATCTATTAGGTGTCGTTATATTCACTCAGACGTTGAGAATCAAGAGCGTATAGAGTTGATAGAGAACTTTAGAGAGGGATTGTTTGATGTTTTGATAGGGGTTAATCTACTACGTGAAGGATTGGATATTCCAGAGGTGGAGTTGGTGATGATTATGGATGCTGACAAAGAGGGTTTCTTAAGAACTGCTGGCTCAATGACTCAAACGGCAGGTCGTGCTGCGCGTAATGTAAAGGGGCGTGTGATAATGTTTGCCGATAAGATTACAAAGTCAATGAATATAACCATTACCGAGACACGCGTAAGACGAGAGAAGCAGATAAAATACAATAAGGAACACGGAATAACTCCAACTCAGATTGTCAAAGCCAATAATTTGGCAGTGTTCCGCAGTGACGATTCGAAATCACAAAATATATCAGCTAAAAATAAAGATTATGATGTTGGCTACTCAATAACTCCATTATTGGCAGCGGACGCCTCGTCAAGCTACAACCTTTCGAAAGAGGAGATACTTCAAGAGATAGAGCAAAATAGGGTAAATATGGAGAATTCCGCCAAGGAGCTGGATTTTAGAAGCGCAACGATATACCGCGATAGAATGTTCGAATTGCAAAAAATGCTTGCTAAGGGGTGATTTGGGTTTGTTTTTAGAAAAAACCTTCGTCGCTGATGCTCCTCGGGCTCACTAGCGTTCGCTGGGTATTCTCATGAAAGTGATGTATAGCTTCGCGATAGTCGAGCATAGGAGTAATAATAATGATTAACGCCGATAATGATAAATAATTAATGACCAAATCCACCAACAAAGAATTCATATTGATTCGTTTGTTATAACTGTATTAAACTCTACGAGACCCACCCTCCAGTTAAAAGAGAAAAACGCTAACAGCTAGAAAAGAAAGCTGTTAGCGTTTTAAAAAAGTACTCGAAGCGGGACTTGAACCCGCACAACCGCAATGGTCACAGGATTTTAAGTCCTGCGTGTCTACCAATTCCACCATTCGAGCAAAGATCCTTACTTTTTTTTAAAAAAGTGAGCGGAAAACGAGACTCGAACTCGCGACCCCAACCTTGGCAAGGTTGTGCTCTACCAACTGAGCTATTTCCGCAAAATGTTTTTATGTTCTATTACGTAAACTTGCCAAAGTTGGAAAGGCCTGCCTGCCTTTTGGGGCAAGGTTGTGCTCTACCAACTGAGCTATTTCCGCAAAAAAAATTAGCTGTTATTATTTCAAACAACTCTGCAAAGGTAGAAATAATTTTTTAATTTGCAAAAAAAAAGATAATATTTTTTTGAACTTACCAATAATTATTATCTTTGCGACCTAAGAATTAAAATTTTAAATATGTCTTACAATTTATTAAAAGGGAAAAAGGGTATCATTTTTGGTGCTCTGAATGAGTCTTCTATTGCGTGGAAAGTTGCCGAGCGTGCAGTTGCAGAGGGAGCAGAAATAGTGCTTACTAACATGGCTGTATCTATTAGAATGGGAACAATCAATGAGCTAGCGGCCAAGTGCAACAATGCTCCAGTGATAGCGGTAGACGCCACTAAACTTGAGGATTTAGAGCTTCTTTTCGACCAGACAATGGAGCATTTTGGAGGGAAAATTGATTTTATTCTTCATTCAATTGGTTCTTCACCAAATGTTAGAAAAGGGAAAAAGTATGATGATTTAGACTACAACTTCCTTCAAAAGACTCTTGATATTTCAGCTTTATCATTTCATAAAATAATTCAAGTTGCTAGAAAAAAAGATGCAATTAATGAGTGGGGTTCAATTGTAGCGCTTTCATATATTGCTGCGCAACGCACACTTTATGGTTATAATGACATGGCGGATGCTAAATCGCTGTTAGAGTCAATTGCTCGTAGCTTTGGTTACATTTATGGACGTAGAAAGAAAATCAGAATCAACACTGTATCTCAGTCACCAACGCCAACAACAGCAGGTGGTGGAGTGTTTGGATTTGATGGTTTAATGGATTTTGCAGATAAAATGTCGCCACTAGGCAACGCTTCGGCAGAAGATTGTGCTGATTATGTAATCACTCTATTCTCTGACCTAACGCGTAAAGTTACAATGCAGAATCTTTTCCATGATGGTGGTTTTTCAAGCATGGGTATGAGCCGTAATGCTATGGATGTTTACAACAAAAGCCTTGAAATGGAGTATGATGATGTAAAATACAACCTTAAGTTAGACGAGGAGTAAGCAATTCTAACTTCCAGAAATTCAACAAGTTGCTGTATTATCATACGGCAACTTATTTTTGTTATAAAAAAAAGTGCCTAAAAAGCGTAAATAATTGATTTGTTTTTGTTGTTATTAAAATAAATTATTATACCTTTGTGCCGCCTAAAGACGTGATTTTTAGGGTAATTTATGTTTAACTTTAAACGAACATGATATCTCAATAGAGAGATAAATAGGTGTTCACAAAATGATTTATGTCAAATCAATCAGAAAAAGAGATTCTAAACGCATCTCAACCAATTGAGTCGTTCGACTGGAACGCATTTGAAAACGAACTATCACTTTACGGTGGTAAATCAAAAGAGGACATCTCAGCAGAATACGATGAGACTCTTTCAAACATCTCTACTGGCGAAGTTCTAGAGGGAACAGTAATTTCACTTAACAAACGTGAGGTTGTTGTGAACGTAGGCTACAAAAGTGAAGGAATCATCACTATCAGCGAATTCCGCTACAATCCTGAATTAACAGTAGGCGAAAAAGTAGAAGTTTATGTTGAGAGTGCTGAGGACAAAAAAGGACAATTAGTTCTTTCACACAAAAAAGCGCGTCAATTACGCTCTTGGGATAGAGTTAATGAGGCTCTTGAGAAAGATGAAATCATCAAAGGTTTCGTAAAATGTCGCACAAAAGGTGGTATGATCGTAGATGTATTTGGAATTGAGGCTTTCTTGCCAGGTTCACAAATCGACGTTCGTCCAATCCGCGACTACGATATTTATGTAGACAAAACTATGGAATTCAAAGTTGTTAAAATCAACCAAGAGTTTCGTAATGTTGTTGTATCGCACAAAGCTCTTATCGAGGCTGAGTTAGAGCAACAGAAAAAAGATATTATCTCTAAACTAGAGAAAGGACAAGTTCTTGAGGGTATAGTTAAAAACATCACATCTTACGGTGTATTTATCGACCTTGGTGGCGTAGATGGTCTTATCCACATCACTGACCTTTCATGGGGTAGAGTTAACCATCCAGAAGAGATTGTAACATTAGATCAAAAAATCAATGTTGTAATTCTTGATTTTGATGATGCTAAAAAACGTATCGCTTTAGGTCTTAAACAACTTTCTGCACACCCTTGGGATGCTCTAAGCGAAGGCTTAAAAGTTGGTGATAGCGTTAAAGGTAAAGTAGTTGTACTTGCTGATTACGGTGCATTTATCGAGATCGCTCCTGGTGTTGAAGGTTTGATTCACGTTAGCGAAATGTCTTGGTCACAACACTTACGTAGTGCTCAAGAGTTTATGAAAGTTGGCGATGAGGTTGAGGCAGTTATTTTAACTCTTGACAGATCAGAGCGCAAAATGTCTCTTGGTATCAAACAATTCGTTAGTGATCCATGGGCTAACATCGAAGAAAAATTCAGCGTAGGTACTAAACACACTGCAAAAGTTCGTAACTTTACTAACTTCGGTGTTTTTGTTGAAATCGAAGTGGGTGTTGATGGTTTAATCCACATCTCAGATTTAAGCTGGACTAAGAAAATCAAACACCCAGCTGAGTTTACTCAAAAAGGTGCTGATATCGAGGTTGTCGTACTTGAAATCGACAAAGAAAACCGTCGTCTTTCATTAGGTCACAAACAACTTCAAGACAATCCTTGGGATAACTTCGAAACAGTATTCACAGTAGGCTCTACTCACGAAGCAACTGTTAGCGAAATTAACGATAAAGGTTATGTTGTAACTTTAGAGTTCGGTGTTGAAGGTTTCGTTCACACTAAACAACTTTCTAAAGAGACTCCAGCTCTTTCTGTTGGTGACAAAATCGAACTTCGCATTGTTGAGTTCCAAAAAGCTACTAAACGTATTACACTTTCTAATATTGAGCAAACTGCTTCATCTCCTAAATCTTCTGATGGTGGTGAATCAAACTCTGAGAAATCAGCAGCTCAATCGACTCAAAGTGCAGTTAAAAAGCTAAATGCATCTGTTGAAAAAACAACTTTAGGTGACATCGAAGCTCTTGCTGAACTTAAAGCTCAATTAGAGAGCAAGTAATCCTCTATAATATTACAACGAGGGTATGAATAGCTTTAAATTGACCGCTCTAGGTAGTTTAGCTGCAATGCCTTCAAGTAATAAAAATCAATCTGCTCATATACTTAACGTATACGAGCAGATTTTTTTATTAGATGCTGCCGAGGGGGTGCAAAAGCAGCTTAAGCGATATGACTTTAACTCATTAAAGATAAATAATATCTTTATTACTCATATTCATGGCGATCATTTCTATGGAATATATGGATTAATCTCAACAATGTCGCTAATGGGGCGAAAACACAAACTAACAATTTTTGGCCCATCACCCATCTCTTCAATCATATCAAACCACTGCGCTCTATTTGAGCCTCATTTAAGCTACCCTATTGAGTGCAGAGAGGTAGACACTGCAAAGCAACAACTAGTATTCGAGAATAAGGTGCTTGAGGTTTTCTCATTGCCACTACGGCATAAGATACCTACGGTAGGATATTTTTTTAAGGAGAAACCCCCACGTCGCAATATTCACAAGCACATAATCGAACGCTACAATCTAGAGTATGTCGACGTTAATGCTCTGAAAGATGGACGTGATGTCGTTTTAGAGGATAGCACAATCCTAGAGAGCAGAAAAGCTACATATCAGCCTTACGCTCCTCGCTCATTTGCATACATTACTGACACTGCGCCATCCAAGGAGGTAGCAGCTGCAATAAGAGGTGTCGATTTACTATTTCATGAAGCCACTTTCCTAGAGCGCGATAAGCGCCTGGCAATGGCAACAATGCACAGCACTACAAAAGATGCTGCCTACATTGCAACTCAATCAGAGGCGAAAAAGCTATTAATTGGCCATTTTTCGCTAAGATACAAGAGTGGTGACAAAGAGTATCTATCTGAGATAAATCGCCATTTTACCGCCTCTGAAATAGCCATTGAGGGCAAAACATACGATATATAAATCGGATCAAGCTGAATTTTAGCGGTTTTGTTTAGAGACTCTGTTTGGTGACTTTCACTGCATATGCTGTGCATATGCTTGTAGTAATAGGTTTTTATTTCTTATACTCATACCTACGGTATGGTAACGAAATAAAAACCTATTACTATTTTTGGCTTCGCCAAAAAGTGAAAGTCGAGGCGTACCAAAGCCTATCAAAAAAAGAAGAAGAGGCCTAAGAAAACCTTCGTCGCTTACGCTCCTCGGGCTCACTAACGTTCGCTGGGGATTCTCATGAAAGTGATGTATGGCTTCGCGATATCCGAGGATAGGAATGATAATAGGAGTGATAATAGGAATGATAATTAACGCCGATAATGATAAATGATTAATGACCAAATCCACCAACAAAGAATTCAGCTTAATGCTATGCTCTTTTGGTTCAAAATTTGATACATTACGTTAATAACAATGTAATATATCTGATTATGGACAAAAACTTTTATTTCTTTATTGACGATCGTAGCATGCAGCACGGCCCAGTAAGAGCCGACTACTTTAAACACCATGGCATAAAGGGTAGTACATTAGTGTGGTTTGACGGCTTGCCAAATTGGGTTGAAGCGCAAGAAGTTCCATCTTTAACTAAATTTATTGATCAAACTGGCGTCGAAAGTCTGGAGCAACCTGCTCACTACCATGAATATATCAAAAGCCAGATTAGCAGCAATGCAAAACGACTCCCATCACATGTTGACGTTCCAAAATCATGGGTAGTAGAGTCCATTCTACTCGCCATATTCTGTAGTATTATCCCAGGAATCGTAGGGTTGATATATGGTTCAAAGGTAAACTACCTCTGGAATAACAAAGAGTACGCTAAAGCTATAAGATACTCAAACATAGCAGGAAACTGGGTCAAATGGGGATTTACTATTTCCGTGGTATTAATTGCAGCCTACCTGCTGATATCACTACTTGCTCCCGAAGCCTATTATTCGGTTATCCGCTTCAATCATTACATTCAGAATTAAGGATTTAGTGCGGCTTTTCACTTACATGAGCTTCAAGCTCATGTAAGTGAAAAGCCGCACTAAACAGACTTAAATAGCTCAAACAATTCTACTAGAAAGGTAAATCGTCAGTAGGATCATTAGCCGTTGCTTGTGATTCGTAGCTATTTGAAGCCACTTCATGCTGTGGCTGTGGGGTTTCGCTCACTGGCTGACCATACGAAGCTTGTTGGTTTGGAGTGGCTTGTGGCTGTTGTGGGGTAGTATATGTTTGTTGTTGTGGTTGTTGCGGCTGTGAACTTTGTTGTTGTGGGTGATAAGAGTTCGAACTGTCGTATGTGTCAGGTCGTCGGCCTAATAATCTAATTTCGTCGGCTCTGATTTCGAAGCTGTAGTGCTTTGCTCCCTCTTCGCCCCACTCTCTGCGGCGGATACGGCCCTCGATATAGACTTGAGACCCTTTTTTTACGTATGATTCTGCAAAGTTTGCTTGACGTTGAGGGATAACAACTTGGTGCCACTCGATGTGGTCGGTCCACTGCTGTGTGGCTGGGTTGTATATTCTCTCAGTTGTTGCAACTCTTATGCGGGCAATCTTGCTGCCGCTTTCAAACACATGTACCTCTGCATCGGCACCTGCGTTTCCTACTAAAATAACTTTATTTACCATGGCTTAATATTTGAATTTTACATCCCAAAGATAAAAAAATATTGTTAAATTGCAAAATAATAACTATATTTGGAAATATCTTTTAAACCTAAAAATATTTATCTATGTCAAAGAAAAAAAAGATTGGCTTATTGCCAAGGATTATCTTAGCAATTCTACTCGGAGTAGCATGTTCATTACTCTTTCCTGATTGGTTGGTTAGAGTATTTGCAACGATTAACGGCATCTTTGCCAACTTTTTATCGTTCTCAATACCGTTGATTATAATCGGACTTGTAGCTCCAGGAATAACTAAACTCGGTGACGGAGCAGGTAGGCTGCTAGCTACAACCGCTCTCATCGCCTATTTGTCTACTCTTTTTGCTGGATTTTTAGCCTATGGTACAGCTAGTGCAATCTTTCCTTATATCCTAGGTCAGCAATCAAGCGTTTTTGACTCTATCCTGTTGATAGAGTCGGCTCAATATACGCCATTCTTTGTTGTTGAGATGCAGCCTATAATGAGTGTAATGAGCGCACTGCTAATCTCATTTGTGCTAGGCATTGGTTTAGCAAATGCTAAAGGAGAACATTTTAAAGGCGTGTTATATGAGTTTAATCACGTTATTGAAAAACTTATATCTACTATAATTATCCCACTGCTTCCGCTTTTTATATTTGGCATATTCCTAATAATGGGAGCACAAGGTAAAGTAGTTACTATAATGTCGGTATTTATTAAAGTTCTTGCTCTTGTAATTGTGATGCAGATAGTCGTGATTTTACTGCAATTTACATTGGCAGGTGCAATCGCTAAGAAAAATCCAATCAAAGCGATTAAAACAATGCTTACAGCCTATGTTACCGCACTTGGCACACAATCTTCTGCTGCAACTATTCCCATAACAATGCAGCAAAGCATTAAAAATGGAGTAAGAGAAGAGATAGCAGGTTTTGTAATACCACTATGTGCTACAATCCATCTTGCTGGTAGCACAATGATGATTACAACATGCTCTATGGCTGTGATGATATTAAGCGGTATGCCATTTAATATCTCTATTTACGCAGGATTTATAATAATGCTAGGAATTACTATGATTGCCGCACCAGGAGTCCCAGGAGGGGCTGTAGTTGCAGCGTTAGGCGTATTGCAATCAATACTTGGATTCGACGAAACAATGCAAGCCCTAATGATAGCGCTATACATAACAATGGATAGCTTCGGAACGGCATGCAACGTAACAGGAGATGGAGCAATAGCATTAATAGTGAATAAATTATCAAAGAAAGGTAAGACACAAACAGCATAATTGAGGGTTGAGCTGAATTCTTTGTCGGCAGATTTGTTCATTAATAATTATCGGCGTTAATCATTATTCCAAACCTCGACCATCGCAAAGCCATACACTACTTTCATGAGAATCCCCAGCGAACGTTAGTGAGCCCGAGGAGCGTAAGCGACGAAGGTTTTCTTAGGCCTCTTCTTCTTTTTTTGATAAGCTCTGGTATGCTTCGGCTTTCACTTACATGAGCTTCAGC
>JAWXTQ010000009.1:0-27526 GCA_044433405.1 Rikenellaceae bacterium
TTTGCTCCCTCCGCATAGGGCACTAATTTTCGAATAGGTGAGGCGGGCATGTTCATCCCTTTTTTTGATAAACTAGGCATAATCCTTATGGTTGTTTTTATATTAGTTGAAATGGACTTCTTTTTTATACGGATGTAAAGATAAAAATCTTTTTTCATTTATTGAAATTTATTGCATAATTCTTTAATTTTTCAGCAAGACAATAGAAAAAGCATTTCTGTGTGAAAAAAAATTTTACAAAATTATTTTCGCATAAACACCTTACCTTAAAGAATTTACTGTTTTTTAAGCAAGAATTCACACACATCACACAATAAAAAATACAAAAAAATGGTTATTAGAGTAGAGATTATACAAACTTTTAGTATATCTTTGTCGCATGTGAAGTATTGTTTTATCTTTATTCGTGTGTACTAATTTCTACTTTGGCATAATAATTGAATGTTAATTGTAGAACATAAGTTTACAAGTTTAGTTATCAAAGTTACCATTATTAGTAACACACTTTTAATGTTAATAAAGTAAAACAAGGTTTCTTCATTTATTTAAGTTTGGGTTAGTAGTTTGGGATTTTCTTTATAATCCCACGAAAAAGGGGCAGTCGCGAAAGACTCCCCCTTTTTTTTATTAACTAATGCTTTATTGATTCGAATTAGTTGGTTTGGCTTGTGCAACTTTCACCTTTTGGCGGCTTTCACCGCATGAGCTGAAGCTCACGCGGTGAAAGCCGCACAATCCAATCCAAAACAATCCAATCCAAAACAATCCAATCTAATCCAACCCAAACACTATGCAGATCAATTTATTATCCCCATCTTCTTCATCAGGAACGAGGCATTGAATTTCGAAGTTATACCATGCTTTAACTTATAATCAAACTTCAAATGGTCATCAACCAGTTCAACTTCGAAATTGAAATTATGGACTATCTCTGGGTAACTTTTCTCCATGTCACCTATTACCAAATCGTGAGTAGCAACAATAACCACCCCTTTTTGCGCGATTATCTTCTCAATCAAACCTATCGAACCTGACTGCTTATCTTTAGTGTTAGTTCCACGCAACATCTCGTCAAGTATAACAAGACTACGGGGCTCATTAACTAATGAGTCTAATATTTCACTCAGTCGCTTTAATTCGGCATAGAAATAGGATTCTTTGTTCATCAAAGAGTCTTGTATCTTGATACTAGACAATATCTGACACGGTGTAAAACGAAACTCACTAGCCCTAACACGCGCTCCATTCATTGCTAAAATCAGGTTAACTACAACTGTGCGTAGAAACGTACTTTTACCAGCCATATTAGCACCAGTAATAACCATTGCAAACGGTTTGCCTGCAATTTTAAAATCGTTATCAACACACTCGTAACTTGGAATTAATGGATGAGAAATATTACGTGCAGTAATTTCAAAATCATCATCAGAAATCACAGCCTTACATGTCAATTGCTCATTATTTAGATTAAAAGTAGCATACCCAATAAGCGCATCAAAATCAGCAATCACCTCAAACCACTTGGTAGTATAACGACCAAAACTAGCCTTCCACTCAAGCAAGCAACGATAGTTTTGCAAATCCATAACATACAAGCTATTTAGCATAAGTGAAGCCAGTAGATTGTATCTCCTATCAAACTTTTCAAGAAGTGATTTTAGTCTCGCTATAGCCTTAGATGCTGGTAATAAATCACTAACTACATCTGCCTTATACCGAACAAGCAATTCAGAGGTAAACTCTTGATTTTCAATCAATGATATTAGACTGCTATATTTTTGAAATATCGCTGCACTCCTACCTAGCAAATTGTGCGATTTGGCTATTTTTGTCGTGTTGAAGTATACCCACGGCAAAGAGATTAAAAACACTACACTCACCATACTAATAGGCAAACAACCTAAAATAAGAAGTAGAATCACAACCCCATTTAAAAGAGGAACTAACCAACACAAGAGTTTTAGAAGAGGTATTTTAGGCTCGTCACTATCAATCCACAACTGAAGATTCTCAACTTCATCACCTCGCTCAGCTACCTGTGCACCATAAACTTGAAATGCTTGAATAAACTCGATATTAGCTGCCAATTCTGCAATTGCATTGGCACGAAGTTCTATTGTTTCAGATTCGAAGATTGGTGTAACCAATGATTTAGCAAACTTATCGCTACCCACCTTGGTTGTTGAGCGATTAATATAATTGAATAGCGATTTCTCGCCAAAAAGGTCAAAATCTACAGATAAATGGGGATTCAACTTATGATAATGCTCACCATTTTTATTAAAAGAGAGATTGTGATTTAATGCCTCTAACTCATTTTTGTTTATCTCAATATATTTACAATAAAGTGCATCTCTCTTGGCAAACTTTAAGTCGTAAACCACACACACTATAAAAGCACCCAGTCCCAACAATAGCTGCAATAGGTAGATCAGTGCATAATCATTCGATAAAAAAAGAACTAAAAAGGCAACAAAATAGACGAAGAGAATCAATCTAATCAGGTAAAATCTACCTATTACTCTCTTTATGCGCGCACTTTTATCTCCATAATATTCAATTCTAGATAGATATAATTCGCGCATAAACTACATTACTATAAATTTTACATCCTCATAAGGGATTATAACCTCGGTTGTGCCGATTGCCCTAGGGCCTATTTCGTATAGATTATAGAAAAATACCACCCCTTGCGAACTGAACCCTATTTGCTCTGGAAAGGCAAGTTCATTTGGCGATACAAACATCCCAACCTCCTGCGCAGTTGCATTAATAGGGACTTCTCTAACAATACAGAACTTACGTCGTAGTTCCAAAAGGAGTGTCTCATCTAGCAATATTATCTCCCCAATTGGAATATAATCGCCACTCTCAGAATTAAAGTTCAAATAGGCAGTCTGAGCAATTCCATTAGCTCCCCCAGTATAGTAGTAACTAAACACCATCACCGAGGTAAATCGCTCATATTCATACACACTAGCACTTGAATTAAGCTCATAATATGTTCTATTGATAACGCTATCAGCACTCTTCTCAGCATACATAAAATTAAGCAGTGAGTCGATAGTGATATATGAATCTCGATCCACCAAAGGCTCAACTAATACAGTATTAATAATATTATTTATATTATTACTAGCTGTAGTATCACCACCAAAGCGGTAGGCATAACTCATATTAGCCTTAAAATCTGAAAAATTACGAATCTCTGAAAGTATCTCCCAATAGATTCGATTATCGTCACTCTTACATCCAACAAGTGATGCCACGCATAATATTGCTAAAACTATCTTCTTTACCATTTTTTCAACTCCTCAATTAAATCCGTCACTTTAATATTTTTACCATTTATCACCACTGTTGCTTGATGATAAAACGGCTCTCTTTGGCTCAACATTTCATCAACTAGAGCAAACATCTGCTCTCTAGTTTTACCCATCAATAGTGGGCGCGGATTTGGAGAGTTCACCACTCTATTAATCAGAGTTGCACTATCCATTTTCAGATAGATAGTCAAGCCCGCTCTATTCATAACCTCCATATTATCAAAATAGGCAGGTGCTCCACCTCCAGTTGCAATAACACAATCAGAGTGCTCAGATAACTTCTTAATAGAGTCTCTCTCTATCTCCCTAAAATACTCTTGCCCCTTAGCTGCAAATATATCAGGAATCAAGCTTCCCTCTTCATCTTCGATATACTTATCGACATCGACAAAACTATACCCAAGTTTTCTTGCCAGTTGTCGTCCTAGAGTGCTCTTTCCACACCCCATAAACCCAATTAAAAATATTTTCAACTTTATACCTCCTTTTTCTTAAACGTTAAGCACATATAACCATGCATACATTAGCACAAAGATATAAAATTATTATTAACATACAATTTTTTTAACAACAATCCACATAAAACTAGGAAATAAAACACGGTGGCAATTACTGACTATCTGAATCACATATATTTTTGTATAGACAGTAGTCGCACGACCCCTTTTTCTCTGTTTGATAAAATGGTATTTCACTATTAAATAGTTCTGTAAGTGTCTGATCTAGCAGCTCTACATACTCCGCCTCAACACTATTAAAATCAAGAACTGCATCTTTACCAATAACAATAGACTCAGAATAATCATCCGAAGATATATCGCGCGCAAAATAGAGAGAAGGCTGAACACTTATACCTTTTTGTTGCTTATAAAGATAACCATACAGCAACATTTGAAACACAGGTTTGCAACTATCGCTGCCAGTAGCAAGCATCACACTCTCTAGCGATTTACACTTGTGACTACTCTTTCCACTCTTATAATCGACAATCCTAATACCTCCATCCAAGAATCGGTCAATACGGTCAATTATTCCAGTAAATCTAACGCTCCTATTTTGTGAGAAAACAAATTTCCCATTAATACGCTCTTCTAATTGTAATGGTTGAAACTCAACATTCGAGTTGATATCATAATCAAGTATCGACTTCACAAGAACTCTTATCTCAGCAATTTTTGTTTGAATAGTTCCACTATATTGCTCTTTATGCAGTTTTAACTCTTCAACGATTGCCTTTTCGATATAATCATCCACCGCTTGCGATGTCACAATGCTCTTTAAACTAGCTTTGGGCGTACAACTACCACTTAAAATCAAGCCTCCATATACAAGCTCTAACGTTTTATGAATTATCGAACCCATCTGTGCTGCATCAACCTCTTGCTCAATCTGCTCAACTTGTTTTATCTTCTGAATTGAACTAAAATAAAACCTCAAAGGACACTCAATATAGTTATATAGAGATGATGCCGAGAGAGTAGTTGCACCAGATAGATATTTATCTAGTTTTTCACAAATAGCACTATCTTTTTTAATCTCTATACGCTCTCTATTTGAAGATACGACCTTTAGTCCAATACTTCTTTTGATTATGTTGTTTTTGTGAGGTGACTCAATCAACAATTGATGCAAGTATCTACTAGGCTCACCACTTAAACTCTCCCCTGAATATGAGCTATATAACAGATACACATTCTCGGCTCTTTGCAGCAAGCGATAGAAATAGTAAGAATACATTGCCTCATGATTTGAGATAGTTGGCAAGTCGTAACCTCTACGTAAATTGGAAGGAATCAACGAGTTTAAAGATTTTAAACTAGGATAATTATCCTCACTCAACGACAATACAATAAGATTTTTAAAATCCAAATTTCTCGATTCCAATATACCCATAACCTGCATACCAATAAGTGGTTCGCCCTCAAACGTAACTGTTGCAGTGCTAAAATATCGGTCTAACAGAGCATAAAATATATTTATTGTAACAATATGCTCACTGCCTTTTATTGAGTTGCGCAACAATATTATCGCCTCAAGTGCACGATTTATATATTCACTCTCTTGGTCGGATAACTGCGCGGTTGAATCAACCGCCACTCTTTTAAAAATATTTTCAAACTTATCACATATACCAGCAATACTATTGGGGATAGAGAAAAGCAGCTGTGTAAAATCACTAAAACAAACCGATAAAGCATCAATATAAGCCTCAGTATTGCTAATCGAGTCGCTCTTAACCTGTTCTAATCTATCTTTATCATCTTTGGTAAGGAAGTTATCAATATATCTATTTAATACAACCCTATTAAACTCTTTATAATACAACATCAACCGCCCCTCTCTGTTTTGTGCTGTTAAATGGAGCTTAATTATAGCATCAAGCAACAAGTAGGCAGATGTACTCTTAAGTGGATATCCCGAAGTGATATTTAAATTCTCAATCTCTGAAGGCAAACTATGAAGTAGTGGCACAAGCAACGACTCATTCGTAAGCACTACGGCCGTTTCGCGCGATAACGCTCCTTGCTGTTTTGCAAAATTGGTCAACAGTTCACCACAATATTTACAAGACAAAGCCTCTGAGGGGGTGTCTATAATTGTAATATTTTTATTTTTTATAAAGTTACTGTGGTCAAAAGTTCCATTACCATCACCATAACGAGCAATATTCTTTTTTATAAACGCCCCAGCCTCTTGAGAGGAATCGCCTATGTAGTAGTTATCATAATCCCAGAAGAATATCGCATCACACTGCTCATGAAGATAGTCAAAAAGCAACGATTCTGAGCGCGAAAGTGCATTAAATCCAATCACTGCAAACCTATTATCAACAAAAAAAGAGCTATCTTTTGTTGACTTAATACTCTCTGCTGCCATTCGGTATATCATTCCACCATACCCTATCTTCTCTTTTAACAGCTCCTCCTTAAATTTGACATATATACTATATAGGGTGTTCCATATTCTCAAAAACTCTTTCTGCGATGACGAATAATTCCCCACCCCTTTGAAGCTACCCCAAAATCTAAGAATTATCTCCTTTTGCTCCTCACTCAGATAGTCAAACTTCTCTTCAATCTCTTTAATATCCTCAATATTTGAGTATAGAGTTTTTGCATCAACCATATAGTTGTCGATTGTATCGAAATCGGAGAGTATTACCCCACCCCAGTAGTAAAACTTATCGAAACTTTCGTTATGAAATTGCGAGTAGACTCTATATAGAATAGTAATTAACTTTATCTTATCCGCCTCCACGAGCGTTGTTATCTCCGACATAAGATTGTTAATTGAGCCAAACTTAGGTTGCCATATCGGAGCATCACTTATAAGCGATGCCAATTCTAACTTAAAAAATGAGGCAGCACGCCTAGTTGGCATAATGATAGTTAGATCACTAATATCATTGCCATGCATCTCAAAAAGTTTTTGAGCGCACTCTTTCAAAAATGTATTATTACTACTGTTATTCATACTCAACAATTTGAGGTTGTTCTGCAATAAAACGCTCAACTCTAACCCTAGATGGCGAGCCTGCATTTATCCAATAGGTTGATATTGGGCTATCACTTTTAGTCACAACTGACAATCTTATCTCTATAGTATTAAATATAAGGTTATCATTACGCACTCTAACCCCGACACCCAATGTCGAGAAACGGTCATTTTTAAAAGGATTTGCGACACTACCCAAAGTACCAAAATCGCAATACCCAAACATAGCAAATTTAAATCCTACTGCTTGCCAAGGAGCAAAAATCACCGACTCTAAAGAGCTGCTTAACCGAGTTGTCCCCAATCCGTCAGTTATACTCAATCCTCTGATACCTCCCAGCGAAATTTTTTCTCTCTCACCCTCCAGCATATTCGAACCATTTATATAACTAGTACGCAAGAATATACGCAAATAATAATTACGTCTCAAAGTTACAAGATTACTAAAATAGTTAATATCAAACTTTGTAATATGGCGATAATTTTCCTCATCCCTTCTCACAAATCCCCCTGTTTGAGCCAACAAATTTATGTATCCAAATCTTGTCTTATTACCGAACGAACCTGACGCTCCAAGATAGGTATAATTATTATATTCACCCCACCGATAGCCACCGATAAGTTCTAAATTATATCCATACGGAATATCTTCAGTATAGCCAAAACCATACACCATGTTTGTCTTATAAAACCCCTCTCTATAGACACCCACAGCTCCTATAAGGGTTTTATTATCATGAAAATAGGGATTTGTCAACTCCGTCGAACCAGGCTCATCAAAAAATCTAACATCATTATAGCTCATCGCTATATATGGTGTATTATCGTTGGTTGAATTCATAAAAGACTTTCCTAGCCACAAAAACTTTTCATTCTGACTAGTTAAATGCATTGAATCAATAATAGAATATTTAACTAAATCACGCTCCTCTAAGTAGCCAACACCAAAACCAAAATCTCCAGGAACAATCATCTCCTTGCTTAGCTCCACATCAACTCCTAACCTCTCTTTTCCATATTTTAAACCTGTTCTTAACTGGGTAAATGTTCCTAAGATATTATTAAAAGTGTGCTCAATTCCAATTGCAGTAAATGGCTTAAGAGAGTCTACATTATAATACTCCGATATGCGCAAGGTGTTACCTCGTCCAGCAAAGTTTCGATCATACACAGCCACATAACCATCTGTATGCGACTCCAAGTCGGCATCCAAACCTAGTGTCAGTTTATCACGCGTAGCAACAACAATTGTAAGCGTTGAATCACGATTCAAAAAGGGTATAATAGTTACATCGGTAAAAAGTCCTGTTTCACGAAGCATATATTCGGAGATATCCGCCAGTTGGGTAGTATATATATCTCCCTGCTTCATTATTAAGTTTTTTTCTACTGTACTCTGTTTTGTCGTTGCGTGAATCGCATTTGCGACATTATTAGCCACATTTGAGAAACCACTCTTTTTTTTCTGATCTCCACCGACTGCTGTACGTACAAATATGATTGAATCTATTTTAAGATTGTTATATGCCTTGAGTCTTTCTTGTTGAGCCTCTTGCGAATCTGCAAGCACCTCAACAGAGGTAGAGCGACCTGAGTATATTGAACTGATAATTAGTTTTACAAACTTGTTCCCTTTTTTATTGATTGAATCAACAGGAAGCCTATCTTTCTTGATATTTTCGTTATAAATATTATCCTCTACTTTTTTGTTTTTTTGAGTGAGAGTATCAACACTTTGCCCATACAACACACTATTGGACAAGGCAGAGGCCACAACCAACAACAAGGCACAACAATATTTAACTAATCTCTTTTCCACTCAGCAACTTCTAAATCAAAAATGCGTTTTTTATCAATTTTAAATCGCACTGCTGTGCGCACTTGATGCACTCCATTAAAACCGCACGCACCTGGGTTTATATGGAGATGATTGTAATTATTATCATATACCACCTTCAATATATGCGAATGACCACAAACCACAATATCTGGGTTAACCCGTTCTATTTCAGGCTTAAAATAACCATAATAATTTTTAGGATAGCCACCGATATGAGTTATCAAAATAACGGTATCTTCAATTCTAATATTGTCAACCGACTTATACTCTTTTCGAATAATGTGATTATCAACATTGCCGTAAACAGCCTTAAAGTTAAAAAGCTTTTTCATTTTATCAGCAATCTCAACACTACCTATGTCACCAGCATGAATTACCACATCACACTCCGACAAAAACTCAATTACACCATCGCTTAAAGCTCCATGAGTATCCGAAATAACTCCGACTATCTTCATGCGCGTTATACATTAAATGGCAAAAAGGCAGATATCTGAAAAAAAATCTCTTCCGCAGGCAACATTTCTCCATTTTCACTACAACAATTCACAATCTTAAATCTATCGTCCTTCTCTTGTTGAGATAGATAAATACTTCTCACCTTTCGTTGAAAGTCCAACGAACTCTCATGTATATCACTCTTCCCTTTTAGATACTCTCTATCATCACCCTCTCTTTGGGTAGCAAGGCTCTTCTCTGTAAACTTAAAAGGAACATCAAGAAACAACGACACATCTGGAACAACAATTTTATTGTTTTCATATTCCAAATCAAAAATCCACTCACGCAGCCTCTCCCTCTCCTGTTCTGATTCTATTTTTGCACATTGATATGCAATATTAGAGTATACATACCTATCTGTAATTACACATTTACCTTGATTTAACCAACTCTGAATCTGCGCAGATGCATTCATCCTATCACCAGCATACAGAGTCGCCACTAAATAGGGGTCAACTTGGTCAAGACCACCAAAGTCACCACGCAAAAAACGAGCTATCAACTCCCCATAAAAAGGGGAATCAAAACGAGGGAAATGCAAAAATTCACTCTCAATACCTCTCTCTTTTAACGCCTCTTGCAGAAGTCTAACTTGTGTTGATTTTCCTGCTCCGTCAAGTCCTTCAATTACTAAAAACATATCTTATAATTTAAAAGTACAACAAAAAAGCCACTTACTATCTCAATTCCAACGTAATCACATTCTCAACATGATGTGTCTGTGGAAACATATCAACTGGCTGAATAAACGTAACCTTATATTGTTGATCCATTAACGCAATATCTCTAGCTTGTGTAGCTGGATTACAACTCACATACACTACTCTCTTAGGTGCAGCTTCAAGTATTGTATCAACAACCTCTTTATCCATTCCTGCACGTGGAGGGTCAACAATCATCACATCAGGACGGCCATTACGTTTAATAAAGTCGCTATTCAACACATTTTTCATATCTCCAGCATAGAATGTGGTGTTATCAATATTGTTGATTTGAGAATTCACCTTTGCATCATCAATCGCCTCTTTAACATACTCAATGCCTACAACCTTTTTACACATTCGCGCAACAAAGTTTGCAATAGTTCCAGTTCCTGTGTAAAGGTCATACACAATATCCTCTGGGGTTAATTGTGCTGCACCGCGCGCAACCTTATATAGCTCATAGGCTTGTGCTGAGTTGGTTTGATAAAATGATTTTGCACCAATCTTAAACTTCAATCCCTCCATTTGCTCCATAATATGATCTTTACCTGCATAACAAATTGGGTCTAAATCAGAGTAACTATCATTCCATTTCTCATTTATTATGTATATGAGCGAGGTGATTTGAGGAAACTTGGTCATTATATGATCCAACAACGCTCTACGTGGCTCTTCATCTTCGTAGTTAAATATCACTATCAACATAACATCCCCAGTTGAAGATGTACGCACCACTATATTTCGCATAAAACCCTCATGAGTTCTAACATCATAATATTGATAATTGTTTTCTATAGTGAAATTTCTAATTTCATTTCTAATCTCGTTCGATGGTGAATCTTGGAGGTGACACTCTTCGATATCTAGTATTTTATCGAATGCTCCACTCACATGAAAACCTAATGCATTTGCTAAATTTAGCTCTCCACCTTGCTCAATTTCTTCTCTTGTTGCCCATCTTTTTGAAGAAAATGCAAAATCTAATTTATTTCGATATCCACGAGTTTTTTCTGAGCCTAAAATAGGAGAAATTTCTGGCAAATCAATTTTCCCAATTCTGCTGAGCTGGTCGACTACCTGTTTTTGTTTATATTCTAATTGCAAATTGTATGGCAAATTTTGCCATTTACAACCGCCACAATTACCATAGTATAAGCAGAATGCGTCTACCTTAAGAGGTGAATGCATAACGTAGTTAACAACATAACCCTCCATAAAACGGCGACGTTTATTGCTAATTTGAACGTCTACTACATCACCTGGAATAGTATGCGGAACGAACACTACTTGGTCGTTATATCGACCTAAAGATTTGCCTTCTGCAGCAATATCTACTATCTCTAAACCCTCTAATAAAGGGTATTTATTTTTTTTTCTTGCCAAAATCGTAAAATATTATTATCTTCGCAAAGGTAATTATAAAAATAATATGATAAAAATTTTTGCAGTAAATCCTTTTCGTGAGGTAACATACATCGTAAGCGATGAAAAGAGTAAGAAGTGTGTAATAATAGATTGTGGTGCGCAAGAGCAGTTTGAATTTGACAGAATCACTGACTATATTCAACAAAATGAGCTTCAACCAACAATGTTATTAAACACTCATGCTCACATTGATCACATTTTAGGGATTAGCTACATGAAAAGTCGCTACAATATCCCATTTGCCGTTAGTAGCCTCGACCAACCAACTTTAGATATTGCTAAAGTTTCAGGAAGAACATACGGTTTAGTTGATGATAATTTTGTTGCCCCAACTATTGATATCGACCTTAACTGCGAAAACAACAGAGAGATTATCTTTGGCGATACAATAATTAAAGTAATCCCCACTCCTGGGCACACAAGCGGAGGAGTATCTTTTTTAATAGAAGAAAGCGGAGTGCTTTTTACAGGTGATACGCTATTTCAAGGCAGCATTGGCCGCACCGACCTACCTACTGGCGACTATGACGTATTGATGGAGAGCATAATAAAAACTCTTATTCCACTTGCAAAAGAGAGAGAGATTACACTATATCCAGGCCATGGCAACCACACCACAATTGCCCAAGAGTTGATGAACAACCCTTTTATTGTGGAGGTGTTAACCAACAGTGTCAATCCAGAGATTGAATAAAAAGAGAATAACACACAAGTGATGAGAATTGACATATTAACAGTTGTACCAGAGATTTTAGATAGTCCACTAAACCAATCTATCTTAAAGAGAGCTCAAAAGAGTGGATTAATCGAGATTAATGTGCACAACATAAGAGATTATACAAACGATAAACATCGTCAAGTTGACGACTACCCATTTGGAGGGGATGCAGGAATGGTTCTCAAAGTAGAGCCTATCTTCAACTTAATTACCTCACTACAGAGTGAGCGTAACTATGATGAAGTGATTTTCACCTCACCAGATGGTGAGACATTCAACCAAAAAATGGCTAACGGTTTATCAACCAAAGAGAATCTTATAATTCTTTGTGGTCACTACAAGGGCATTGACCACCGAATTAGAGAGCACCTAATCACCAAAGAGATATCTATTGGTGACTACGTTTTGACAGGTGGAGAGATGGCTGCTGCCATAATCACCGACAGCATTATCAGGGTAATTCCTGGTGCTATAGGCGATGAGACTTCAGCTCTAACCGATACTTTTCAAGATGACCTTCTCGCCCCTCCTGTATACACTCGACCTGCAAATTTTAATGGTTGGGAAGTACCAGAGGTACTACTTTCGGGCAATTTCAAAGAGATAGAGAGGTGGCAAGAGTCACAATCTATAGAGAGAACAATGAGATTACGCCCCGATTTACTCGAAAAATAAACGTGAAAAATACATTTTGTTATGAAGTACTATTTTATTGTTGGTGAACCTTCTGGTGATTTACATGCATCAAAAGTGATGAATAAGATCAAAAAACGCGACTCTAGAGCTAGGTTTAGATTCTGGGGAGGCGATAAAATGTGCGAAGTTGCGGGTCGCGAATCAATGGTTGAACACATATCCCAAACCTCGTTTATGGGTTTCATTGATGTTGCAAAGAATGTTTCCAAAATAGGCAAACAGCTTAAACAATGCAAAGAGGATTTAGCAAAGTTCAAACCCGACGTAGTTGTGTTGGTTGACTATGCAGGTTTCAATATCAAGATTGCTAAATTTGCAAAACAGAAAGGAATAAAAGTATTTTACTACATTGCACCGAAGGTGTGGGCGTGGAAAGAGCATAGAGTTAAAAGCTTAAAAAAATATGTTGACGAACTCTTTGTTATATTCCCATTTGAAGTAGACTACTTTCATAGCAAATCAATGGAAGTTCACTATTTTGGCAATCCATTAATGGACGCTATAGACAAAACTAGAGCATCTCAAAGCGACAAAGAGGCCTTCTTCAAAGAGATTGGAGTAGACCAAACAAAGAAGTGCGTAGCTCTAGTTGCAGGCTCACGCAAAGGCGAAATTCGCGACAATCTGCCATTTATGGTAAAGGTTGCCAATCGTTTTGAGCAGTTTCAGTTTATAGTCACAGCAGTGCCATGGATAGATAATCAGGTGTACGAAAAATATCTTGCTGGCTCAATTGGCAACATTAAGATTGTAACCGACAAGACATACCAGATATTAGGTTGCTCCGATGCAGCAATTGTCACTAGCGGAACTGCTACACTCGAGACAGCTCTTCTTAAGACACCTGAGTTTGTATGTTACTACACCCCCCCTCTAACAACTTTTATAGCTAAGAGATTAATTAAAATCAAATACGCATCCTTGGTCAACATCATCCTCGGAAGAGAGGCTGTAAAAGAGTTATTGCATAAAAACATGACCGTAGAGAACGCCTCTGCTGAGCTAGTAGCAATCATGGAGGGAGGCGATCGTCACGACAAAATCATGAGCGACTACGACATTCTAGAAAAAATGATGGGCGAGGGCGAAGTGTCAGGCAAGGTTGCTGAAAAGATGATCGAACTAGCATCTAAATAGGAGTGTAATACAAACATTTACAATATGATAAGTGATAATCAACTCTTCGAAAAAGCACTAGATTTTGCACTCAGCAACTCCTATTCACCCTACTCTAACATCAAGGTTGGAGCTGCTGCACTGCTATCTAACGGCAATGTGGTGTGCGGTGCTAACCTAGAGAATAGCTCATCACCAGTCTCTATATGTGCAGAGCAATCCATGCTCTGCACAATCAACAACCACTGCAATGGCGTAGCCGTCATTGCGGTGGCTGTAGCTGCAATAAAAGAGGACAAACAATTCCCAATAACCCCTTGCGGCATGTGCCGACAGATGTTATTAGAGTGCGAAATGCGCCAGGGGCAAAATATTAGAATAATCTTCAACCACGATAGTAACCTCAAGAGCATCAACTCAGCAAGAGAGTTACTACCTTACGCCTTTAGTTTGTAAAAATAATCAATCTGGCGTGGCGTGGGCGACTTTCACCGCATGAGCCTCAGCTCATGCGGTGAAAACCGCACAACCCAACCCAAACCAACAAATATAGTTTCAACACCTACTCTCTTAGCAAATATTGACAATAATAAAAACTTTAGCTATCTTTGCACTTTAAAAAATAAAAATTATATGTCAAAATTGAACATCAGCAAAGCTAACATCGACGGGGTTTACATTATCGAACCAAATATCATCAGTGACAAACACACATCTGCATTTACAATATGTGACAATTCAGAGTTTGAAGCTAACGGTATTTCTGCCGATTTTGTAACAGAAGAACAAATATCATATCCACGTGGCTACCTAAAAGGGCTTCATTTTCAGAGAGAAAACCCACAAGCATCTCTAATTAGAGTAGTATCAGGAAGTGCACTATTAGTTGCTGTTGACATGAGAGAGGATAAAGAGAGCTATGGCGCATCGTGTGCTATTGAAATCTCAAAAGAGAACTCTAGAGGAGTGTGGGTTGGCGAGAAATTTGCTATTGGCATATTAACTTTAGAACACGACACCGAGATTATCACAAAATACACCCAACAACACGCCGAGAAGGGCGGAATTATATGGAGTGACCCTATTTTAAACATAAATTGGCAATTTGAACGTTATGATATTGATGCCAAATATCTAAACATTTCAAAGAGTGACAAAAAGCTTCCAACATTTAGAAGCTGGGATGTTACAACTCTTTGGCTCAATGATTAAAGTTTAAACAATAAAAAAAGTCACATGAATAACATTCAAACAAATGGCAATCTCAGCACAAGCGAAGATATGAACCTAATGGAGCTAGCTAAGTTTTTCTGGGCTAAACGTAAAGCACTTATAATCACTGCTATAATCTCTTTTATTTGCAGTATAATCATTGCTTTATCCCTACCTAAAGAGTATAGTGTATCAGTTAAGATTGCACCCGAAGGCAGCGAATCAACAAGCCTATCTAGTGCTATGGGTGGCCTTGCGAGCATTGCAGGTTTAGCGACACCTGGGGCAAGCTCAGGCATCACAGAGATTTTATATCCAGAAATCATAAAATCATCACCATTTCTAAATGAGTTTACCTCAATCGAAGTTATATACGATGGTGAAAAGAAACCTCTTGTAAACTACCTTTCTGATGACCAAAAAAGAGCATGGTGGAGTTATTTATCACCATTCAATCTTATTAAAGCACTATCGCCAAAACCAGATGAGGAGAAACACGAAAGAGAAGAAGATCCATTTCGCCCAAGCATGAGAACTGTAAAGTTCGAAAACGACCTATACAGCTCAATAGACATGACCTACAAAGATGGAGAAAATATTTTCGAAATTACTGTAACAATGCAAGACCCTTATATTGCAGCAGTTGTAGCTGATTCGGTAGTAGTAAAACTACAAAAGTACATGATTAACTACAAAACCACCAAAACACGCAACAGCATAGCAAATACAACACTCCAGCTACAAAAAGCAGAAAAGGCGTATCACGAAGCAGAGGAGAGGTTTGCAGAGGGTACAGACATTAATCGACGCTTAGTAACAGAAAAGGCAAAATCACGACTTCTGAGATTAGAGAACGAGAAAAATCTAGCATACAACATCTACGAACAGTTAGCACTTGAGTTAGAGACTCAAAAAGTTGAGCTTGACGAAAAAACTCCAATAGTAACAGTCATACAGCCAGCTCGCGTACCACACCAAAAATCCGCACCTAAAACGATGGTTATCGTAGTTGGTCTAACCTTCCTAGGTGTAGTTATTAGAATGATGTGGATGTTTGCTAAGCACAACTTCACAAAAAACTAACAAAAAAAGGCTACACTTTAAAAATATTGGTATCCAATAAAATATTAACTTTTTGTTGTTTGGATAGCTCTTTTTTTATTTTTTTTGATATTTTTTTTTGCTAACTTTGTGCAAAATTAGATAATTATGGAGCATCCGTTTCTTACAAATATGTTATTTGCATCATCGATTGTGATGTATGCTTATGGTCTATTATCATTCCTTACTTTCTCTCCAGAAGGAGACGAATATTATAATTATAGAGTAGCCAAAAAACTATTTGGTTCATTTATGGTTTTTGTGGCAACCTGTTTGCTCATGCATTGGTATTTCGATTTAAGAAATCAAAATCCACTGTTAGCAACATCGCTAT
Source organism: Rikenellaceae bacterium (assembly GCA_044433405.1). Classification (GTDB taxonomy): domain Bacteria; phylum Bacteroidota; class Bacteroidia; order Bacteroidales; family Rikenellaceae; genus CAMQVM01. Next base: position 16,469 of record JAWXTQ010000009.1, read on the forward strand.
GTCTGTTTTACTTCACTCCAGGAAGTATGATTTTTTCAGTGATATTCTCCTCTTTAATTCAACCTAACTATCATTTCAGCAAAAGACTAAAGCAAATTACTATATTCTCGATATGTTTGGCTGGTATGCTTGCTATTAACTATTTCTTTGTTCCACAAGGGTCACACAATATTGCGTTTATAATTGCTGCATTACTGTTTATCATTACTGCAATAATCTCAATTGTAAGATTTTACAAACTTTATCGCAAAACCTTAGAAAAAGCTAACGACTACTATTCCGACAACATTGGCAAACTATTAAAGTGGATACCAATAACTCTATACATGACCATTTTGTTGGCGTTCGCTATCTCAATTATATCTATTATATCAAACGTTTCAATTATTCCGCTCTTTCTATTTATGGGGTTGTCAATCTACACATCTATATATATATCACTCCAGAATCACATGATGAATATAGCTAAGATGAAGCTACTACTATCGACTAATGATTGTGAATCGCTGTCAGATAGCATAGGGCAATCAAATAGCGAATCCTTCGAAGATGAAACCAGAGATAACAAAACTATTAAACTAAGATTAAAAGAGTGGCAAGAAAACAAAGGATTTACCAAGCATGGCTTGACAATAGACGAATTAGCTATAGAACTCAACACAAATAGAACCTACCTATCATCATATATCAACGCTGTATACAACCTCACTTTTAGAGGCTGGATTGCCTCACTACGTATCGAATACTCAAAGGAGTTGCTATTGCAAGACGAAGAACTCCCATCAATCACAATAGCAAACATGATTGGATACTCCCCCAACGCCTATATCAGAACATTCACTAAAGCAGAAGATATGACCCCTGTACAATGGCGAAACGAAAACAGAACAATAGAAGAACGATGATTAACGCCGATAATGATTAATGAATGATTAAATCCACCAGATCAAAATTAATTCTTAGCTACTTTCACCGCATGAGCTTTCGCTCTTCGAGCTCACTTGCGTTCACTGGATATTTCCATGTAGGGGTATTACCTGCTTCGCGACACGGAGCTACGCACATTCTAGTTTTTAAACAACAGATTTTTAAGCTTGCTTACGATATCATCAGATAATTCAAAATAGGGGATATCTCCACTTTTGCAATTAATTGATATCACTCTAGGTCCTTTGTAAGTCGTGCCATCAAATCCTTTCCAACGTCCTGAAGGTAGGCGCACCATACGTTTGCCCTCACTATTCAAAATTGGAGCAACAAGATATTTTGAACCTAGCATAAATTGATCATCACAATCATAAAACGCTTTTGCAGGGAATTCATACTCCATATGTCGAATCAATGGAGCTCCAGTCTTAACAGACTCCTTGATTAATTCAGTAAAATAGGCACTTAGCTTATTGTTAATTGATAATGCTTCTAAACATGCGTCTCTACCCTCTTGGCTAAACGAATCTAAATTTGCAGGCAGCGAGAATGTAGGCATAAAGGCCTGCATTTGGGTCAAGCGAACTTGCAATAGCTCATCTGCTGAATGATTAGTATTAGCACCAATTAAGATATCATGGTAGCCCAATAGATTTGCAATAATTACCTCAGCTAAAACATCTTCCAAATCACTCCACTGATAATCAATGTCGCGTAGTTTAGCGTGTAGGGGCAAATTTTGACCATCCATTACACTCTCGGCAATGCTGCCATCAAATTTTGAAGCTATAGAGTTTAACACCTCTAAATATTGCTTTGAGGTTACTAGGTTACTATCTGAACGGTAGCTATCAATTTTTGAAGATGCAAACACAAATCCATCAATTTCATACTCCTTTTTCAGGCGCTCAAGCGATGAGACAAAAACCTCAACAACTTCTGGTTTTGACAAATCGAGCATTGCGCTAAAACCTCCACTCCATTGAGCAACTTTTGGATGTTTATGATTATTATCTAGCACCAGATACCCCTTGCTCTTAAACTCATGAAAAAGCTCAGAGTCTCCACTTACATAAGGAGTCACTGTTAAAAACACCTCACTACCCGACTCTTTCAACGAACTAATTAAACTAGCAGGTTGAGGATATAAATTCTCACTAAACTCAAGAGCTCCATTTTGCTCCTGCCATAAATATGAAAACACCACTCTTTTATGAGCAATATTACTAAATTTATTAACTATCTTGATAACATTATCCTGACCGCTGTTTCCTTTAACATACAACACCGTAGCAGATAAGGACAATGTGTCTGAAAGGGACTTTTTGTCTCTAAAATAGCTCTGAGACATACTCAAAACAGCCTCACGAAGTGTAGCTCCTGGCTTGTTAATCACCAACTCTTCGCTTAGTCCTATCACTCCATCCTCCGAAATAGAGAAATCAAAAAAGCTTGGAGAGTAGATATAACGTCCCTGCGATGAGACGAGAGTACCTGTAGTAAGATTTACATCAAATTTTGAATCCTCAGATACTTTCGAGTTGTATGTATATGGCATATCATTAGAGAGCGATGGCGCTAAACCCCACCATTTTTCGCTTTCTAGCAATTTATTATTACTCAATTCTTGAGCATAAGCATTTGATGATGCTAGAAGCAACACCATCAAAGAGATAAATCTGTTCATCTATATTTTCTTCATTAAAGTCATAAAATGAGTGACTTTCGCACCAAACATAGGCTGAGCAAACTCACTATATTCGTGCATTATTTCATTTTTAAATAAGTTATAACCATCAAGCGTCTGGAGGTGAACTAGGAGTGAAAAGGTGTAGTGACTATTAACTCCATCAGACAATATTCTCGAAAAGGTTGGTTCAATAAACTCCTCTTTGGTTTTCACAAATGGGATAAATTTTTCAAACATAAAATTATACCAGCTTCCGTAAACAGTTGGCTCAACCATAAACGAAATATTCAACATATATCCCATAATTATTCTACATTATCGTTTTGAAAAGTTGTATCAATTGGTTCATCAGGTGCTCTCTTTGCAAAAACTGCTACCACCAAACCAAAGAATGCACAGGTAAATACAGTGCTAATAACAGAAGATAAAATAACTGTTACTGGACCTAAGTCACCAGACTCCAGCACCTTAATCGCCTCGTCTTTAAGCTCATTACTTAAATTAGGATTATCTATTATCATCTGACGTTGTAACTGCTGATAATAACCAGGGTCAATCAAATTTGTTTGAATATAATACAAACATCCATAAATGACTCCAGCAAATGCAGCTGTTAAAAGAATAAATCCATACGCTGTAGCAAATGAAGTACCACGCGCGCCACGAATCATAGCGTATCGTTTTGTATAAAACTGTATAACTAGAACATACGCTATTATACTAGCAAAATTTAGAATTTGAGTTGCCAAGTCTGACTCTACCCCTAAATATTCTATCAATATAGTAAGGTAAAACATCAAGCCCAACACCAAACCACCTTTAGCAGACTCTTTGTTTCTTATATTCTTAATAATATCTTTTTCCATTATTTTCATCTATTTTACACCACCAATATATCAAAAAGTATATCCACCTTCTCTTATAATGGTCAACTCTCCACTCTTCAACTCAACCACTGTAGAGGGAGTATTAGGCACATCTCCACCATCTATAAAAAAATCCACCGAGCTAGCATACTCCTCCCATAACAACTCTGGGTTTAGCATATCATCTTGCTCTAATTTGCCTTTAGGAATTGATGTTGTAACCATTGGATGCCCCAATAGCTCAACTATCTGCTGAATTATAGCATTAGTTGTTATTCTAATTCCTACCTGCTTCTTCCCTTGTAAAAACTTATTAGGAAGCGTGTTTGTAGCCTCAAGAATATATGTTACTGGAGCGGGAGTGTGCTCTTTTAAGATTTTAAAAGTTGCGTTATCCACCTTTGCATACTTCGAAGCTTGTTGCAACGAGCTGCATATCAACGCAAGGTTATCATTGTTTTTACCTTTTTTTTGTTTAATCAAGTTGATTGCTTTTACCGACTCTAGCGAACACCCCATCGCATAAAATGAGTCAGTAGGAAAGATTAAAATCGCCCCCTGCATTAGTGCATCGACAACCAAAGAGAGACTCTTTTGATTGGTATTTTCACTATATAGTTTGATTAATCTTCCCATCGCGCTGACTATTTTGTGTAATGGAATTCTCCTTTATCACTTTTTATAGTAAGCTCTGGCTTATCAGAGTTCTCAACATAACCTATTATCTTAGCATCAACACCAAACTCCTTAGAGATTGCAATAACCTCTTGAGCCGCAGATTCGCTATTTAAATAGAGTTCCATGCGATGTCCCATATTAAACACCTTATACATCTCTTTCCAATCAGTGCCACTCTCTTTTTGTATAATATCAAAAAGCGGTGGGCAATCAAACATATTATCCTTAATAACATGAACATCACCTGCAAAGTGCAAAATTTTAGTTTGCGCTCCACCAGTACAGTGAATCATTCCGTTAATACCAGACTTGCAGTTTTTTAATATTTTTGTAATTATAGGAGCATAAGTTCTAGTTGGTGACAAAACTAACTGTCCAGCAGTTAGATTGGTAGAACCAACCATATCAGTCAAACGGTAAGAGCCTGAATATACTAAATCTAGAGGCATTTGAGTATCAAAAGTTTCTGGATATTTCTCAGCTATCTCTTTACAAAACACATCATGTCTTGCAGAGGTTAAACCGTTGCTACCCATTCCTCCATTATATCTATCTTCATAAGTAGCTTGACCGTAAGATGCCAAACCAACAATTATATTAGAACCTGTAATATTTGAATTATCAATCACATCGCTACGTTTCAAACGCGCAGTAACTGTGCTATCAACAACGATAGTGCGCACTACATCACCTAAGTCTGCAGTCTCACCACCAGTAGAGTATATAGACACACCTAAATCACGCATAGTTTGTAGAAACTCCTCAGTGCCATTAATAATGGCACCTATTACCTCACCAGGGATAAGACGCTTATTTCGCCCGATGGTTGAAGATAACAAAATATTAGATGTTGCGCCAATACACAACAAATCGTCAGTATTCATCACAACGGCATCTTGTGCAACGCCCTTCCAAACCGACATATCGCCACTCTCTTTCCAATATGCGTACGCAAGTGATGATTTAGTGCCAGCACCATCAGCGTGCATAACTAGACAATAGTCTGAATCACCTGTAAAAATATCAGGAACAACTTTACAAAATGCTTTTGGAAATAACCCTTTATCTACATTTTTAATAGCTTTATGCACCTCCTCTTTACCAGCAGAAGCGCCTCTCTGAGCGTATCTTGAATTATCAATCATAAAATATTAGTTGAATCTTTTTATACTATTTATAATCCACAAAGTTACGACAAAAAAGTGAGATAAAGAAATATTAACTTTAAAAATTAAATTGGATAAGCCAAAAAAATCACTATATTTGTAAATATTTGTTCGGACTAACAACGCCCTTACATAGGAGCAGTTGTCCACGTTTTAGAATTTAAAACTATTAAAATGTAAAGCATGAAGAAACTTTCTTCAAAACAAGACAATTTATTTGATCTTATCAAAACACTCTCTAAGGCCGAAAAGCGTAATTTTAAACTTTACGCTCTAAGACAGGCTGGAAATAGCGATGCAAATTTCATATCTCTGTTCGACACTATGGATACACTAACAGAGTATGACGAGATGCGCATACTAAAACGAACATCAATAGACAAACGCCAGTTACCCAACACAAAAGCCCATCTTTATCGCCAAATTTTAATTAGCACAAGAATATTAAACAGCAGGCATAACATATCATTTGAAATCCGCGAACAGATTGATTTTGCGCGTATTCTGTACGACAAAGGGTTATACAAGCAGAGCCTTAAAGTGTTAGATAAAGCCAAAAAAACCGCGCTCGAATACCACCAACTCACCTGTGCTCTAGAGATTGTAGAGTTCGAAAAAAGCATCGAAATACTTCATGTTACTCGCTCTGTATCCTCACGTGGAGAGTCGTTAAGCAGGCAAACTGGCGATTTATGCCGAATGATTGATAGTACAAACGACCTTTCAAATATTTCTATTCAACTATATGGATTATACCTAAAGCTAGGTTATGTGCGTAGTGAAAGGGATTTACTGCTCGTAAGACAATTTTTCAAACCTAAATTAGACAAATTCAGAGAAATCGAGTTATCATTCTTAGAGAAAATAAACTATTATCAAGCGTGCATGTGGTATTCCTATATCCAGTACGACTTTTTAAACTGCTATAAATACGCTCGTAAGGTTGTTTATCAATTTGATACACAACCACAAATGCGGCCACTATTTTACGATTTTTATCTAAAATGCTACTCCAGAAGCATGGAAATGCTCTTCTTGATGAGAGATCACAACCGTCTAAAATCATCGCTCGAACACTACGAAGGACTAATAAACGACGTCTTCTCAGCAGGACAGCAAGCTATTATCCTCTCTCGTTTACCACTCTACTTCAACAAGATAAACATCTTTATCATGGAGGGTGATTTCAAAAAGGGAGTTGAGGTAATTCCTGAGATTGAGACCTTCCTAGAGGGTTACGGCTCATCTTTAGATGGTCATTACAAAATATTATTCTATTATAAAATTGCCTGTCTCTACTTTGGAGATGATCAATATCTAGAGTGTATAAAATATCTCCAAAAGATTATCTGCTCGCGCGATAGTAAGGTTAGACTAGACATCCAATGTTTTGCACGCATTCTTAATCTTATTGCCTCATACGAATCAAAACAAGACTACAATATCGACTACCAAATTCGTAGTGTATATTCATATATCATACGCATGAATGATATGCACTCAGCTCAAAAAGAGATTATTGGATTCCTTAAGAAGATGAACACATACTATGCAAGCGATTTCAAAAAAGAGCTAGCTAAACTACACGATAAGCTAAAACCACTAGAAGATCATCCTTACGAACGTCGTCCATTCTTCTACCTTGATATAATCTCCTACCTAGAGAGCAAGATCAAAGGCGTAAGCGTAGCAAAAGTTATCCAAGAGAAATACAAAGCTCTACAAGATAGCAAAGCAAACCCTCACAAAAACAACAATTAACATCTATAACCAAAGAGAGCCGCACAAATTTGTACGGCTCTCTCTATTATCATATAAGATATTACTATTTCCAAGATAAGATTTTGTGGAAATCATACTCTTCTGGATTAGCAACATACTCTTTTGCAGCTTCGTAATCAGCTTCAGTAACAAAGTTAAGGATGTTATCAACAACTGATTGAACTTTGTTTGAGTTAACGTCAACCAAACGTGGTGGAATTTTACCTGTAGTAGGATCTTGAAGATCTTTAAGATACAATGGAGAAACCTCACCTGTAGCATCAACATAAACCATACAACCACTAATACCTTGGCTAAATAGTTTGTATACACCCATACCTAACGCAGAGCAATATACTAAGTCAAATGCGATTGGAGTTTGACAACGAACTTCATAACCAATCTCTACTGGACGGCTTTTAACTTTAATACCTGTAGCATTAAGTTTGTTCTCTACCATCTCATTAAAGATATGCGCTTTAGACACTTTACCTAACTCAGGGTGACCATGATCATCATAAGTAAAATGAACGCCTGAACGTTTAATCTCCTCATCAGAAAGTGAGTGGAAAACGCCTTCAGAAATCATTGCAGCACCATAGTTGATACCCATAATTTTACGTTTAATAATTGCAGAAACAACAAGGTTTACAATTTTATCAACAGTAATTTCTGTTTTGTTAAACATTTCAGGAATTACAATCATTGGATAGTGACAAGCTGTACCGATACCAAAAGCTAAGTGACCAGCCGAACGACCCATTGCAGCTACAATAAACCAGTTTTCGCTAGTGCAAGCATCAGCATAAACTGTACGAGCGATTTGGGTACCTTGCTCTTTTGCACTTTGGTATCCAAAAGTAGGAGAACCTGCTGGCAAAGGAAGGTCATTGTCGATTGTTTTAGGCACGTGGATATTTGCGATTGGATAGTTTTTCTCTTCCAAGAATTTTGCAATACGATTTGCAGTAGATGCAGTATCGTCACCACCAACAGTTACTAACAATTTGATGTTGTTATCAACAAAGAAATCTAAGTTAAAATCGTTATCAAAATTAGATTGAGTTGGCTTGAAACGGCTCATTTTAAGGTAAGAACCACCACGGTTAAAGATATCGTCAGCTAAAGCAAACGAGATATCCTCAGTACGAGGGTTTTTTGAAAATAAACCTGAGTAACCTTCGTGTAGACCAACTACGCGGTAACCTTTTTGGATGAAAGTTTTAGATACACTTCCAACTACTGTATTCATACCTGGAGCTGGACCGCCACCAGTAAGGATTGCTATTGCTTGTTCCATTATATTTTTTATATTATAATTATTATTAATAACAAAGCCAAACAGTCAAAAAATTGACTGCTTGGCCTATAAATTTTATCTAATTAAAGAACGTCGATACAATTCAAATCTTTGTAAGAAATTTTCAAACGCTCGATGATAGACTCTTCACCTTTACGTAACCAAACGCGTGGATCGTAATATTTTTTGTTAGGTTTATCAGAACCTTCTGGGTTACCTAATTGAGCTTGAAGATAAGCCTCTTTGTCTACGTAGAATTTACGGATACCATCCCAGAATGCCCATTGAAGGTCAGTATCAAGATTCATTTTGATTACACCATAACCAATTGATTCTTGAATTTTTTCTGGCTCAGAACCAGAACCACCGTGGAATACAAAGTTAACAGGCTTGCAACAAGCTGTACAACCTTTTTGCTCAGCGATGTATTTTTGTGATGCATCAAGAATTTCTGGGCTAAGAACAACGTTACCTGGTTTGTATACACCATGTACGTTACCGAAAGAAGCAGCGATAGTAAAGTTAGGGCTGATTGTAGAAAGCTCATTATAAGCGTAAGCTACATCTTCTGGTTGGCTATAAAGCTTAGAAGCTTCAACGTGAGAGTTGTCAACGCCATCCTCTTCACCACCAGTGATACCTAATTCAATCTCTAGAGTCATACCCATTTTAGCCATACGAGTAAGATATTTTTTACAAATATCGATGTTTTCTTCGATTGGCTCTTCAGATAGATCTAACATGTGTGAGCTAAACAATGGTTTGCCAGTAGCAGCGAAATGTTTTTCACTTGCATCCAAAAGACCGTCAATCCAAGGAAGTAATTTTTTAGCAGCATGGTCAGTGTGCAAAATCACAGGAACACCATAAGATTCAGCAACTGTATGAACGTGGTGAGCTGCAGAAATAGCACCAATGATAGCAGATTTTTGACCATCATTACTCAAACCTTTACCTGCGTAGAAAGATGCTCCACCATTAGAAAGCTGAATAATAACAGGAGCGTTACAAGCTCTTGCTGTCTCTAAAACTGCATTGATAGTGTCTGTTCCAGTTACATTAACTGCTGGAATTGCAAAACCTTGCTCTTTTGCGTAAGCAAATAGGTTTTGAACTGTTTCGCCAGTGATTACACCAGCTGGAAATTTTGTGCTCATTGTATTATAATTAAATTTAAATTTCGTTTCTATTTTGTAGATTCCACAAAATACGCCACAAAGTTACAATTTTTTTTTTGATTTCAAATAAAATCACCCTAATAATATATATATCCTACTAATTGTCTCTTCTCTTTTTTAGAGAGGCATTTAATAGAGATATAAGATACTAGTTGTATACCTTTATTTCAACATCGCCATTATAGGCTAACAACCCATTATGCGCAAGTGAGTGCATCTCATCCTCACCAGCAAAAACCTCAATTTTTGCAAGGTGCGACACCCTCGAAATTATAGCAGAACAGATATAATCGCTATAAGCAATACCACCTGTAAGAATTATAGCATCAACCTTACCACAAAATACAGCCGACATTGCAGCGATAGATTTTGCGACGTTATAGGCAAATGAATCAATCACAAGTTTCTCATACTTACAACCCTCCAGTGCCTTATCTACAATTGACTTAACATTTGACGTTCCTAGCAGTGATATAAAACCACCCTTACCTACAACCATTGAGTATAACTGCTCGTAAGTGTATTTTTTAGAAAATGCCATCTCTAGGATATCAGCTGCAATTAGAGTACCTGATCGCTCTGGAGAGAATGGCCCATCACCCGAGAGAGCATTGTTAACATCAACAACCTTACCTTCATAGTGAGCACCAACCGACACCCCACCTCCCATGTGGGCAACAATCAAGTTGAGCTCTTCATAAGGTTTTCCAATTTTCTCAGCATAATCACGCGCCACCGCTTTCTGATTTAGTGCATGAAAAATACTCTTGCGTGGCATCTCTTTACAACCCGACACTCTGGCAATATCACTTAACTCGTCAACAACAACGGGATCTGCAATATAAGATTTTGCATTTTCACACCCCTCTGCTAGACTACGAGCAATAATCCCGCCCAAATTTGAGGCATGCTTTCCGCTTACTCCTACCTTCAAATCGTGAACTAAGGCATCATTAATCTCATACACACCCGATTCGATAGGCTTAACCATTCCACCTCTACCTACAACGACATTAATATCAGATAAAGATACTTCCCACTCTTCAAGTGCAGAGACTATAACTTTTTTTCTAAAGTCAAACTGATCAGCTATCTCTTTATATTGAGCTAACTCTGTCTTGTCGTGGCTGATACTTTTTTCAAACAACAGCTCTTCGTCATTAAATAATGCAATTTTTGTTGAAGTTGAGCCTGGATTAATGGCTAAAATTTTTATACTCATTTTATTAATTGTTTTTATTTGTGTCTAGATAAATTTTAATTACTAAAAAATCTCATCGTTTTACTTTCTGCCAAATTTGATATGTCGTTCAATTTTGTATTAAAATGAGTTCGAAGAGTACTCCTTGTACTTGAGAATCTCATTTTAGTGCAAAAGTGGGCGGCAGAGCAGATTTCTTCATGAGTTAACCAAACTTTTTAAGAACATAAGACCGCTAACGCAATAGAGTAAAGCTTCGAATTTTCACTATCGCCACGAGATGTTAACACA
>JAWXTQ010000010.1:0-26971 GCA_044433405.1 Rikenellaceae bacterium
CCTCAGAGCCTTTTTCAGCTTTAAGTTTGATTGTTGCAACACCATCTTTCAACACAGGGAAGTTCCAAACAGCACCATCCCTATCCTCAACAAGAGTATCATTAGGCATATAACCTATTTTTAACACGCTTTTATCTGATTTGTCAGGGTGCTCAACCAAAAGCTCTGCTTTTTGGCGATTATATCCACAATGACCAACAATACCCTTGTAGTATCTAAATGTAGACCAATCCTCTAATCCGTTGCTAAAGTCGTTTTCACGATATGTCTCATACAACCAATCTACATCAAATATCACCATCTTACGATGTAGCTTATTTTGACCAACAGCGGCCAACACTTTACCATCCTCCAGCTCTACCGCTTGCGCTTGATGCACACTCTTATCGGCACCAGGTGCAGTAGCAAAATCATCAGCATCACGCCTCAAGTCTAGTAGTAATTCGCGCATACCAATCCAAGTTTCACCATCATCTTCTGAGATAGCCACATGGGTTGCATTACGGTTAGTAAACACATCATCCCATTGCCCAGTTGCACTCTCCATCTCAGGAAGAGGAGTTGTGTTACTCCAGAAGAATAGCAATCTTCCATCGCTGAGTTTATAAAAGGTTGGCATTGTAATTGTAGCATAAAATGGAGATGGTTCAGGCTCACTCCATGTCAAACCTCCATCGCTAGAGAATGATTGATAGTGGTTATCGAGAGCTGTACGCATCACCATCCACAATCTTCCATCTTTAAGCTCGGTGATTGTTGGCTCAACTGCACCATGATTCCATCTAACGCCTTTATGCTCGCCACCCTTTTCATGTTTTGGTGAGTTTACGCGATTGGATTTTATCCAAGTTCTTCCATCATCCTCCGACATGTAGCTAAAACAGCCTAAGCCATCACCTCCGTGACCTCCGATTATAACTTTTGTGCCGTTATCAAAAAACACTGGTGGCTTTAACATGATTGCCATATTATCGTCAATCTTAGTTATTGTTCTACCTCCATTAATTCCTCCCTCTGTACGAATTATAAACACCTTGCGATTAAGCATCATGGCTCTAATATACTCACCACTTAAAGGAGAGCGCGTGTCGGCATATGGAATCCCCATTGGCAGACTCATCTCTTTCCAAGTCAAGCCATTATCTCTACTTGACAAATATATAGGCTCTAGCTTCTCGCCTCTTTCTCCATAATTGTAGTGGCGAATCTCGCCATCCTCCATCCTCGACAAACCAATATAAGCATCACTCGGTGGAACTCCAACTATCACTGGAGCATAAATATCTTTAAACTCTATTTTGCTATCTTGCCCGTACACATTCAATGCAGCAGACAACATTATTGCTGTTATTACTTTTCTCATATCTTTAATTTTAATACTTATGGTACAAAGTTAATCTATTTTTCGACGTAGGAGTGAAAAAAAACATCATTATCAAAACTTTTTTTCTCAATAGGGTGCTCCGAAATCGCATATAATGCACTTCCCGAACCCGACATAGAGGCGTAAGTAGCTCCTAAATCGTAAAGTTTATTTTTTATCTGTTCAAGTTGAGGATAAATCTTAAAAAGGTGATTCTCAAAATCATTCACAACACAATCACGCCATCGCGAAAGCGGCAATGTCACAATATTTCTCAAATCAAACTCACTCTGCTTTGGAGTAATTCCAGAAAATGCCTCTTTAGTGGAGATAAATATCTGCGGTTTTACAACTGTAATACAATAACCTTTCAACGACAGATCTATACTCTCTGTTATCTCGCCCCTCCCACTGCAAAGTTGAGGTACATTGTCAATAAAAAATGCTGTATCACTACCCAATCGAGCTGCCAACTCTTTAAGTTTAGCAGAGGTAACACTCAAACCAACAAGCTCTGATACTGCTCTGAGTACAAAAGTAGCATCTGCTGATCCTCCTCCCAAACCTGCACCAAAAGGCACAATCTTATGAAGGTGAAGATGCACTGACTCTGTCAAACCAAACTCCTCAAAAAGAAGATTATATGCTTTGACACACAAATTATCTTTATTATCACAATCAATAGTTAATCCAGTAGAGCTAAATTTAAAGGCATCACTATGCACCACCTCTAGAACATCACACAATCCCTTTAGTGGATACATTATAGTTGACAGATTATGAAATCCATCTTCGCGCTTATTTAGAATATTAAGCCCAATATTAATTTTGCAATTTGCTAAATGTATCATAATTTATAAATTTCAATTCTAACAAAGGTAGTGTTTTTTAGCGATTAGAAAAAATGGATGAAAAAATATAAAAAAAATAACACCATCTAATTTTCTGATACAAACCAACTTCCCAAAATTGGCACACTACACACAAATAAAAAAACAAATAAAAATTTGCATAATAAAAAATAATCACTACCTTTGCATCGCAATTGAGGGTAACAAGATTGCAAAATTAATAGGATTCCGTAGCTCAGCTGGTAGAGCACAACACTTTTAATGTTGGGGTCCTGGGTTCGAGCCCCAGCGGGATCACTTCAAAAACGCTAAGCAAAATGCTTAGCGTTTTTTGTTTTAACAGGCACGGGTCTTACAGGGACTCGACTGAGTCTAAACAGGGTCGCAGATTGCTTAGCGTTTTCACTCTTTTAGCGGCTTCCACCGACTTTTCGGATTCATCCGCTATAATTTCACACTATATTTTCCGACTCCTTTGGCTACAACTTTACCATCTTTGATAACTCTACTCTCAACTCCTTTTGAGCTACGGAAGACTTCGATATCAAAGCAACTACCAAATGCTTTTATGCTCTTAAGGCTCATATTTTCCCATTGCGCAGGGAGCTGAGGGTTGATTGTGAATGTTGAAAATCCAGTTGGTCTGATGCCAAACACGCCTTCAGTAAACACTCTACAATATAGTCCACTTTCGGCTGATAGGTGTCGTTTACCGCCCTCTGGATACGCCTCAATAGCATATGGAACATGGTCTCCGAGCAATCTGTTACGACTGTAGACTTTTATAAAATCGGTTGCTAAATCAGCCTCACCTGCTGCATACATCCCTCTTAGTGTGTATAGAGTCGATCTATCCCAGAATGTTGTAGTTCCTGCTTGAGTCAACACACCATCTTCGCTCCATAATCTATCGCTCAGTAGTGCCTTTATTGTTTGTTCTTTGCGGTCGAAGATATCAACAGTCAAAGGGATACATATCCATGATCGTAGAATATCACCTCCTTCATAGTATTGATAGGTATCGAAACCTTCTACATTTGCCCCAAAATATTTTTCAATATTCGATCTAAGTTCTTTAGCCTGCTTGTTGTATGAGTTAGAAATAGTCCTACTCATATTTAAACTATTTGCAAGATATGAGGCAGATATTAAAGCATCATAGTAGAGACTAGATGTTGATAAATTGGCCTTACCTGCGGGGAAACGACCCTCCAGTTCGTCAGAGTCAGAAGTAACAACTCCTTGGCTATTTAGCTTACGATTACAATACTCCAAACACCATTCAATTAGAGGCCACAACTCTTGAGCCTCGCTCAACGAGCCACGAGAGAGAGCATATCTTGAAGCACCATAGGCAATCATTGCTGCATCACCTCTATCACCTGCACCATTCCAAATATCTTTACCCTCCGCAATAATAGAGCTTGGAATAGCATTAAAATCGTCATTCATAAATCTAGCAAAATGACGATAAGAGTTAAGAGCTGATTCATTGCCTATATCATATCCCAAAAACGGAAAGAAAGGGTTAATATATTCAGCTTGGTCATTAGCCCATATCGCTGCATAATACGACTCGCCTCCTGGTCCATGCATATAACCACCTGAAGTTTTATAGATACTCTCAGAAGCTCTTACCTTAGCAAATGCAAACATGCTATTTATGGTTGAGTCAGGAGTCTCTAAGAGTAAGCTACTCCACATCTGATTAACGAAATCTTTGCGCTTCTCTAACTGCTCATTAACATTCACTTTTTGAGCTGTCTCATTTTTAGAATACCCCTCAATATATGAGTAGAAAGTAATCTGCTGGCCTGCATTAACAACATAACTTCCTGCTCCTTGAACCTTTTGAGCAATAGTGTAACTCCCCTCAACACCACTGCTCTCAATAGTTTGATACTTAGTGTTAACCTCAGGGATTAAAATCGACATGGTCGAATTAGTAATATTTTTTATTGTACATTTTTCGCACACCATCGCCTCTAAAGGCGAAGGAGCAATCTCTCTGCTAATTAATACAACATAGACAGGATCGCGCTGAATCTCTCTACCTAGCTCGTAAGTTTCGGTTGCAAAGTAGCTCTCAACAACTAAAGAGCCATCAATAGCCACCTTTGTCACCTTTTCGCTATTAAGCGAACGTCCATTTACAACAAGCATACTTGGTAGATTTGGCGAAAAACGCTGCATTAAACTAGCATGAGTGTTATTAGGAATTGTTCTAAGCATTGGAAAAACTATCGACCATTCGGCTGCAAAACTACCACTTGGCTCTACTCCCCAACGCAACACAGTCGCAACCTTCTCACCAGCCATTTCAATATGATCAAAATGAGACTCACCCTCATTAACTTGCCAAACTATCGCACCAGAATCAGCAATCTGCCATCGCTGTGCCAAAACATAATGTGTTGACAAACACATTATCATTAGCAAAACATAACTAATTGATTTTTTCATAATTTTATTTTTGGGGATTCATAAAAGTCAACAAAGAACAGCCTACTTACAGATAAAATCAATCATATCATTAATCCCTTGGCTGCATACTGGGCAAAACTCGCTATTGTTTAACGTACGCATCATACAGTTAATCCATGGGCGATAGATTCCCTCGCTAGAGTAACCTCCTCCCTCATACACTCCCACTTTATTACGGTTTTCACCACTTGCAGGGGTTGGAATTGGCAGCGACTTATCTAAGAGCTCACTCCAAATAGGCTTATTTTTCTTAAAATTAACTCTTCTTGTGATATTTATCTCCCACGGCTCAACACCATCGGGGTACATCTCGTTTACTGTAACATCACCATCATATTCATCGGCTAAACCTAACAATAGATGACCAAACTCATGAACATACACTTCACCTGCTGTACTTGGATTATTAGCTGAGCTTATACCATAAAAATTGTAGATGCCGCCGCCACCATATTTTTGAGTGTTAGAGATTATATATATCAAATCGTAGGGTGCATTGCCTGCAACATCTCTCACTTTTTGAAAATCATCAACCATCTGATATCTCTCAGAATCGAGAGTGTAGAATTTTGCACCTAATACAGTGTTACGCCACTCATTATCACCAGGGATAGTCACTCCACTCTGCTCAGAAGGCGCCCATACACCACGAATATTAAATCTGTCTTTATTCTCCTTGAATGGAGAGAAAGAGAACATCTCGCTTGCAAAACGACTGCACGCTGCCTCAAACTTATCAAACTCCTCACTGCTATAACCCTCAGGAATCAACACTACATCGACTCTACCAGCAGGTGTACCTGTGTAGTGCACCTCAAAAACTTTCTTATTTTGGGGGTAATTCTCAACATACATTGACGAAGGATCGGCAGTGTGCTCAAACATCTTCTCAAATTGACCATTAGGTTTTCGTGAATGAATCTCTATACGCACCTTGTTTTTAGGGTATGGCATAACTACTGACTCTTTATATGCTCTAGCAAACTCCTTAGCTTCTGGTGTATCAGCCCACTCTGAAAAAAGCACACAAAACCCACGTGAGTAAATTAGCTTACCGCTTTTCAAATCGAACACTTTTAGGTATTGATTACCAAAATTATTGGTATCAATAAGATTTATTTTGCTTCCTGCAAAGTATGGTTCTTCAATTAATCTTTCAAAATAATAGCTTTCGGTATCATAGTCTCCTGCATGAATATAATCCATTCTTAGAGTTCTATTTTCAAAAAAGCTATCAAATTCCTGCGCTTTAGCTGTGATAATGGAGACTAAAAAGGCTAGTATAATAAAAAGGTTTCGCATAATTATTTTAGTTTACGATATGGTGAATTAATCTTTTTAAAAGTTATAATAATGTGATTAAACAGCGTAGCAACTCTACCATAATATTTAACCATTATCTCGTAACGCTCCATAAGCGACTCTTTTTTGTGCTGCATCGAAACGCCACCCTCAACAAAATTTGTAAAAATCATATTACAGTTAACCTTCGTTTTTGCACTCTTAATACATTGCAAAAGCCAGTCTATATCGGCACAATATCTGTAGTTTAAATCATACAAAGGGGCGATAGTACGCTTTACTATAACCGACTGATGACACACGCTCATTCCATATTTAAATGATGACACCGAAAGCCTTCGTGGTGGACGCTTTCCTCTGAGTCCTTTTACTTTAAAATCTTCCGAGAGGATTACTGTATCGCCATAATATATATCGGCATAAGTTTCGCAACCAGAAAAAATATCAGACAATATATCACTCGAATAGATAGTATCGCCAGCATTCATAAACCACACATAATCACCAGTAGCCATTCTTAAAGCTTTGTTCATTGCATCATATATTCCGTTATCTTTTTCGCTAATCCAGCTTGTTATATTGATGCTATTTTGCTCAATTACCTCTTTTGTTCCGTCTGTCGAATCGCCATCAACGACTATATATTCAAGGTTGTCGTATTTTAGCTGTTTAATAGTTTCGATTGTTCGTTTTAGTGCATCTTTAGCATTCCATACAACAGTAATTATTGTAACCTTTGGTTTAAGTATCATATTTAAATTAAAATTAAGATACAAATATATACAAACTTTTTATATTTTAGATATTTTATTTTTTATTATGGCACTATTGATAATAGTTATTACAAAAAACAACACTCCACCTACCAGATAGATTGAAGCAGAAGCTTCGCTAGTTAAAGAATACACCCCCGACAAAGCTTCAACATAAAAACCTCTTAAATAGACTACTAACGACACTGACACTATCATTATCAGCAAATTCACCAGCGCAACAAACACGCTATAAGGGATAATCACACTCCAAGATGAGTAGCCCATAAGCAAAAGATTTTCTATTTTTGAACTATTCTTCTCTAGAAGGAGAAATACACTAAGAATAAGAATATATATTGAAAGAAAGGTTACTATAAAACCCACAACAAGCACAATCATCGTAATTAGACGGGCAAAATAGGCCATCTCTCCATCAGCTAAAGCATCCCCCTCAATCTCGTAACCACGCTCTTTAATAAAATATAAAAGTCTCTTATCCGCGCTATTCTGCACCTCAACAATTAGACGAGTTGCCTCTCTAGTGCTATTTTTGCTATATTTATTATTCGCCCACTGCATAAAAGCATCTGGTACAAGAATAGTGTTAAGTCGATTCGAAAAGCCAACAATTCGACCTTTAAAATTGTCAGAACTACCCCCACCCGATATATTAACATCAAAATTAACCATTGAGATAGCATCCTGAGTAAGACGCGGCAAGTTTCGACTTTGCGAAAAACCAAAGTTGTAGAGATTAAGATAGTTACTCGGAATAATTATAGGAATAGTATTGATATCAGGGTTAAAATGCCAACTATCAAGCTTTGTATCCAGATAAGCATCTGGCACTGACTCAAAAAATATATCGGACGAAATGCCATTTCCTGCCATTGCAATACTTGCATACACTCTAAAATCTGAGCTACTAAACTTTCCAACACTCTCAACAAATGGTTTACTCTTAATCTGCTCAATTTCGTCTATCGAGAAGCCCCCCTTTTGCCCCAGGGCTGACCCTATAAGCGAAACCCTCTTTGCGATAATTAGGTAGTCGCTCTTCATAAAGCTATCGTTCTGATTTGAGATTGTTCGGATATCAAAATAGAGCTGCACACCCAACATCAAAACTACCATTCCAACCAGATTAGCAATAGCAAAACCAACTATCTGACTAAGATTAATATTTTTTCTAAGTAGTTTCCAAAGTAACATCATAATTTTAATATTTTATCATACGCCAAATCTAAAGTATTCCCTACAGATGTCACAATAACCCCTGCTTCTCGACTCTTCAACTCCTCTTTTAAAACCGAAGCCATAATCGCCGCATTATCTTCATCAAGGTGACTAACAGGCTCATCAAGCAGAATAAAATCAAATGGCTGACATAGAGATCTAATAAAAGCAACACGCTGCTGCTCTCCGAGCGAGAGCCTCTCTAGCTTTTGATGAACTTTTGATTCTAAACCAAAAACCGCTAACAACTCTTTTATCTCACTCTTTTTTTTGTAGTTGGTCAATCGATTGTTCAGCTCAATATTTTCAAATGATGTCAGCTCCGAAAAGAGCCTCATATCTTGAAAAAAGAGACTCAGACTACTCTTTCGAACATCAATCCAGTCGGCAGTTTTCAGTGAGCGAAGCTCTCGATTATCAAAAGCTATAACGCCACTATAATCGTATCGCATGCCATACAAAAAACTACACAACGATGTCTTACCTCTTCCCGAATTGGCTAAAACGAGATAACTCTTGCCACGCGACATGACAAGAGTATTATCCCAAATATCCGACCCTTCACCCCCTACTCCACTTGAGAAGTAGAGAGGAAGTGGCCTATTTAAATTTATGCTAAGCATACAAACACCCTTTAATTAAATATTACCTCAGTTACTAGCTTCAAAGGATTCACATTTTTATCACTCAATACGATTTTAAAAGTAAATTTCGAATCTTTTGTAACCGTAGACTCCACAAAGCTAATTTCGCGACAAACACCAATCATCTCACCAGGCACAACACTCATTAAATCGAACAATTCTAACACTCTTAACACCTCACTAACATTAACAACACTATAATTTACTACCCCCTTAACATTAGGGTATTGAGTTACGATTGAATTGCTCACTTTTTTACCGATATTATCTATATCAGACCTATTATTTAGCACATAGAACACATCATCTTTAATGCCAATATAGACCGTAATAAAAGGAGTAGAGATATAATAACTATCATCTCCATCACTCTTAATCAATGGTTTAATCTGCTGATGATTCAAAAGAGCCTCTAACGCCTCACCACTTCCGCTTTTTACATCCGCAAGGATACGCACCGAAAAGTCGGTCATACTGTTGAAAGAGACTGGCGACACCACAACATCTCCCTTAAAAGAAGAGACAAAATCTTCAATCAACTTAACAAATATAGTATCGCGCGCATTTTTAGCACTAAGCAGCTGATTAATTTTAAACTCTTCAACTGCAAATTCACCGTCAAAATAAGAGGCTATAACTGCCAAACTACTTGCAGGAAGGCTACTCACTATATCCCCTTTCATTGGCTCTGTTTTGCTAGCCACCTTGTCAATATAAGCTTGGTATTCAGGGTCATTACTATAGTTTTCACACACCAAAGAGAACTCCCCATCATCAAAAGCAATCGCTCCAGCAACACGATATTTAGTAACATCTACCTGAGAACCTACCAACTGAGCTCTAATTTGCAGAGTAATATCTTCAGGCAAATCATCCAATCCTCCCATAAATTTAACGTCACCATCATACGCAATCATTCTCTGAAAATCAGAATTTGCATATATGTTTTGCTCATCGCCAAGGTTAAACATATCTGTAACCATTCCTAATTTATCGACACTATCGAGCGTAGATACCAATATTATAGCATGCTCATTAAAAGCAATAATATCTTCCTTATCAGCAGAGAGAGAGTAGCTACAAACATCACCCACTATAACAGGAGCTAATATCTCCTCCTCAGCAAGTTGGTTAATCATACTATTAAACTTAACTTCATCACCCATCTTAGCAACTATCGTCAAATAAAATTCATCGCTTGTATCACCATCAATTGTGAGATACGAGTAGATTGGCAAAAGCAAATCAACTCCCGAAACCGAAGTGTTATCAACAATTTCGCTCAAAAGCTTTATTGTTGATTCTGAGAGATTACCGCTGATATTTTCGATAATTTCGCTCTTAATTTTGTCGCCATCAGCCCCATTAAGCCCAGCCTTTTCAATGAGTGAGCCTACATCAATAGATATGAGATTTGACGCATCACTAGGAATAACTTTCGCATACTCCTCCTCTTTTTGTTGCCCACAAGCTGTAGCAAGCAGAACAATTAAAGTAAAGATTAAACTTTTTAATTTTAAACTTCCATACATAGCAATTCGGTTTTAAGGTTAACTTATTTTGTATCTGCCACAAATATAGGTAAAAAATCCACTTTTTTCAAATAACCTTAAAACCTTTTATGTTTATAAGTATTGCATACTCCCCATTTTTATCTTAACTTTGTAGCTTATAAAAACTTTTTTAAAGAAATAAATTTTAACCATTATCATGAAACACCATAATAAAACAGCTACAATATTCATCCCTGTAATAGTCTCGATACTTGTAATAGTCTCATTTTTAGGTGGTCGTTTTAGTGCAAACACCGAAGTAACAAGAGTCGTTAGCAACGCTAGCCGTAGCAATATGCTATCAGCTTCGAAGTTTGGCTACATATTAAACCTTATCGACAAGAAGTATGTTGATGCAGTAAATGTTGACACCTTAAGCGAGGAGTATATCGAGAAAATGCTCCACAAGCTTGACCCTCACTCAGCATATATCCCTGCTGTAGATGCAGTTGAGAACCAAGAGCAACTAGAGGGGCATTTTGATGGGATTGGCATAATGTTTAACATGGCAACCGATACTATTATAGTTCAATCTGTCATTGCAGGTGGACCAGCCGACTCTATGGGAATGCTACCTGGCGATAGAATTATAATAATTGACGATTCACTAGTTGCAGGACGCAAGATAAACCAAAACGAAGTTGTTAAAATGCTCAAAGGCCCAGGTGGCAGCACCGTTACGATTAAAGTTGAGAGATCAGGCAATGATTCGCTTTTCTCTCTTGATATTGTACGTGGGAAGATTGCTATCAAGAGCATTGATGCAGCATATATGGTTGCTCCTAAAGTTGGATATATCAAACTACTACAATTCTCACGCACAACTCACACAGAGTTTATCAAGGCCGTAGAGGAGCTAAAATCACAAGGTATGGAAAAACTCATATTTGACCTTACTGCAAACTCAGGAGGCTACCTTGATCAAGCAATCTTAATAGCAAATGAATTCCTCCCAGAGGGCAAATTAATAGTATACACCGAAGGGCGTAAATCACGTTTAGCAGAGCAGTATAGCGATGGCACTGGCAGGTTCCAAAGCCAAGATTTAGTTGTTATGATTGATGAAACATCAGCCTCTTCGAGCGAAATTGTAGCAGGAGCACTTCAAGACAATGACAGAGGTACAATCATCGGTCGTCGCTCATTTGGTAAAGGCCTAGTGCAACAATCAATACCTCTAAGCGATGGCTCAATCGTAAACATAACTATCGCCCGTTATCACACTCCAACTGGTCGCTCAATACAACGCCCTTACGACAAGGGTTACGATCAATATTACAGCGACTTCATTGAGCGTTACAAGCGTATGGAGCTACTATACAAAGATAGCATCAAGCTAGTTGACTCACTAAAATACACCACTCCAAACGGCAAAATAGTTTATGGCGGTGGCGGTATCATGCCTGACGTTTTTGTACCTCTAGACACTACAATATACACTTCTGGTGTTGTCAAAGTATTTAACGACAACACACTACTAAAATACGCTTTAGAGTTTACCGACAAAAACAGAGGTGAATTAATAGAAATCACCACACTAGAGGAACTAAAGAGCTATTTTGAGAAGAATGGAGATGCAATATACAATGGTTTTGTAAAGTTTGCACGTTCAAGAAAGAAGAGTGTAAACCCATCAGCCAAAGAGAAAGCTACCATCAAAAACTATCTTTTTGCATACATTTCACGTAATAGTGGTGCTGACGACAATGGCTTCTATTTATACTTCAACAACCTAGATAATATTTTCCAGGAGGCACTAAAAATACATCTAGATAGTGAGAGTATCAACTAAACAGCTATAGTCTAACTCTGTCATGCAATACCTATTATCCGAAATAGCATCCATCTGCAACGCCAATTTTATTGGCATTGACTCTCTATGCGCAAGCATCTGCTACGATTCTCGCATGCTGTATAGCAGCGACAACGCGCTGTTTGTAGCTTTAAATGGTGCTAAGATTGACGGACACAACTATATTCAGCAGTGTTACAACAAGGGCATTCGCGCGTTTATGGTGTCAACTGCCTTTACTCAGTTTGAGAAATACCCACTAGCTGGTTTTGTGGTTGTAGATGATACGCTTAACGCTCTGCAAGAGCTTGCAATGCACCATCGCACCAAAAGCAAGGCCACTGTAGTAGCAATCACAGGAAGTAGCGGAAAAAGCACAGTAAAAGAGATTGCATCGCAACTCTATCATGGAGAGGGAGCACTTTTTCGCTCTCCAAAGAGCTACAATTCACAACTTGGTGTTGCACTTTCACTTCTGCGCACAAGCGGAAAAGAGTCGTTAATTATAATCGAAGCTGGTATTTCTAAATGTGGAGAGATGGCTAAGCTAGCAAAAATAATCGACCCTGAGATTGTAGTCATCACCAATATTGGCGATGCACACAGCGAAAATTTCACGGACAATAGCCAAAAGCTAGAGGAAAAACTGTTATTAGCAACGCTTCCTAACTGCAAAAAGATAGTATACAATAGCTCATCTTGGGAGTCACAAATCATAGAGAGCCGCTTTGACAGAACCAAACTCTCACCTTGGAATGAGAATAGCTTTAGCGTAACATCTCCATTTGACGACAACATATACAAAGAGAATATCTTTGCAGCAATTGCACTGCTTTCAGCTGCAAACTATATGCCAAATGATTTAGACAAACAAATCGCCGCACTACAGCGCATCTCCATGAGAATGGAACTACTAAATGGCAAGGGCAACTCACTAATCATAAATGACAGCTACAACAGCGACCTAGGCTCAATTAAAGAGGCTCTTAGCTACATGCAATCCATTAGCAACAACAAACAAAAACGGATTGTAATATTATCAGATATTCTACAATCTGGACTAGATAGTGAGCTACTATACTCAAAAGTTGCCCAGCTGCTTAGCTCGGCATCTATAGAGTATTTTATTGGCATTGGTCCAGAGCTCACAAAGCAGCAGAGCAAGTTTAAAAAGCTAAAATATTCGATGTTCTTATCAGTTGACGAGTGCATCAAAAAACTAGATACTTCACTTATATCAAACTCACTAATCTTGCTTAAAGGGTGTCGCAGTTTTGCGCTTGAGCAACTGCTTAGAGTAGTTGAGCATAAGCATCACAACACCATTTTGGAGATTAACATCGACAATCTACTCCATAACATAGCCTTCTATAGAAGCAAGATAGAGAGAGAGGTTAAAACTATGGTTATGGTTAAAGCCGAAGCTTATGGTTGTGGAGCGGTAGGAGTTTCAAAAGCTTTAGAAAGAGCAAAAGTTGACAGCTTAGCGGTTGCATATTGCGACGAGGGTGTCACACTTAGAGAGAGCGGCATAACACTACCAATTGTAGTACTAGGCAGCGATTACAGCTCTCACCGCTCAATGATTGAGCACTTTTTAGAGCCTGAGATATACTCTTTTGAGGTGCTACACAATTTTATTGCCGAGTGTAAAGCCATGGCAGTTACAAACTACCCTATCCATATCAAAATTGATAGCGGAATGCACAGAGTAGGGTTTAACAAACACCATATAGATGAGCTAATAACAATACTCAAGGGTCAAAATAGCGTAGAGGTAAAATCAATATTCTCACATTTAGTTGCAAGCGACGATGCTCATCACGATGAGTTCACTGAGTATCAAATCGGCCTATTCGATGCAATGAGCTCACAACTTATCAATAATCTAGATAACAAACCTATACGTCACATCTGCAATAGCGCCGCTATAAGCCGCTTTCCTCATGCCCATTACGACATGGTGCGTATTGGCATCGGAGCATATGGTTATGGCAGCGACAAAGCTCAACTAAAAGGCGTTGCCCAGCTTAAAAGCATTGTTACACAAATTCGCCACGTTGCAAAAGGAGAGAGCGTAGGCTACAACCGTCGCCATTTCACTCAACACCACTCAAAAATAGCAACTATTGCAATCGGCTATGCCGACGGATTAAGACGCTCGTTAAGTTGCGGTGCATGGAGTGTAATGATAAATGGAAAACTTGCGCCAATAGTTGGAAATATTTCGATGGATAGCGCAATGATTGACTCTACTGACATAGATATTAACATAGGCGACTACGTAACAATATTTGGAGCTGAACCGACCCTAGAAGAGATGGCAGCAAAACTATCAACAATTGAATATGAGGTGTTAACATCTGTTTCGCCTCGTGTAAAACGATCTTACATAAAAGAATAATATAAAAACAATGAATAATTTACATCACTATTTAAAATTTCACCTTACACTAATTCTAATATCGCTTTGCAGCGTAGGATATAGCCAGCGCAAAGAGGTCAGCAAATCGCTACTAATGGCAGTACCTATCGACACTATTGATGGCAACACCGCCAGCAGCAAAATCGTTGTCTACTCAAATGGCACTTGGGATTATCTTGTTGATGATGCACACCGCATGCAGCTCTATCAGGAGTTTGGTCACCACTGGGATAACAACGAGCTTTTTGCATATAAAGATATCAGTTTCACTGAACTCCCTGCACAAATTGAGCTTAAGATAGTTGATGATTTAGATGATTTTCACGCTCCAATTTTAGGAGCACGCGTTACATCAAAATATGGAATTCGCAACGGTCGCGACCACAAAGGTATCGACTTAGGTGCAGTTCAAGGAACTCCACTATACGCTACATTTGATGGCAAGGTGCGATATGCTAAATGGAACAGTGGAGGATATGGTTACTTAGTTATCATTAGATGTGAAAATGGCCTAGAGTCGTGGTACGGACACCTCTGCACCATGAATGTAAAGGAGAATGAATATGTTAAGAGCGGACAAGTAATTGGTTATGTTGGCAACACTGGCCGAAGCTACGGCAACCATCTTCACTACGAGCTACGTTACCGCGACCAATCGTTTGACCCCGATTTTCTTATTGATTTCGAGACAGGCAGCTTAAGGTATGCAAATTTTGTTCTAGACAAGAGCTTCCTAAACATCAACTCACGCGCTAGCGAAATTCTTGAAGATGAGATTGAATTCAACACTAGCAGTGCTGAGAAATTTGCCAATGCCATTGATTCAGAGGCATTAAAAGATGCAGGAAACAGCGATGATATAAAAACAGCAATTACTCAGTCAAACGCAGTATATCACACCGTTAAAAGTGGAGATACGCTTGGTGCAATTGCACGCAAATATGGCACAACAGTAGCTAAGATATGTAGTCTTAACAACATTAAAAGCACCTCTGTACTTCGCTTAAAGCAGAGGTTAAGGGTTAGATAAACATCTATCTAAGAGATATGAAAGTTGCACAAGTTCTTCTACCAATAGCCATTAAAACCACCTACTCTTACCTAATCAACAGCGATGAATTAGAGTCAAGAATAAACGTAGGCTCTTTTGTTGCTGTGCCAATTGGCAAGAGACGAATTGTTGGTGGCATTGTTGTGGAGATATCTGAAGCGACAAGCCTCGATTGCAACAAACTACGCTCAATCGAGAGTGTCATATACGAAAAAAGCGTTGTTACTCAGCTACAAATAGATTTTTGGCGATGGCTGAGTGACTACTACCTACTCCCTATCGGATCTATTTCGTATAACTTTCTACCATCAATACTCAAACCATCTACCAACTACAAGATGGCTGAAGATGGTGAGATAAACTACTCTTTTGATTCACTTACTGGATTTGAACAGGTAGCACTCATCTATCTCAATGAGTGCTACCGCTCAGAGGAGGAGATAGCTGCCCTTATTCAACAATTAGCACGCAAAAAGCGACAATATCAGCTAATTATCGACATCCTAGAGCAGTTGCAGTCGTCAAACGACTACAACCTAAGATTTAGCCGCAAAGAGTTCTTAACAAAAGGGTATAGCAGCGCACTAATATTGCAATTAGTCAAAAGCGGTGTGTTGTGCATAGAGTCAACCAGCCGCGAAAAGAGATACTCTCTACCTAGTTTCACCCCCTTGCACCAAATTGAGTCAAACTCACTCGCTCAAAGTGTAGCCAACGAACTAGGAGGAGGTAAAACCATATTAATAGAGGCGCAAAACGACCAAGAGATATCAACAATGGTCGTAGCAACAATAAACAAAGCATTAGAAGAAGGCGGACAGGTGTTATTCATCACACCCACGCTTACGCGCTATAGCAGCTACAAGAGAGTATTTGAGAAATATTTTGCAGATAATCTAATTATCTACGAGAAGTCTGCCAACAAAAATCGTCAACATCAAGCCTACTTCTCAATAATCAACTCCAAATCAGGGGTTGTTGTGTTGACAAATAGAATGGGTGTAGGTTTGCCATTTAGCAATCTAAAGTTAGTGATTGTAGATAGAGAGCACGATACTCTCTACAATGGTCGCGAACACGAAGCTCCATTTAATGCCAGAGATGCCGCAGTCTACTTAGCACATATCCACCGTGCACAAGCTATTCTCATATCAATCGCACCATCGGTTGAGAGCATACACAACACCGAGATAGGCAAATACAAATTAATATCTCAGAAAACTCACTTTCAGCAAAAGATCGTAGCTATTGATAGGCGCGCCATTGCACGAAGTGATAAAAAAATGATAGATAGCAGCTCCGATCGTCGATTCTTAAGCAAACTCATCATTAGCGAGATAGAAAAGCGATGCAGCAGAGGTGAGAAGGTGTTGATTTACCAAAACCGCAAAGGTTTTGCAACAACACTTGAATGTGCAGATTGCGGAGCACTACAGTTTTGTGACAGCTGCAACTCAGTATTGGTTTACTATAAGTCAAGCAACAGCTTTAAGTGCCGATATTGCGGCAAGAGCTACACCAACATAACACAGTGCCGTAGCTGTGCAAGTCACAATATAGTCAAGCAGGGTGTTGGCAGTGAGAATGTCGAGGAGAAACTAAAATCTCTATTTCCGCACTTTAAAGTTGTCAGAGTTGATGCAACCACATCCGAGGCAACCTCAAATTTTGCTGAGACTATGCGTGCAATAGATAGTTGCGAAGCTGACATTATTATAGGTACTCAGCTACTTACTGCCCTTCCTCCCATCTCTAATCTCACTATGCTAGCTGTAGTTAATGGTGATAATCTATTCTCACTCCCAGACTACAAAAACAACGAACGCGCATTTCAACTATTAACAACACTTCGCAGCATGCTCATAAACAGCAAAGAGTCGTTGATGATACTTCAGATGTCACCTCAAGGCGACTTCCTCAAGAACTTCACCGACAACAACTTTGCACCACTCTACCATCGTGAGATTTACGAAAGAAAAAGCTTTTTTTATCCTCCATTTTGCAGGATGATTATCTTCCGCATAGAACACACTGATGAGCAGGAGCTAACACACGCCTGCAATCGCTTTGTGTCGCACATGCGCAAATATCTAAGGTCAAGAATCTCGGAGCCAACAGCTCCAATAGTTGACAAAATCAACAACTACTACATCCGTGAGATAGTTATAAAAACCGCAGTTGGCAAAGAGTTCAATCAAGCGAAACAATTTGCCTTAGAGAGCGTACAAATCACGCTTAGGAAGATAAAATATCGTATACGGATTTTTTAATGATTAGTGATTAATGGGGATGCTCACCGAGCGGTTTTTTTAATTAGAATAATTATTGGTGAAATTTTATTCTATTCACCCTAAGCGCTAAAGGCGTTTCTATCTTTTTTTGCTTAATCCAAATAAATGATTACATTTGTAGATTACCATAACATTTACGAAGAATGAAAATATTAGTTATCGAAGATGAGGTAGCTCTAGCCGAAACTATCGACAGAGCATTGTGTCGTGAGGGTTATATTGTGGAGAGGGCTCATTCATTTGAGCAGGCACACTCTAAAATATCTATCTTTGAATATGATTGCATCCTACTTGATATTATGCTGCCTGACGGTAGTGGACTTGAAATACTTGCTGAGTTGAAAAGTAGCAATAAATTGGGAGGAGTAATAATAATATCGGCTAAAGACTCGGTTGATGATAAGGTTGTGGGGCTAAATCTAGGTGCTGACGACTATCTATCTAAACCATTTCATATATCTGAACTTACAGCAAGAGTTGGAAGTATCATTCGCCGAAAAAGCAATAGTGGTGGAAACATAATCACTATCGGTAACGTAACAATCGCACTTGATAAATCGTTGGCCTCGGTAGGTGAAACGCAGCTCGATCTGAGCCGCAAGGAGTATGATATCCTATTGCATTTTGCTGTTCGTAATGGCCATATAATCAGCAAGGAGAGTCTTGCAGAGGCTGTGTGGGGCGATTTTATTGATCAAGCTGACAACTTTGATTTTATTTACACACACATGAAAAATCTTAGGCGTAAGCTTGTTGCAGCAGGTTCAACAGTAGAGATTAAGTCTATATATGGTTTTGGGTATAAAATAAATTTTATTTAAATGAAACTTATTAACCATATAATGTCGCGTGTCACAATCTCTCTAGTGGTTGTGTTGGGATTGTGGGCAATGCTCTTCTATTGGGTGATTGTCGACGAGATAAACGATGAGACCGACGATGTGCTAGAGGATTATTCAGCAATGATAATTCAAAGTTTCTTATCAGGAGATGAGATGCCAATTAATGACAATGGCTCAAACAACACCTACTATCTCCGCTCAGTAAGTAAAGATAGTTTGCATATTGCAAAGGCTAATGAGGGTTTTTTTAATGAGGAGATATTTATTAAGTATAAAAAAGAGTACGAACCAGCACGCATTCTTAGGCAACTATTTCGTGATATTAACGACTATTACTATGAGGTGACAGTGATTACTCCCACTATTGACAATGAAGATCTCATTGATGCAATATGGAGTTCGTTAGCGATTCTTTTTGTAATTCTGGTGGTGATTATTGTATTTATCAACGCTATAACCATCAAAGGAGCGTTGCGACCTCTCGATAGATTTATGAGTTGGCTACACAGCAGTAATATTGAAACGTGCGAATTGCCTGACATAAAGAAAAGCAATATAAAAGAGATCGAGCAGCTAAGTATAGCTATAGAGAACTTTGCACAACGTGGCCGTCGTGCCTTTGAGGAGCAGAAAGAGTTTATAGGAAACGCCTCGCATGAGTTGCAAACGCCTATTGCAATTTGTCAAAATCACCTTGAGCTGTTATGCGAAAGCGGACTAGACCAACAGCAGATGAAAGATGTAGCGGGGAGCTTGTCAACACTCTCACGCCTATCACGCCTAAATAAAACCTTGTTAATGCTCTCGAAAATTGAGAATGGAGGATTCGAAAATAGCATAGTCAACATCAATGAGATTGTTCACCATGATGTTAATATACTAAGCGAGCTCAACGCACACCGCAATATCAAACTAGAAGTTAATGAATCGGGTAGTTGTCTTGTTGAGATTAATCGCGACCTAGCAGCAACTCTTGCTGTTAATATTATTAAGAATAGCTACGCTCATAATGTTGAAAATGGAGTAATAAATATTGATATTACCCCCCAAACAATCACTATATCTAATAGTGGTGTGCAAGAAGCTCTCGATAGTAAAAAAATATTTAACAGATTTTATCAAGGAAATTCTAAATCTGGAACTTCGGGGCTTGGTCTATCTATAGTCCTTTCTATATGTAAGTTATATGATTTTACAGTGAATTACTCGTTTGTTGATTCACTGCATAAATTTGAAATAAAGTTCAAATAAAATTAAATTTTGTTCATATCTTCAGTTTGTCTTCAGAATTAGGTTCTACTTTTGTATCAGATTAAAAACAATTTAAAACAAAGAAGATTATGAAAAAGTTATTGTATTCACTTGTAGTTGTACTACTAAGCATCAACACCCTAGCGGCAGAAGAGAGAGTAATTGATCAAGAAATGCTTCCAAAAAGTGCGAAATCATTTATTGAAAAAAATTATCCATCGGATAAGATATCCATAGCTACAATGGAGCGCGGTGTTTTAGACAAAGATTACAAGGTTATCCTTACCAGTGGCGTAAAGATCGAATTCGACAAATCAGGCAATTGGAGCGAGATTGAGTGTAAACGCAACAGCGAAGTTCCAATGGATATTATCCCTGAAAAGATAGTCACTTACGTCAAAGCAAAGTTCCCTAACAACAAAGTGCTTAAAGTTGAGAAAGACCACAAATCAATCGAGTTAGAGCTTGATAACGACCTTGAGTTGAAATTCAACAAAAAAGGCGATTTAGTGGAGGTTGATAACTAATAAATTAAAATTATAAAAAAATGAGACAATTATTTCTTGCACTTACGACAATAATAGCTATAGCATTTTCGCTAAGCTCATGTGAAAAAGAGACAGAATCTATAGTAGATTCAGCAACACTGCCTACAGCAGCTTTAAACACAATTAACGAGCACTTTGATGAAGATAACATCATGTTGGTAACATACGATAAAGCACTCTTTGATAAAGAGTATACTGTGGTACTAACTGACGGCACAGTTATAGATTTCAACAAAAGCGGATCATGGGAGAGTGTAAAATCAACTATTACAGGTGTGCCAACATCTATTATCCCAACACCAATTAACGAGTATATCGCTTCGAACTATTCAGATAAGTTAGTTGTAGAGCTTGACAAAGATAGCACTGGTTACGAAGTAAAACTTGATAACCAAATTGAACTCAAGTTTAATTTATCAGGTGTACTTACGGGAGTTGATCTTGATTAATGACTCTGCTCACCGAGTGAGAGCAATAGAGAAACGCAGTTTCTCCCAAGGGGGTCGATGACCCCTGCCCTCCGCAAGGAGCGTCCAGATCTCAGCTTCGCCACCGCCCTTTAAAAGCACTTTTGCGCAGCAAAAAATGCTCTGTGGCGTGATGATAAAAACCCCAACCTTTAAACGATAGGTTGGGGTTTTTAATATTTTCTCAATATCAGAAATTGACCTGTTTTACCAATATACAATATCCTAAAAATCTTTCAAATCCTCCATTGAGAGGTTTAGGTAGTGACATATCTTCTTCTTGGATATTCTGTCTGCAAGCATTTTTTCAATAGTCTCTCTTTGTTTGATGCTTTGCTCTTGTTTTTGATATAACATATCAACTATTTGACCTATTGTCTCTTCTAGTATCTTTTCTCCCTGCTCAGAGGAGAAATCTATAAGGCAGAATGTTGCAATACCCCTCTGTAGTATGAGATAGTATATACCCGCGATTAATATAGCAAATATACAGTTAGTATTCAATCCCGATTTGCTAAGTGAGTTGTTATAATAAGATAATAAAGTATGATTTAGCGTGTCTCTTAGCTGTGCTGTGTGTTGGGTTGTGCTATTCACCTCTGTAAGCTCCCATAGCAGCAGTTTTTGCATAATCTTATTTTCATTTATGTGTTTATATAGATTATTAAGAGTCTGTTTCATAAACTCCTCGTCACCTATAACTGCCAAATCAGATACTCGTATTGAGTCGTTAACCCAAAAATCATATTTTCTAGCTATCTCATTATATATCTCTGGTAGTCCTTTGTATCTTCTGTAAAAAGCATTCGGATCAACCCCAGCCTCATTAAAAATTGTTGTAACAGGGAAATCAATAAAGCCTTTCTCTTCTACTAAGCGTTTTATTGCTTCGTCTATTTCATTCTCTATTTGCTCGTTAGTTCTACGAGTTCGTCGCTGTTTATTTTCCATTATTATATGTTTTAATGTTGCAAATTTAATATTAAAAAGATTATAAAAAAAATATTTTTGTGCTATTTTTTATGAAAGAGTAAATTATATTATATAAATATTTGTTAGTCATTTTGCATTATATAAACTAGTTACGTTTTTATTGTATCTATACATGAGATATTTTTATTAAATAATTTGGTATTTTAATAATATTTGATTACATTTAAGTATTCACAAAAACCTGTAAAAAACTGTTTAATATAAAAAATAAAGCTATGAAAATTAAAAGTCTACTCAATTTGTTATTGATATGTAGCATATCTACGGCAATATTTATTTCTTGTGATAAAACAACTGATGATTTTGTTGATGTGGAGGAGGATGTTCTTGTTGATGAAGCACATGCTACAGGTGTTATTGGCGATAAAGGTGCAGGAACGCTGAGTCATTTTGGAATTACCGACAACAGTAATGTTATTTTAACAGGCACATTAAGCAAGGCTATAGGTTTGGTCGGTGGATATATAACGGCAAGTAAAGATATAATAGATTATCTAAGAATATATGCAAGAAGCAATATGTATTCAACCTCTCTGCCTCCTAACATATGCGCCTCTGCCCTTGAAGTGCTTAAGCATATGAAAGAGTCGGATGTTATTGATAGGCTTATGGCAAATAGCAGCTATTTGAAAAATGGACTAGAAAACCTTGGGTATAACATACTTAAATCTGAGTCCGCTCTAATACCTATAATTATTGGTGATGAGTACATTTTAACAAGCATGTCTAAGGACATCTTTGATATGGGTATCTTTGTAAACTACATTTTCCCTCCAGTAGTGCCACCTAAGCTGTCAAGAATCAGGGTTGGACCAATGGCATGCCATACAAAGAATGATATGGATTATTTTATAAATGCGATGAAGATAGTTGGCAAAAAGTATAATTTGATAAAATAATTATCTATCATAAACTACTTATAAACAATTAATTAAGTTATTATATGCTAAAAATACAGAATAATTATTAATTAAATTTTGTATTTTTAGCATATTGTTTTTACTTTTGTACATAAGTTTATAGATACAAAAGACAACTAATACTATACATATTTATATTCCTTAGCACTTTAAATGCACTCGGTGCTTCATCCGATACTTTAAGGCTAGGAGATTTTGCTTCCAAAACGAGAGAGGTGAATAATTAAGATAACTATGATGAAGAGACGAATCATGCTAGTAGATAACGATATTGCGTTTGGATATACGACAGTCAAGGGGCTAGAGGCTGCTGGTAGTGAGGTGCATTACCAGACCATAGTTGGTGTGGTACCTGCTTTTAAACCAGACATCTTTATGCTCGATGTTGAGACTTCATTAAAAACGAATTTCGCATACAATAAACTCTAAACTATGATAATATGATTAAAATTTTTATACAGAACAGGCTTATCGGTTTATTTATTATGCTGATATCAACAACCAATTATTCTTTTGCTCAAGAATTGATTTTAAAAGGTAGAGTTAAATTAAGTAAGGGAGAGACTGCTTCTTACTCAGTTGTAACTGTGAGTAGTAAAGAGTATAAGAACACTTTGTATCAGGCATTGTGTGATAGTTTAGGAGCATTTTCTATAACTATTGGAGATATAGATTTAAATGATGCAGTTGTAAACAGTAGTTATATCGGTTATAAAGCCAAGAGTGTTTCTGTTCCTCTTGACATGAGCCCAATTGAGATTGTTTTAGAACCTAGTCCACTAGTGATAGAGAATGTTGTTATAACTGGTAGTAAGCCGTTAATCACTTACAATAGGACTGAAATGAATATTGATGTAAAACAGATTAAAAACTATGAGAAGCTAAATACTACAGAGGTGCTTTCACGTCTACCTGGGGTTATTGGCTCTGGTAGTTCATGGGAGTTAAACGGACAAGGAGTTACTATATATGTTAATGGGCAGAAGCAGACAATTCCAGCTGAGGCTCTCACATCCTTCTTGGAGTCACTGCCAGCTAAAGCTTTGAAGAGTATTAAATTAAACACGCTCTCATACGGAAAATACAGTGATAGCAGTGGTGCTGTTATGGATATTGTACTTGATAAAGATATGGCCGATAGTGAATTTTTATCAGCATCAGTGCAGGGTGCAGCAGTTAAAGACGGCTATACGTCTGCTGGGGCAAACCTCTTCTATATGGTTAAGAAGAAGAAGACTATGTTCAATACTACACTATCATTTAACAATAGCGATATTTGGAGTCAACGTAAAGATAGTCTATATTGGGGTGAAAAAGACAGTTATTACAAAACGTATATAGAGCAGGATGGTATAAAAAACAGCATAAACTCTTCATCAAACATGACAATATATCTTAAGAATGAGAGCTGTTTAGATGTAAATCTATTTGCATATTATGATTGGATAGATGCTGATAGAGAGTGGCTAGATGTTCTATCTTCTATCGACAATGTTGCTACAGATTCTAATTCCAACATCCTTAACTCTGAGTCTAATAATGACATGTATTCTACTACTGTAAGGTTTAGCACCTCAGACAAAAGAAGAACATACCTAGATGTAACATATAATGGAATGTATGGGTCGAGATCAACAGATGGGGACTACTACTATAAATTAGGTTTCGAGAAATTTCAAGTTAGCAACTATTTGATGCAAGGACATATGCATGATTTAAATCTCAAATTTGTCACAAAATTCACAGATAAATTTATAGTAGATTATGGAGCAAATATAAGCTACAATAGGGCAAAAACAAAAAACAACTACTATTATGCAGATTATAGTCCGTTTGAGTTACAAGAGTTGGATGCGGATGAGGCGTTATCAAATGTATATATTAATGCTCGTTATGATTTAAATAAAAGAATGGGGCTAATGGCACGTATTAGACATCAGTACACATATCAAAATATGCATGATTTATCTGATGACGATGCTACTGTTCTTAAATATGATAATTTAACTCCATCAATTACCTATTGGTTTAACAGCTCAAACTATAAACTAAGTATAGATATGATGACCTATCTAAAACGTCCAAATTATAGCGATATGTTTGCTGGTCGTTCATATATTACTGACTATTATTATAGTGTGGGCAACACGATGCTACTGGCTGAAAAACACTCATTCGTGAGCTTTGATCAAACATTTTGGGGCGAAATAAACTTATACCTACAATATAAGAGTGTGAAGGATAAGATGTATAATGTATACAACCAGGACAGCGATGATAACATATATAATAAATTTGTGAATGTCTCGGATTGGGATTACCTATACGCAAACCTTTCATTGCCAGTTGTCTTATTTGGTAATTCGGTTTATGGAAATATCAATGGTAGAATAAGGTATGGTAGGTTTTATAACTACAGCAATGAATATTCTTCTATAAAAGATGAAAGTTGGAATATGCAGGATTGCGCTATATCATATAAATTACACATAGATGCTAGTGATAAGCTAACATTTAACACAAGCGGATCATATAGCTTTGGATATGAGGTGTATCAATCAATTTACACACCGACATATTCGTTTGGTTTGGGTGCTAGCTACTCATTTGCAAAAGATAGATTTGTAGCCAAAGCGAATGTTTACTCTATATGTAACAATGACAATATGAGAGATATTAGTTTCTATAACAACTCTTTAGTATCAACTTCATACAATAGAGGTCCATTCTTATCCCTGTCGCTTCGTTACCAACTAAGCAGAGGTAAAAAAATTGAGAAGCGTGAGTTTAGGGGCGAGAATAATAGATTTTAAATAAGGGGGCAATTCTTAAATATAATAACTTTTTAAAAACATAAGATTATGAAAAAATTATCAAAACTAAATTTTAATTCAATAAAAGAGAGTGAATTATTATCAGACGAAATTATGAATCAAATTGAAGCAGGAGAGTATAACTGCAAAAGTTGTACTGTTTCATGTAAGAAAGGAGGTAGTGAGAGTTATAAATTATAAAGGAGTAAAAATGTATTATTAATTTTAAATATAGAATATTATGAAAATTAGATTATTTACATTAGTTGTTTTTATGGTTTGTGTGAATTTTGTATTTGCACAAAATTCAGCGGAAATTAAAACAATCAAGCTTGAAATAGAAGGCAAAAAAAATGGTGAGGCATATTTTATTGAAATTGCTGATAGGAATGTTGGTGCTAGTAGTAATAAAATAAACTCTTTTGGAGAATATTATGCTTGGAATAACAGTAACGCACCAAGAGAAAGAATTACAATGGGAACCAACAGAGATGAAGTAGGATATGCCGTTGAAAAATTCAAAGCGGAAAATGGTGGTGATTGGAGGCTGCCAACAAGAAAAGAACTTAACGCAATAATGAACAATATAGATAGGAAAGATGGGAATATTGTGATTTACAACCAGAAGGGTGATGCAACAAAATTTATTTATCTACCATACTCTGGAACCATTGATGAGAATGGGGAATTGTCAGGGGCAGGAAGAATTGGTATGTATTGGACAAGCGATGGTATGAAGAAAAGCAAATTCGCAATTGCTCTTGAGGTTACAAAAACAGCTATAAATAATCCTCAAATCTTAAAATCAACAGTAATGTCTGTTAGATGCGTTAGAAATGTAAAATGATATGAGTAAAAAACGCCCTTTTTTTCATCAGTTAGATTCAAATACATGTGGAGCAAGTTGCTTGAAGATGATATGCAAATATTATGGCAAGTCTATTTCATATGGAGTGCTTGTTAACAAAAGTCATACATCTAAAGTAGGTTCTTCTTTGTTAAACATAAGCGACTTAGCAGAATCTATAGGATTTAGAACAAAAGGTGTTCAGTTGTCGTTAGAGCAATTATCTGATTATGAAGGGCTTCCATGTATAGCCCAATTTAATGTGGATCATTTTATTGTAATATATGAAATAACAAAGAATAATGTAGTTATAGCAGATCCTGCTGTAGGTATTTTAAAGTATCATAAGAATGATTTTGCAAAACACTGGTGTTATATGAAAAAGAATGAACTAGATACCGGAGTGCTATTACTATTAGAGCCCTATCTACATGACAAAAAATCAAACACATTAAACTTATATTTTGATTCATAGCCACTTACAAGTATGTGTATTATGACTTCTAGTCCAGCTTTTACGAAATTTTTAGCTTTATAACCATG